>CAZFPR010000147.1:0-1035 GCA_964521045.1 uncultured Hyphomicrobiales bacterium
AATCCGGCCGCGAGTCCCTTCGCGCCAGCCGCCGCCAGCATCGCGCGCGGGTGGTTAATGCCGGGCTGATTCTTATGGTTAACGAAGCGTAAATACCGGCGCACCGGCACGAATAGCTTAGTCTTTTCGGGTGCTTGATAGGTTCCCGCGCACATGGTCCGATAGTGCACGGAGGCAATGCCAGATGAAGCTCTACGACATGGGCCGCGCGCCCAACCCGCGCCGCGTGCGCATTTTTCTTGCGGAGAAGGGCATCGAGGTCCCGAAGCAGGAGATCGATCTGGGCGCGCTGGAGCAACGCAGCAACGAGTTTACCGCTCTCAATCCGATGCAGCGCGTGCCGGTTCTGGTTCTCGACGACGGGACGGTAATCTCGGAGTCGATGGCGATCTGTCTTTATTTTGAGAAGCTGCATCCGGAGCCGAACCTGTTCGGACGGGATGCGCTTGAAAGTGCGCTGGTCGAAATGTGGAATCGTCGGCTCGAATTGCACTTCTATGGGCCGGTATCCCAATCCTTCCGGCACACAAGCCCCGGCATGACGCAGCGCGAGAAAGTGCAGGTAGCGGAGTGGGGCGCCGTCTGCCGCGATCAGGCGGTGGACTTCCTTAGTTTCCTCGAAACCGAACTGGGCAAGCGTGAATTTGTCGCCGGTAGCCGATTCACGGTTGCGGATATCAACGCGCTTTGCACAATCGATTTCATGCGCGTGATCAAGCTTTCCATTACACCGGAGATGAAGAATCTCTCGCGCTGGCACGCTGCCGTGTCGGCCCGCCCAAGCGCAAAGGCGTGAGCAATGAAATACGAGCACATCAAGCTTGATATCGCGGGTTCGGTCGCGACCTTGTCGCTCGCGCGGCCCGAGCGGCTCAACGCAATCGGCGCGGCGACGCATCCGGAGTTGCGCGATGCGCTCGACAAGATCGAAGCCGACAAGAATGTGCGCTGTCTCGTTCTTACCGGCGAAGGACGCGCCTTCTGTTCCGGGCAGGACCTGACCGAGCGCAATATCGCGGGTTCCGGAAAGCTCGA
>CAZFPR010000147.1:1045-1673 GCA_964521045.1 uncultured Hyphomicrobiales bacterium
CGATCTCGGTGCCTCGCTCGATGCAAACTACAATCCGCTCGTTCGCAGGCTGGCCGCGTTTCCGATTCCGACCATTGCCGCCGTGAACGGTCCTGCCGCAGGTGCGGGCGCGAACATCGCGCTCGCCTGCGATATCATGCTGATGGCCCGTTCCGCCTACTTGCAGCAGGCGTTCGCGCGGATCGGGCTGGTGCCGGACGCAGGCGGCACCTGGTTTCTGCCGCGGCTCGTCGGGCTCAAGCGGGCGCTCGCCATGTGTCTGTTCGCCGACCGGATCCCCGCGGAAGACTGCGAACGCATGGGCATCGCGTGGAAGATTTTCGATGACGATATCTTCGCTGCGGAAGTCTCGAAGCATGCGGCGATCCTTGCCGCCGGCCCGACGCTCGCCTACCGGCTTGCGAAGCACGCCCTGATGGCGAGCGGAGCGAACGATCTTTCCGCCCAGCTCGATCTCGAGCGCGACAGCCAGCGCGAGGCGGGCAGCTCCCGCGACTTCATCGAGGGCGTGATGGCCTTCCGCGAAAAGCGCCTGCCGCGCTTTCAGGGCGAATAGCCGCGAGGAATATTTCCGCCGGAAGTGCTATTCATGGGGCGGGAGAAAAGAAGAATGACCGCCACCTCCGCT
>CAZFPR010000147.1:1683-4764 GCA_964521045.1 uncultured Hyphomicrobiales bacterium
TCAAATCCGTTAAAGGCCCCGATGGCAAGGATATCGTCTCGTCCGGCAAGCTGTCCGGCGTGGTCGTAACCGGCGGAAAAGTCTTCTGCTCGCTGACGGTGGATGCCGCCGAAGCGCAGGCTTGGGAAAGCGTGCGCAGGCAGGCTGAAGAGGTCATCAAGGCGACGCCGGGTGTGGCCTCAGTGCTGATCGCCCTGACGGCAGAGAAGAGACCGGGCTCTCCTTCCACCGCGCCACAGGCAGCATCGCAGGGCGGTCCCGGCAGCCAGCCGGCGGCCAAGGCCGCGCCGGGCGTTCCCGGTGTGAAGTCAATCATCGCCGTCGCTTCGGGCAAGGGCGGCGTCGGCAAGTCGACGACTGCGGTCAATCTTGCGCTCGGCCTGCAATCGCTCGGCCTGAAAGTCGGCGTGCTCGACGCTGACATTTACGGTCCTTCGATGCCGCGCCTGCTCGCGCTCAAGGGCAAGCCCGAACTGGTCGGCGGCCGCACGCTGAAGCCGATGGAAGCCTACGGGCTCAAGGTCATGTCGATCGGTTTTCTCATCGACGAGGACACGCCGATGATCTGGCGCGGGCCGATGGTGCAATCCGCGATCACGCAGATGCTTCGCGAGGTCGACTGGGCGCCGCTCGACGTCATCGTCGTCGATATGCCCCCCGGCACCGGCGACGCGCAGTTGACGCTTGCGCAGCAGGTGCCGCTCGCGGGTGCGGTTATCGTTTCGACGCCGCAGGATCTCGCGCTGATCGACGCGCGGCGCGGCATCGCGATGTTCAAGCGCGTGGACGTGCCCGTGCTCGGTCTCATCGAGAACATGAGCTACTTCCTTTGCCCGCATTGCGGCGAACGTTCGGACATTTTCAGCCACGGTGGTGCGAGGCACGAAGCAGACCGCTGGAGCGTTCCGTTTCTCGGCGAGATTCCGCTCGAACTCAAAATCCGTGAAATGTCCGATGCCGGAAAGCCGATCGTCGCGAGCGAGCCGGACGGCGCTTACGCGAAAATCTATAAGGACATCGCAGCCAAGGTGCGCGCAATGCTCGAAGGTTCGGCGGGCAAGCGCGCTGCGCCGAAGATCGTCATCGAGTCATGATCGTGCGGCGTTCGATGAATGCCGCAACGTAAGGTGCACGGTTTGTCGCAGCTGGTTTGCGTGAGCCTCGCAACACGAAAAATCCTGCACAGACTTTAATCGCATTTCGCCGCAAAGTAGTTGTCCGGCAGGGCATGGCTCAGCATCGCGAGTTGCCCGTCATGCATGGCTAATCCCACTTTCATCCCACGAAAGCGTGCTACGCGATTTCGCCAAGCGGGAGGCGCAGTGCTTCCTGCAAGTCTGGGAGATAGTTCCTTACAATGAAACGTCGTCAATTCTTGAAGGTGGCGGGCGCTGGCGCCGCTGCAACCGCGATCGCGGCTCCGGCGATCGCCCAGTCGAATCCGGAAATCAAATGGCGTCTGGCTTCGAGCTTTCCGAAGCCGCTCGACACGATCTATGGCGGTGCTGAAGTTTTCGCGAAGCAGCTTTCCGACATTACGGATGGCAAGTTTCAGGTGCAGGTTTTCGCCGGCGGCGAAATCGTTCCTCCGCTCCAGGTGCTCGACGCGACTTCCAACGGCACGATCGAGGCCTGCCACACGGTGTCGTACTATTATGTCGGCAAAGATCCGACGTTTGCGATCGCCGCGTCCGTTCCGTTCGGCCTGAATGCACGCATGCAGAATGCATGGATGTCGGGCAACGAAGGCATCGAGGTGTGGAACGAATTCTACAAGAAGTTCGGCGTGAACGGTTTGCCGCTCGGCAACACCGGTACGCAGATGGGCGGCTGGTTCCGCAAGGAGATCAAGACCGTTCAAGACCTGAAGGGTCTCAAGATGCGTATCGGCGGCATCGCCGGTCAGGTGCTTGCGAAGCTCGGCGTCGTTCCGCAGCAGATCGCCGGCGGCGAAATCTATCAGTCGCTCGAGCGCGGCACGATCGATGCAGCCGAGTGGGTCGGACCTTATGACGACGAGAAACTCGGCTTCGCCAAGGTCGCGCCGTACTACTACTATCCCGGCTTCTGGGAAGGCGGCCCGACCACGCACGCATTCTTCAATCTCGAGAAGTTCAATGCGCTGCCGAAGCACTATCAGGCCGCCGTGCGCAACGCGGCTGCCTATGCGAACACCTGGATGCAGGCGCGCTACGACGTGCTCAATCCGCAGGCACTTCGCCGGCTGGTCGCGCAGAAGGTGAATCTGCGTCCGTTCTCGAACGAGATCCTCGATGCATCGCTCAAGGCGACGAACGAACTCTGGGCGGAGATCTCGGCGAAGAACGCCGACTTCAAGAAGTACATCGACCTGATGCAGAACTTCCGCAACGAGTCGTATCTGTGGTGGCAGGTCGCCGAATACGGCTACGACAGCTACATGATCCGTGCGCGCCGCAACGCGGGCTAGTTTCACCTGAAACTAGGGTTCGAATACAGTGAGTTTACGCCGCGGCCTGAACAGGTTGCGGCGTTTTGCTATGCTGCATAGCAAGACGCCTAGCTCCTAGATTTTTGCATGGCACTCGTACATGCTCCCCCCCAGATGACCGGGTCCTCTCGACTCGGGAGTCCAACGAACCAAAACTCCACGCTCCTAAGGGGGAATACATTCATGAAACGTCGTAAGTTCCTGCAAGTCGCAGGCGGCGCCGTCGCTGCCAGTGCTGTCGCCGCTCCGGCGATCGCGCAGTCCGCGCCTGAAATTAAGTGGCGTCTGACCTCAAGCTTCCCGAAAGCGCTCGATACCATTTATGGCGCCGCCGAAGTTTTGGCGAAGTACGTCAACGAAGCGACCGACGGCAAATTCCAGATTCAGGTCTTCGCCGCCGGCGAAATCGCTCCGGGCCTCCAGGCGCTGGACGTCGTGTCGAACGGCACCGTCGAAATGTGCCACACGGCGAACTACTACTACATCGGCAAGGATCCGACCTTCGCCTTCGCGACGGCCGTTCCGTTCGGCCTCAACCAGCGCATGATGGATGCCTGGTGCCTCTATGGCGGCGGCACCGATCTCCTCAACGGCTTCTTCAAGAAGCACAA
>CAZFPR010000147.1:4774-5442 GCA_964521045.1 uncultured Hyphomicrobiales bacterium
CATGGCCGGTAACACGGGCGCCCAGATGGGCGGCTGGTACCGCAAGGAGATCAAGACTGTCGAAGATCTCAAGGGCCTGAAGATGCGTATCGGCGGTTTCGCCGGTCAGGTGCTCACGAAGCTTGGCGTCGTTCCGCAGCAGATCGCGGGCGGCGAAATCTACCAGGCGCTCGAGCGCGGCACGATCGATGCGGCGGAGTGGGTCGGCCCCTACGACGACGAGAAGCTCGGCTTCAACAAGGTCGCGCCGTTCTACTACTACCCCGGTTGGTGGGAAGGCGGCCCGATGCTTCACGCGATGGTGAACCTCGACAAGTACAATGCGCTGCCGAAGGCCTACAAGGCAGTGCTCGAAGCCGCCTCGCAGACCGCGAACACCCACATGATGGCGAAGTACGATGCCGGCAACCCGGCAGCCCTTCGCCGTCTGATCGCGGGCGGCGCGAAGCTCCAGCCGTTCTCCCAGCAGGTCATGGAAGCCTGCTTGAAGGCCGCGAACGAAGTCTACGCCGAGACCTCGGCGAAGAACGCGGAATTCAAGAAGATCCACGACAGCTACATGGCGTTCCGCAACGACCAGTATCTCTGGTGGCAGGTTGCCGAATACGCGTTCGACGGCTTCCAGATCCGTTCGCGCCGCGGCTGATACGGCGAGAGTACAAGAGAAG
>CAZFPR010000147.1:5527-5772 GCA_964521045.1 uncultured Hyphomicrobiales bacterium
TGTCCGATCAGAATTTGGGCGGTCCCAGCGGCTCGTCGGGCAACTGGATTTCGATCTTGACCTTGCTCGGATCGATGCCGGTTCCGACGCCCTTGTAGTGCATGACCATCTGCGGGAACGCGATCACCAGAATGACCATGATGACCTGGATGACGACGAAGGGTACCGCGCCCCAGTAGATTTGGCCCGTAGTCACGCCGGCGGTGAGCTGGCCGCTCACGCGGTCGACGTAAGACTCTTTCGGC
>CAZFPR010000148.1:0-5765 GCA_964521045.1 uncultured Hyphomicrobiales bacterium
TGCGTCGCCGGTCCTGCCGACACGCATATAAATCGGCGCGATCAGTTCCCATCCCTCTCCCTGGTTCGGGTTCTGCTCGAGCCGCTCCTCGATGCGGCCTACGAGCATGCCGATATCCTGCTGCGCGAGAGGGCGCGCGAGGCGTTCGGCGAGCGGCGCGTCGGGATACTCCGGTACGCCGAAATACAAATATAAAGTTAGGGAAAGAGCCGGAATGCCGGCGAGTGCCGCAATCGAAGCGATGCGCCGTCTCGACGCGCTGGCCTTGGCCTCGCCGGTATCCGCTGTGGCCGCGTTCAGCAATCGCCGCGATACTTCGATGCGGGCGGCTTCGGCTTCGGAATCGGGCAGCACGCCGCGGGCGCGGTCGGAATCGATCTCCGCAAGCTGGTCGCGGTAAACCGCGAGGCCCGCGCTTTCGCCCGCAAGTTTTGGCATCCGCGACAAAGGCCACAACACCGCAAACACGGCGGCGGCGGTCATCAGCGCGAGCAGCGTCCAGAACAGCATTGTCTCACCCGGAGTGAGGTCCTACTGCCCGGCCCCGACCCGGTCAAAAGGCTTATCCGCGCACTTAGCCCCGGACTTGCGACCAGGTGCCGTCCGGGTTCCGGCAGGCGATGCCCCGCGCAGTCTGCGGCTGGCCGTTTACATAGACGGTGTGCGTGTATTCGCGGCAGCGCTGAAAGCTTTGATAGGCGTAAGGCGGACCCGCGACGATGGTCCCGTATGCGCCGCGGTCGCCACGCCAGCTCACCGGCGCGCCCGGTCCTTCCGCTTCCAGCGCACGAAGTTCGGCCTCGTAGGCGCGGCGGCGGTCCTCTTCATCGAGCGCGTTACCGACCGCACCGCCGACCAGTCCGCCGATGACTGCACCGGCCACGACGGCTCCCGCGCCGCGCCCGGTTGCCGCACCGATCAGGCCGCCGGTCAGCGCCCCGAGAAATGCGCCATCCGTTGTCTTGGGACCGGAAGGACCCGAACACGCGCCCAGAAGCAGCGACAGCGCACAAACGCCACCAACGATCTTGGTATTCAAAGCCGGCATGGAAAGCCCCTTACTCCGTACTCACAGGTGCCGCGGCGGCCACCGCTTACGGACTATGCCAGAAATGCTCGGACAAATCAGGCGAAAGCTTGGCCCGGCCGGATCAGGCGGCCGGTAGTACCAGTTCCGCGCGCAGGCCGCCAAGCGGCGACGCGCCGAGTTGCAGGGTGCCGCCATAAAGCTTCGCAAGTTCCAGCACGATGGAAAGGCCGAGGCCGGTGCCGGGCTTGCTTTCGTCGAGGCGTTTGCCGCGATGGAGAACTTCTTCCCGTTCTTCGGGCGCAAGTCCGGGACCGTCGTCATCGACGACGATCCGGAAAGAACCGGGCTGTGAAGCCTGTGGCGGGTTTCCCGCAAACATTTCGATATCGACGCGCGAGGCGGCCCATTTGCACGCGTTGTCGACAAGATTGCCGACCATTTCCTCGATGTCCTGCTGCTCGCCGCGAAAGCTGAGCGCGGGATTGAGTTGCGTACGCAGGTCGAGCCCGCGCTCGCGGTAAATTTTCTCCATCGTGCGCACGAGCGTATCGACGACCGGAGCCACTTCGACGGTTGCCGAAATGACAGCGACGCGGGCCGCGATCCTCGCGCGGTCGAGATGCCGCTGCACCTGATCGCGCATGACGCCGAGCTGCTCGCGGATCTTGTCCGCCGCCGGACCCTGCACGTTGCCGCTCTCGTTCATCAGTACGGAAAGCGGCGTCTTCAGCGCGTGCGCGAGATTGCCGACATGCGTGCGGGCGCGGTCGACGATCTCGCGGTTGGTATCGAGGAGCGCGTTCACTTCGCCCGCAAGCGGCGCCACCTCCTTCGGAAAAATTCCCTGCAAACGATCGATTTTTCCGGAGCGGATTTCGGAGAGCGCCTCGGAGATGTTCTTCAGCGGCCGCAGGCCGTAGCGGACCTGAAACCAGATGATCGCCATGAAGGCGAGGCCGATGAACCCGAAAGTGAGCAGCAGCGCATCGTTGAAGCCGGAGACTTCGTCATCGATCTCGAAGGAATCGCCCGCGATCATCAGGAAGAAGCGCCCGTCATCGCCGAGATCGAGATACCGCTCGACCGCGCGCAGCCGCTGACCGTCGGGTCCGGTCAGATAGGCCTGCCGCAAGCCGCCATATACTTCCGGCACCTTGAGGCTTTGCAGTGTCGGAAAGCCCTCCTCGGGCGAGGAGCGCGATGCCTTGCGCTCCTGTGGATTGCCGAGCCGGGTGATCTGCCAGTACCAGCCGGAGCCGGGAATGAAAAAGAGCGGCTCGCCGAGCGTTTCCGGCTCGATGGTCGGCGATCTCGGATTGTTCGCGATTTCGGCGACGATGTTGCGGAGATAAACGTTGATGCGCCGGTCGAACGCGCGCTCGACCGCGTTTCGATAGAGCGAGGAAAGCACGATCCCGATCGCGAGCAGCACGACAAGGCTGACCGCGGTCGCGGAAAGGAACAGGCGGCTGGCGAGTGACGGCGCTCTAGCTGGCATCGGCTGGCGGCGAGAGCATGTAGCCGAGGCCGCGGACGGTCTGGATCACGTCGATGCCGAGCTTCTTGCGCAACCGGCCCACGAAAACCTCGATCGTGTTGGAGTCGCGGTCGAAATCCTGATCGTAGAGATGCTCGACGAGTTCGGTGCGCGAAACCACGCGGCCGGTGTGATGCATCAGATAGGCCAAGAGCCGGTATTCGTGCGAGGTCAGCCGCACCGGATTGCCGTTCACGGAGACGCGGCTCGAGCGCGTATCCAGCGAGACGGGTCCGCAAGTGAGTTCGTTGGTGGCGTGGCCCGCCGAGCGGCGCAACAGCGCACGCAGACGCGCCAGCACCTCCTCCATATGGAAGGGCTTTGCGACATAATCGTCGGCGCCGGCGTCGAAGCCCTGCACCTTGTCCGACCAGCGGTCGCGCGCGGTCAGGATCAGCACGGGCATCATCTTGCCGCTCTTGCGCCAGCGCTCCAGAACGGAGATGCCGTCCATTTTCGGCAGGCCGAGATCGAGGACGATCGCGTCATAAGGCTCGCTGTCGCCGAGGAAATGCCCCTCCTCGCCGTCGGATGCGGCATCGACCGCATAGCCCGCGTCGGACAATGCCGTCACGAGCTGGCGGTTCAGATCGGGATCGTCTTCAACGACAAGCAGACGCATGGCGACTCAAAGGCCCTCTTCGCGCGGCGGGATTGTGCCACACGATAAGGCCAGAGCGTAGATGAACCGCCGATTAAGGCGGGCGCTCAGTCGAAGCCCTGAAAGGTCGCGAACTCGGTCACATCCGCGCGAGGCGAGCGCCATTGGTTAATGGGCGCCGCTTCGTCGGCATAGCCGAGCGCCACGCCGCAGAAGAGCATGATTTCGGGGGGAAGTTCGAGGAAGCGGGACACGGTCTTGTGCCAGTAGGTCCAGGCTTCCTGCGCGCAGGTGTGGAGGCCGTAACCTCGCGCAAGGAGAAGCACATTCTGGATGTGCATCCCGAGGTCCTGCCATTGCGGCGGACCCATGGTGCGGTCGAGCGAGAAGAAAATGCCGACCGGCGCGCCGAAGAACTCGAAGTTGCGGGCGAACTGCTTGTAGCGGCTCGGCCGGTCTTCGCGCGGAATGTTGATGCTCTCGTAGAGCAGTTCGCCGACCTTGAAGCGGCGCGCCTTGTAGGGCTCCTTCAAGGGAGCCGGATAGACCTGATACTCGCCGCCTTCGGCGAGCGGCAGTTCGTTGAGGCGGGGGCGGATCAGGCTCTTGAGTTCTTCAAGACGCTTGCCCGCGATGGCATGCACGATCCACGGCTGGAGATTTCCGCCAGACGGCGCACGCGCCGCCGATTGCAGAATTTCGCGGACGATATTTTCGGGAATGGGCTTAGGAAGAAAGGCCCGGCAGGAATAGCGGCTCTCGACCGCCTCGCGGATGTGCATTGGGGGAGTCCTCAGTGCGAGAACTCTTATAGACTTATAAGTTAGTATCCGAAAATGTCCGCCCTTCGGGCGCCAATACGCTAATCATCTGACTGTATGCTGACGCGCCGGAACACCGGTCAGCGTTTAAGTGCGGTAGCTTTTGCTGATCTGCATGATTGTTGCTGACACTAAAAAATATAGAAGCGCAGCAGCCATCATGTAAGCGGAGGCGGCTCGCCAAAAAGTAGAAGGCGCGGCGAATCCAAAATACGAAAGGCCGCCCACGATACCGCCGAATGCTAGAAGGCCAGCGCTGACAAAAAGGCCTGACACCAAGCAGAAGACGCAAACTGAGATCGTGCCATCGGTACCTTCGCGACTAGCAACGCTCTTACGTGCTTTCCGTTTTGGCTTCATTCGTCGCTCTCCTCAGAGCAATACATAAGCGTTGCCCACCAGCCCACAATCAACGTGCCCATCACAATCCAGAAACCGCCCGGTAACCCAAGAAACTTCTGTAAATTCTCTGCTCCCGAGGCCAGAGCAAGGAAGGCGCCTCCGGCACATCCTACGACCTTCAACGAACAATCTTGCATAAAGGTTTCGCCCCGTCCCCTCGAAGCCTTGGTACCGTTAAAATATGACAGGTTCCACCCTCCCATATTACCTCACCGCTCTAGTTCTATTCATGATTTTGGTCGTTATTTGATGCCTTTGCCACCGAAGTAGGAAACGTCAGTCCCTACCCAGACACGTCCTCGCCTGATCCCGGAGCGACAGCCATTCGGCCAGCGCCTCATCGGTTCGCGGCGAACCGGCAGCGGCAAGCCGCTCTTGGCGAAGCTCCCGCTGCCAGGCAGCACTCCGCTCCGCGACGATCGCGCAAACGGCGTCCGGTGCACGCAATGCCGGCTCGCCCATGCAGAGCCGTGCCCCGAGCAGGATCACTTCAAGTCCGAGACAGAGCGGGTTCATATACTGCCCTCCTCAAGCCGCGCGAGCACATCGGCGCGCGTCGTGAGCCTTGCCGCGATCTCGGCCATCGCCTGCTGTTTCTTCAGCGCTTCGAGCGCGTGATCGAGCTCAGAGCGAAGACGGCCGGTCTCCTGCTCGGCAGCAAGCTTCCTGTTCTCCGCGATCCAGCCGAGCACGAGCTTCGTCAGAAACGAGACGGCAAAGCTCATCAGCATCTCAAGCATTGCCGCTGGAAACCTGCGGCAGCTTCGCTTGCAATTTTTCGGCAACCGCCTCCGGCGTGATGCCGAAATGACGGATCGCGTCGGGGGTGGCCTGCAACACATAGTTTACGGCTTCGGCCAGCGCCGCACTCTTTAGATCGAGTTTCCTGCCGGCGGCCGCATTACCTGCCTTGCCGATCAGCAAGCCAGCGCCGTTCGTGAGTGCCGTCTGCAAGGCTTCGCGGTGCGCCGCATCGATATCGAGATTGAACTTGCGGCGGAGCAGCTCGGCGAGCCAGCCGACGATCGCAGTCGCAAGCACCGAAACGACGGCAAGCAGATAAGGCTGCACGATGCCGTAGAAACCCTCGATCGCGACTTCCGTCTGCGCGAATGCCGGGGCCGAAACGAAAACGAAAAAAGCGGCCCAAAGGCCGTGCGAGAAATTGCGCTTCATGATTTCACCTGTTGTCTGGAAACTTAATCGAGGCGGACGAATCCCCCGTGCACATAGCCCGTCGCGCCGAAGGGCGTGATGACACGCAGCCAGCCCGTAAGCTGATCCTTTTCCTGCACGTCGATGCGCGTACCGAAGGGGATCGCGCCCTTGACGGAGAATTGAATGCCGGGGCCGCCGCGAAGATTGAGAACATCC
>CAZFPR010000149.1:0-210 GCA_964521045.1 uncultured Hyphomicrobiales bacterium
GCTTCGGCGCGGGCTTCTTCCTGATCCGTGCGGGCGACGGAGAGATCTTCGCCGCGCGCCTGGCGCTCGGCTTCGTCCGGCGTGCGGGCGACGTTGACGGTGATCTTCACTTCGACTTCCGGATGCAGCGCGACCGGCAGCACATGGAGGCCGATGGTCTTGATCGGTGCGTTGAGCACGATCTGGCGGCGCTCGACGGTGGTGCCGTCC
>CAZFPR010000149.1:220-4566 GCA_964521045.1 uncultured Hyphomicrobiales bacterium
GCGGGTCGAGACCGAGCCGTAAAGCTGGCCGGTTTCGCCGGCCTGACGGACGAGAATGACCGACTTGCCGTCGACCTTCTTCGCAACCGCTTCGGCTTCGTTCTTGCGCTCGAGGTTCTGCGCCTGAATTTGCGCCTTCATGCCCTCGAACTTCTTCTTGTTCGCTTCGGTCGCGCGCAGCGCCTTGCCGTTCGGCAGCAGGAAATTGCGGGCGAAGCCGTCTTTCACCTTTACGGTGTCGCCGATCTGGCCGAGCTTGGCGACGCGCTCGAGTAGAATGACTTCCATTTTCGTTACTCCTCTGATCTCAATTTCGTTGCATAGGGGGTGATGGCGGTTGGTTCGCGGCCCGTCTGCCGCGCAGGTTGAAGACGCTGTCGGCGATGCCGAGGAGCGCCACGAACAGAAGCGGCCAGCCGAGCACGAGCACGCTGAACCACGCGCCAGCGAGCAGCCATGTCCGCGCCGACATAGCGCGCGTGATCGCATGCAGCGTGGAGAAGCCGGCGATGGCGTAGGCAAGCGCCAGCACCGCGACGCCGACCGCCGCGATGAAGCCGGGCATGCCGGTCATGAAGGAAACTGCGAGTGCCGCCGCGAGCAGGATTGCGGCTGAAGGCGGCAGCGAAATTTCGTTCAGGTCGGGCCACGGCCGGCGCAGGCGGCCGGAGACGAGCGCGACGCGGCCCGCGAGCCACAGATTGACGAGGCTGGTTAACATCGAGAGCAAAGCCGCCGCCGCCGGCATCACGGCAACCAGCGTGTTCAGGAACTGCTCGGGATTCTGCACGCCGGGTATCTTGAGCGGCTGGTCGGCGGCGATGCGCGCCTGAAGCTTCAGCACGCGCTCGAACGTGGTGCGGATTTCTTTCTTGTAGATCTCGAAGCTCGTGCCGAATTGCAGCACCACGAAAACGACCAGCGCGAACGCGATCCAGGCTGCCCAGAGCACGATACGGCCCGGCGGATACCACTCCATTTCGGCGGGTGCGGTGCCGCTCGCGGGCGCAACTTCGCGGCCGAGCATCGCCATATAGGCGAGCACGTAGGCCGGTGTCGCAATCGCTGCGAGATAGACGAGGGCGATCCAGGAATTGAGGAAGGCGGCGAGCGAGAGCGCGCCGAAGGTCAGCGCGAACATGCCCGCCATGTGCGACCACGCGATCGCGGCAAGCATGACGGGAAGCGCGGAGAGATAGAACAGCAGGATCGCGAGCGGCGAGCCCGAGACGATCGACGCAAACAGGAGCGCGGAAGCCGCGCCTGCGCCCAAGCCGATGAGGAAAACGTTTGCCATCGTCAGCTGTCCCGCCCTTTCCGGCGGTTAGAAGCGAAGAACCATTCTTCGCCTCAACCATGGCCGCGCGGGCGTTACCCCGCACGGCTGCGTTTTGTGTCGCTTACTTCAGAACGTAAGGCAGCAGGCCGAGGAAGCGCGCGCGCTTGATCGCGGCTGCGAGTTCGCGCTGCTTCAGCGTGGAGACCGCGCTGATGCGGGCCGGCACGATCTTGCCGCGCTCGGAAATGTAGCGTTGCAGGAGCTTCGTGTCCTTGTAGTCGATCTTCGGCGCATTATCGCCCGAGAACGGGCAGGTCTTGCGGCGGCGGAAGAACGGACGGCGCTGACCGCCCTGTGCACCCATAGCCATCAGTTTGCCTCCTCGTTCGAGTCTTCGGTGGCAGCAACGTCGTCGCCGCCTTCTTCGCCGTCACGGTCGCGGCGCGAGCGGCGTTCGCCGTCGCGGCGCTCGTCGCGGTCGCGCTTCTGCATCATCACAGACGGACCTTCTTCGAGCGCTTCGACCTTCACGGTCATGAAACGGATGACGTCTTCGGAAATCCGCATCTGCCGCTCCATCTCGTGCACGGCAGCGGCCGGCGCGTCGATGTTCAGGAGCGCCATGTGCGCCTTGCGGTTCTTGCGGATGCGGTAGGTCAGGGACTTCACGCCCCAGTATTCCTGCTTGGGGACCGAGCCCTTACCGGCCTCGATCACGCCCTTGTACTGGGCGATCATTTCTTCGACTTGCTGCGCGGTCACGTCCTGACGCGCGAGAAAGACATGCTCGTAAAGCGGCATGGATAAGCCTTCCTTTTGCTACGCCGGTCTGGCGCCGAGCCCTCCGAGCCTTCGTGAAGGCTCGAAACATCTCAGAGGCGGGAACACTGAAGGACGAACCGACTGGCCCTATGGCTTCCGCCACCCTTCATTCAGTTCCCGGCCTAAAACCGGCAGAAGGCGCGGTTTATAGGGGATTCCGGGCCAGAGGCAAGGGTTTCCGGCTGGCTTGACTTGGGTTCGTGGGGCGTGTCCAAGGGCCCGGAAAATAAGCATTTTCGAGGGTTTCATGGCACTCGCATTCACCTTTCCGGGTCAGGGCAGCCAGGCGGTCGGCATGGGCAAGGCGCTGGCCGAGAGCTTTCCCGCGGCCAAGGCCGTGTTCGACGAGGTGGACACGGCCCTTTCCCAGAAGCTCTCGTCCGTCATGTGGGAAGGCCCGCAGGAGACGCTCACGCTCACCGAGAACGCGCAGCCCGCGCTGATGGCAGTCTCGGTCGCGGTGGTGAAGGTCTTGGAAGCCGAAGCCGGGCTCGATCTCGCGCGCGACGTGAAGTTCGTGGCAGGTCATTCGCTCGGCGAATATTCGGCGCTCGCGGCGGCAGGCGCATTTTCGATCAGCGACACCGCAAAATTGCTGAAGCTTCGTGGCCAGTCGATGCAGAAGGCGGTGCCGGTCGGCACCGGCGCGATGGCGGCTTTGCTCGGCGTCGAACTCGATGCAGCGCGTGCGCTGGCGGCGGAAGCCGCTGGAGGCGAAGTCTGCGACGTTGCGAACGATAACGGCGGCGGGCAGGTCGTCGTCTCGGGCTCTAAAGCCGCGGTTGAGCGCGCAGCCGAAATCGCGAAAGGTAAAAGCATCCGCGCGATGATGCTGCCGGTATCCGCGCCCTTCCATTGCGCGCTGATGCAGCCGGCGGCGGACGCAATGCGCGAGGCGCTCTCGAAGGTTCAGGTGATGAAGCCCAAGGTGCCGGTGGTCGCGAACGTGACCGCGAGCGCCGTCAGCGATCCGAAAGAGATTATCGATCTTCTCGTTCGCCAAGTGACAGGCACGGTTCGCTGGCGCGAATGCGTGCAGTATCTCGCGGCGAACGGTGTCACGAAAATCGTCGAGGCCGGTTCGGGCAAGGTGCTCACGGGCCTCCTGAAGCGCATCGCCAAGGAAGTTTCCGGCCAGCCGGTCGGCACGCCGGACGATGTCGCGGCCTATAAAGCGGCAAAAGCATAAGGATAAAGAGATGTTCGATCTTTCGGGAAAAACCGCGCTCGTTACCGGCGCCTCCAGCGGCATTGGCACTGCGATCGCAAAGGCGCTGCATGCGCAGGGCGCGATCGTCGCGATCTCCGGCACGCGCAAGGATGCGTTGGACGCCATCGCGGCTGAAATGAAAGACCGCGTGCATGTGCTGCCGTGCAATCTGTCGGACCCGGCTGCGGTCGAGGCGCTGATCCCTTCTGCGAACGAGAAGATGGAGCGCGTCGATATTCTCGTGAACAACGCGGGCATCACCAAGGACAACATCTTCATCCGCCTGAAGGACGAGGACTGGGATCAGGTGATCGCGGTGAACCTCACGGCAGCCTTCCGCCTCGCCCGCGCCGCGGCGAAGGACATGATGAGAAAGCGTTTCGGCCGCGTCATCGGGATCACTTCGGTGGTGGGCTTCACCGGCAACGCGGGGCAGGGCAACTATGCGGCAGCGAAGGCCGGCATGGTCGGCATGACCAAGTCGCTCTCAGCCGAACTCGCGAGCCGCAACGTGACCGCGAACTGCATCGCGCCCGGTATGATCGCAACGCCCATGACCGACGCGCTGAACGAAGCGCAGCGCAAGGCGATCCTCGATTCTATCCCGGCGAAGCGCCTCGGCACGTCCGAGGAAATCGCGGCAGCGGCCGTCTATCTCGCCTCCGACGAGGCGGCATACGTCACCGGCACGACGATTCACGTCAACGGCGGTATGGCGATGTTCTAAAGCCCCAGGCAGGGGTTTTCGTGCTGGAAAAGCGAGCGCTTTCAGGGCTTTGCACCGGGAAAGCCCGCTTTGACACGGCAAAAGGTTATGTTACGACCGCTTCCGGCCTCGTTTCGTTTGCAGGCCGCTACGCAAAGGTGCCGGGGAACCCCCGCATTTTTCGCTGGCGCGGCGCTCTGCAATCGGACAAAGAAGGCCGGACCCGCTGCGGGGGGACAATTCTCGCGGCAACAATTCGAACAAAGCTTGCGGGCGACCAAGGGTGTATCAATGGCCGACATTGCCGAACGGGTTAAAAAGATCGTTGT
>CAZFPR010000149.1:4576-5740 GCA_964521045.1 uncultured Hyphomicrobiales bacterium
CGAGAAAGTGAACGAAAAGGCGAGCTTCATCGACGATCTGGGCGCGGACAGCCTCGACACGGTCGAGCTGGTCATGGCCTTCGAAGAAGAATTCGGCTGCGAGATTCCGGACGATGCCGCGGAAACGATCCTGACCGTCGGCGACGCCGTGAAGTTCCTCGAAAAGAACTCGAAGTCCTAAGCCGGACTTTATCGGCGCGGGCAGCCATGGTGTGAGCCTTGGCGCGGCCCGCGCAGCAAACGGGATTCAAGAAAAGATGCGTCGCGTCGTCGTCACCGGGCTGGGGATGGTATCGCCGCTCGGTTGCGGCGTCGAAGTCTCGTGGAAGCGTTTGCTCGAAGGCAAAAGCGGCGCGAAGAAGATCGACACCTTCGACGTCTCCGACCTGCGCTGCCAGATCGCGCATGTGATCCCGCTCGGCGACGGCTCCGACGGCACCTTCAACCGCGACCAGTGGATGGAAGCGAAGGAAAGCCGGAAGGTCGACGACTTCATTCTTTACGGCGTCGCGGCCGCGACCCAGGCGCTGGACGATGCGGGCTGGAAGCCCACCAAGGCGGAAGATCAAGAGCGCACCGGCGTCCTGATCGGCTCCGGCATCGGCGGCATCGAGGGTATCGCGGAGACCGCGATCACGCTGAAAGAAAAAGGCCCGCGCCGCGTTTCGCCGTTCTTCATTCCAGGACGTCTCATCAATCTCGCCTCCGGCTACGTCTCCATTCAACACGGCCTCAAGGGCCCGAACCATTCGGTGGTCACCGCCTGCTCGACCGGCGCACACGCGATCGGCGATGCAGCGCGGCTGATCTCGCTCGGCGATGCCGACGTCATGGTCGCGGGCGGCACTGAATCTCCGGTCGGCCGCATGGCGCTCGCAGGCTTCTCCGCGATGCATGCGCTGTGCGCGGCCTACAACGATCGCCCGACCGAGGCGTCCCGTCCCTACGACAAGGACCGCGACGGCTTTGTGATGGGCGAGGGCGCCGGTGTCGTAGTGCTCGAAGAATACGAGCACGCGAAAGCGCGCGGCGCGAAAATCTACGCCGAACTGGTCGGCTACGGTCTTTCCGGCGACGCCTATCACATCACGGCACCGTCCGAAGACGGCGACGGCGCGTTCCGCTGCATGACCATGGCGCTGAAGCGCGCGGGCATCGGCGCTT
>CAZFPR010000150.1:0-5711 GCA_964521045.1 uncultured Hyphomicrobiales bacterium
GCAAAGAAGAATGTCCAAGACCGCCGCCGATCTGACCGTCGCTTCCCTCATCGCCCATGGCATCGACACGCTCTATGCGCTGCCCGGCGTCCATAACGACCACTTCTTCGACTCGGTTTTCCGTGCGGGTGATGCGATCCGCACCGTGCATACGCGCCACGAGCAGGGCGCGGCCTATATGGCGCTCGGCGCGGCACTCGCCACCAACAAGCCGCAGCCTTACGCGGTCGTGCCCGGCCCCGGTCTCTTGAACACCTCCGCAGCACTTCTGACCGCCTATTCGATGAACGCGCCGGTGCTGGCCCTCATCGGACAGATCCCCGACGGCGACATCGGCAAGGGTCTTTCGCATCTTCACGAGATCAAGGATCAGGCCGGCATCATTTCACGGCTCGTGGATTTCTCCGCGCGCGTGAAAAAGCCGGAGGAAGCGTCCGGTCTCGTCGCGCAGGCCATTCAATCGCTGTACTCGGATCGGCCCGGGCCCGCCGCGATCGAATGCGCGATCGACATGTGGGGAAGAAAGGCTGCTGACGAGACAATCGCGGCACCCCTTCCCGCGCGCCAGCCCGCGCTCGACGAAGATGCCATCAGGGATGCCGCAAAGTGCCTCGCGAACTCAAAGCGCCCGCTCATCATTTGCGGCGGCGGCGCACAGGGTGCATCGAAAGAAATCACGCAGCTCGCCGAAATGTTGCAGGCGCCGGTCCTCGGCTATCGTCGCGGACGCGGCGTGCTCTCCAGTAAATCGCCGTTCAGCGTGACGTTACCGCTCGGCCGCGAACTCTGGGGCGAAGCCGACGTCGCACTAGGGCTGGGCACGCATATGCTCTACCCGATGATGCACTGGGGCATGGACGAGAATATCCAGATCATCCGTGTCGATGCGGACAAGGACGAACCCGCGCGCATTCACAAGCCTGCCGTGTCGCTGACCGGCGACGCGCAGCCGATCCTGCAACGATTGGTCGAGGTCCTGCCATCCTTCCTCACGAAGCGCGAGCCGCGCAGCGAAGAAATGCGCGAGCGCCACGCGAAGATGAACAGCCGCTTCGCGAAGATCGCGCCGCAGAAAGCGTTCCTCGATGCGATCCGCGACGAACTTCCCGAAGACGGCATCTTCGTCGATGAAGTGACGCAGATGGGTTTCGCCGCCCGCCTCGCCTTCCCGGTTTACAAGCCGCGCACGTTCCTCTCGCCCGGCTATCAGGACAACCTCGGCTGGGGCTTCGCGACCGCGCTCGGCGCGCAGGATGCGCGGCGCGACGTGCCGGTGGTCTCCATCAACGGCGACGGCGGCTTCCTCTACACCGCGAACGAGCTTGCGACCGCGATCCGGCACCGGATACCGCTCGTCGCCATCGTGTTCTCCGACGGCACCTTCGGCAATGTGCGGCGCATTCAGGAGGAGCAGTTCGGCAACCGGCTGATCGCGAGCGATCTCGCAAACCCGGACTTCGTAAAATTCGCGGAAAGCTTCGGCGCGGCGGCCGAGCGTGCGCGCAACGCAGAGGAGCTGCGCGCAGCCCTCAGGCGTGCATTCAAGCGGCGCGACGGCCCGACGCTGATCGACGTGCCGGTCGGCCCGATGCCGAGCCCGTGGGAATTCATCCTGATGCCGAAAATCCGCGGCGTATGACCAATAGGCGGGTTTACGGCGCCGCCGCGCGCGGCTATCAGCAAGTATGGATTTGATTTCCACTACCGCCGCGCTGAACGCGGCATGCGAACGGCTTTCGAAACATCCTTTCGTGACGGTCGACACCGAATTTCTACGGGAGACGACGTTCTGGCCGAAGCTCTGCGTCGTGCAGCTCGCCTCCACAGACGAAGCGGTCGTGGTCGATGCGCTCGCGGACGGTCTCGATCTCTCTGCCTTCTTTCAGCTCATGAACGACGAGAAGGTCGTCAAGGTCTTCCACGCCGCCAGACAGGACATCGAAATCGTCTGGCACCGCGCCAAGATCATCCCGCATCCGGTGTTCGACACGCAGGTCGCGGCCATGGTGCTCGGCTACGGCGACTCCATTTCCTACGACCAGCTCGTGCAACGCACCACAGGCGGGCAGATCGACAAGTCCTCCCGCTTCACCGACTGGGCGCGCCGTCCGCTCACGCAGCAGCAACTCGCTTACGCGGTCGCCGACGTCACCCATCTTCGCGACATCTATCAGAGCCTGAAAGCCGACCTCGAGAAGAAGAACCGCACGAGCTGGTTAGACAGCGAGATGCAGATCCTCACCTCGCCTTCGACCTATGAGCAGCATCCTGAGAATGCGTGGATGCGCCTCAAGGCGCGCGTGAAGAAGCCGAAGGAAATCGCGGTGCTCATGGAAGTCGCGGCATGGCGCGAGCGCGAGGCGCAGTCGCGCGACGTGCCGCGCGGCCGCATCATCAAGGACGACGTCATCGGCGAGATCGCGATCCAGCAGCCGAAGACGTCGGAACAGCTCGGTCAGCTTCGTTCGATCCCGAAAGGGTTTGAGCGCTCGCGCTCCGGCGAAGGCATCCTTGCCGCTGTCGAAGCTGGGCTCGCGCGCGATCCGGCGACGGTGCCGAAGTTCGAGCGCTACAAGCCGCTTTCGAACGGCGCCTCCGCGACCGTCGAACTCCTGCGCGTGCTCCTGCGCATGACCGCCGAACAGAACGGCGTAGCCGCGCGCGTGATCGCGAGCGCGGACGATCTCGAAGCGATCGCGCTCGACGACAATGCCGATATCGAAGCGCTGAAAGGCTGGCGGCGCGAGTTGTTCGGCGACCGCGCGTTGAAGCTCAAGCACGGCGGCATCTCGCTCGCCATCGAAGGCGGCCGCGTGGTGGCGAAGGAGATTTGAATTAACCCTCCCCTCGACGGGGAGGGTGGCGAGGACGAAGTCCGAGCCGGGTGGGGTGACAACGCGCTAAGCACACGCAGGGATTACCCCCACCCCGCCTCGCTCGGCGACCCTCCCCACAAGGGGGAGGGAATTTTACGCAATCTCGATCTTGTACTCCCGCCCGATCAGCTTGCTGAGCTGGCGCACGCGATTGTTGAGCCTGCCGCCCGCGAGTGCCGCAAGCTCGCCGGAGAGCGTCAGCTTCAGCACGCCCCGGTCGACCACCATCGGACAGCGCGGCAGCACGCCCGACATGGAAGCGCTCGCGACATAGGCGACCCGCATCACCGCGCCGAGAATACGCGCCCGGTCGAGAAGCCGCGTGCTCGCGATTTCGCGGATGCGCGGAGAAAGATCGTCGTCGTTCAGGCCGGCGTAACGATAGAATACCGCAAGCGCGAGATAGGCGCGGCCCGGATGATCGATGCCGGAGAACGCGGCGTTCGAAATGATGTTGAGGCTCTGCTCGCCACGATAGTCCGGATGCGCGCGCCAACCGATGTCGGCGAGCAGGCAGCCCGCGTGGCGCAGCCGCATTTCCTCCGGCGTCTCGTCGATGCCGGTGCTTTCCATGAACTTGTCGGTCCAGCCGATCAGCTCCTCGCCGTGTTCGGGCGAGCGCGAACGCAGATAATTGTATTCCCGCGATGCTTCGACCAGCGGATCGAGCGCGCGGTCTTCTTCGGAAAGACGATCGTAAAGCAGGCCCTCGCGTACGCCGAGCGCCGAAACGATGATGTCCGAGGGCTTGCCCGCCTTCACAATCTGTTCGAGCACCAGCGAGCCGTAAGCGAGCAAGGGCCGCCGCGCTTCCGAAACCACCTCGATGCGCGACAGCGTTTCCGGATCGACGCGGTGCAGGAGACTAGAAAACTCCATCGCCTCCTTCGCCGGGATCGAATAGCCGTGCATCACATGAAGCGGATAGCCTTTCTGCATCATGTGCAGCCGGGCAATCGCGCGCCAGGTGCCGCCGACCGCGAAGAAGGTGCGGCCCTTGAGGTTCCTCAGAAGCGGCTCGTCCTCGAGCTTTTCGCGCACGATCTTTTCCGCGGTCTTGATCGACCGCGCCGCTGCGTCGGCCAGCGACAGCGAGCCGAGCGGCATGGTGATGCCCTGCCCGATCTCCTCGCCTTTGACATCGATCAGTTCGAGCGAGCCGCCGCCGAGATCGCCGATCACGCCGTCGATATTGATGGACCCCGAGATGACGCCGAGTGCGGCGAGCTTCGCTTCGCGGTCGCCCGAAAGCACCTCGATCTCGCAGCGGCAGATTTTCTTCGCGCGCTCGATGAAGGCGCCGCCGTCGCTCGCATCGCGCACGGCGGCTGTGGCAATCGCAATCGCATCGCCGACCTTGATGACGTCGCAGAGCGCGCGGAACCGCGCCAGCGCGGAAAGCGCCTTCTCCACCGCGTCGGGCGCGAGCCTGCCTTTGGTCGCGACCTCCCTGCCGAGACCGCACAGCGCTTTCTCGTTGAATAGCGGCGTGAGGTTCCGGCTCAGCCGCTCGTAGACGACGAGCCGGACGGAGTTCGAGCCGATATCGAAAACGGCAACGGGCTTGCTCGCGGGCAATCGCCCCGGCGCCTCAGCCGGATTGCTTTGTCCGCTCCGTCTTGCGGACGAGACTGCGCGGAGAAGAGTCTTTGAGAGATTTGCCACGTCCCGAGAGGCTCGGATTGGTCATGAAATACTGATGGGCGTTGAACGATTCTTCGCCCTCGCCAAGCTTTATGCGTTCCGAACTTCCGTCGGGCAAGACCCGCCAGCTTTGCTCGTTGTCCTTGAGGTTTGCGACCATGATCTGGTCGAGCACTTGCTGGTGCACGGTCGGGTTGAGAATCGGAACCAGCGTCTCGACGCGGCGGTCGAGGTTGCGCGGCATCAGGTCGGCGGACGCAATGTAAACGGCGGCCTTCCGGTGCGGCAGACCGTGGCCCATCCCGAAACAGAAAATACGGCTGTGCTCGAGGAAGCGGCCGACGATGGATTTCACGCGGATGTTTTCGGAGAGGCCCGCGACGCCCGGACGCAGGCAGCAGATGCCGCGCACGACGAGATCGATTTCCACGCCCGCCCGGCTCGCGTCGTAAAGCGCATCGATCACGACCGGATCGACCAGCGAATTCATCTTGGCCCAGATCGCGGCGGGCTTGCCCGCGCGGGCATGCGCCATCTCTTGTTGAATGTGATCGAGGATGCGCTGCTTCAGGCTGACGGGAGACACCGCCATCACTTCGAGGCCCTGCGGCTCGGCATAGCCCGTGATGAAGTTGAAGATGCGCGAGACGTCGCGCGCGATCGCTTCATCGGAGGTGAAGAAAGAAAGGTCGGTATAAACGCGCGCTGTCACCGGGTGATAGTTGCCGGTGCCGAGATGGCAGTAGGTAGCAACCGACTTGCCTTCGCGCCGCACGACCATCGACATCTTGGCGTGTGTCTTCAGTTCGATGAAGCCGAACACGACCTGCACGCCCGCCCGCTCGAGGTCGCGCGCCCAGCGGATGTTCGCTTCTTCGTCGAAGCGGGCCTTCAATTCGACGAGCGCCGTCACGGACTTTCCGGCTTCCGCCGCTTCCGCAAGAGCCTTCACGATCGGGCTGTCCGACGAAGTGCGGTAGAGCGTCTGCTTGATCGCGATCACGTTCGGATCGCGCGCGGCCTGCATCAAAAACTGCACCACCACGTCGAACGACTCGTAGGGATGATGGACGATCAGGTCCTTCTGGCGGATCGCGGCAAAACAGTCGCCACCGGAGTCGCGAACGCGCTCAGGAAAACGCGGATTGTAGGTCTTGAACTTCAGGTCGCGCCGCTCGATGGAAACGAGCT
>CAZFPR010000151.1:0-3042 GCA_964521045.1 uncultured Hyphomicrobiales bacterium
TTTCGACGTATTCGTCACCGAGCCTGCGACCGAAAATCCGCTGTTCGGTCATCCGAACGTGGTCTGCACGCCGCATCTAGGCGCGTCCACCTCGGAAGCGCAGGAGAACGTCGCATTGCAGGTCGCCGAGCAGATGTCCGATTATCTCGTGCGCGGCGCGATCTCGAACGCCGTCAACTTCCCCTCGATCACCGCGGAAGAAGCGCCGAAGCTGCGCCCTTACATCGAGCTTGCGGAAAAGCTCGGTTCGTTCGCGGGCCAGCTCACCGAAACCGGCATCAAGAAAGTGCAGATCACCTACGCGGGCTCGGTCGCCGGCATGAAGATCAAGGCCATGACCTCGGCTGCGATCGCGGGCCTCCTGCGCCCGAACCTGCGCGACATCAACGTCGTGTCGGCGCCGGTAATCGCGAAGGAGCGCGGCATCGTCGTTGAGGAAACGACCCGCGAACAGGTCGGCGACTATGACAGCCTGATCACGGTTTCGGTCACGACCGAAACGCAGACGCGGGATATTTCCGGCACGGTCTATGCCGACGGCCGCCCGCGCATCGTGAACATCAAGGGCATCCGCATGGATGCCGAGTTCGGCGAGCAGATGATCTACGTCACCAACCAGGACAAGCCGGGCTTCATCGGGCGCTTCGCGTCCACGCTCGGCGATGCCGGGATCAATATCGCGACCATGCATTTCGGCCGCACCGCTCCGGGCGGCGACGCGATCGCGCTCGTCCATATCGACAGCGTGGCGCCGGACGACGTGCTTGCGAAGATCACGAAGCTGCCGCTGGTGCAGCGCGTGAAGACGTTGCGGTTTTGAGTGTCTGCCTCATCCTGAGGAGCCGCGCGTAGCGCGGCGTCTCGAAGGATGTGAAATATCCTCATGGTTCGAGACGCATCGCTACGCGATGCTCCTCACCATGAGGATTTAGGTCCGGGCGATGCCCCGCGTCCCGATGAAGATTCCGGCAAGCACGCAGACATAGCCTGCCGCGTGGAACAGCTCGAAGCGCTCGCCCAGAAAGACGATGGCGAGCGCCGAGCCGAAGATCGGGATCAGGTGATAGAAGGGCGCTGCCCGGTTCGGCCCGATCAGTTCAATTCCGCGATTGAAGAACAGGTACGCGAGCAACGACGGAAAGACCGTGATGTAGGCGAGGATCAGGATCGCCTTCAGGTCGAGTACGAAAGTCCGCCCCGCCGCAATCTCCGCGGCATAGACCGGCGACAGCATCAGCGCGCCGGCGCCGATGGTGAAGGCCAGAAACGAAATCGGGTGGATGCTCGGCCGGCTTTTGATCAGCGTCGCATAGAACGAATAGATAATCTGCGCCGAGAAGAAGATGAGGTCGCCGATATTGAAGCGGACGGCCATGAGCGCAGAGACGTCGCCGCGCGTGAGCACAATCAGCACGCCGCCGAGCGATAGCGCAATTCCGATCACCTGCCAGACCGTCAGCCGCTCGCGGTAGAGAATGAAACTCCAGCCCGCGACCAGGAGCGGATGCGCCGACGTAATCAGCAGCGCATTGATCGCCTGCGTGTGTTCGAGGCCCCAATAGGCGAGCGAATTGTAGATCGTGATCCCCGCGAGCGTGAGGATCAGCATGATCGGCAGGTGGCTGCGGATCGTGGGCCAGTCGCGTTTCAGAAACGGCCAGGCAAACGCGATCAGGATCAGGAACGCGCCGCTCCAGCGGATGAAGGAGAGCGCGACCGGCGGAACGTGGCCCGCCGCGTAGCGGCCGAGCACGATGTTGCCCGCCCAGAACAGCGAGGTCAGCGAAAGCAGCAGATAAGGGCGGCCGAAAAAATCGCGGAAGAGGGATTGCATAAAAAGAGCCGCCTTCGATCTGGAAGGCGGCTCTTACGAAACGACTTTGCACGGGTCAACGCATTGTAGTGGAGGGTGCCTATGCACTTCAGTCGTCCCGGCCAAGCGAGGCAAAGCCGAGCGCGAGCCGGGACCCATAATCACCCGCCTCACGATTCTTGAAAGCCGGTGGTTATGGGTCCCCGCTTTCGCGGGGACGACAAAAGATAATTCGAGTGCTTACTCCCCCGCCACCGGCAGGCTGGTGTTCGCGTAGACGATACCGCCATCGACCGCGATGGAGTTTCCCACCACATAGTCGCCCGCACGCGATGCGAGATAGATCGCGATCCCCGCCATGTCCTCGTCGGTGCCGATACGGCGCGAGGGGATGCGCTTTGCGACTTCCGCGCCGTGATCCTTCGCGGCCTTGTTCATCTCGGATGCGAAGGCGCCGGGGCAGATCGCGGTGACGCAGATGTTGTCGCGGATCAGCTTCGCGGCCATGCGGCGCGTGAGATGGATCACCGCGGCCTTGCTCGCCTGATAGGAATAGGTCTCGAGCGGATTGACGGAGAGGCCGTCGATCGAGGCGATGTTGATCACCTTGCCCGGGCGCTCTTTCGTGGCGGCGGCGCGCAAGGGCTTCGCCAGGGCCTTCGTTAAAAAGAAAAGCGACTTGACGTTGAGGTCCATCACCTTGTCCCAGCCGGCCTCGGGAAATTCATCGAAATTCGCGCCCCAGGCCGCGCCGGCGTTGTTCACGAGAATGTCGATCTTCGGCTCGCGCTTCATCAGTTCGGCTGCGAGCATGTTGCAGCCTTCGACCGTGGACATATCGATCGGCAGCGCGATGCATTCGCCTTTGTACTTCGCGGAAAGCTCCTTTGCGGTTTCGTCGAGCGGGCCGGCTTTGCGCGCGGTGATGTAAACTTTCGCGGCGCCATAGGCGAGAAAGCCGCTTGCGATCATCTTGCCGATGCCGCGCGAGCCGCCGGTGATGACGGCGATGCGGCCGTCGAGCGAGAACAGTTTTTCGAACATGAGAAGCCTCCCGGATTTCTCTAACGTAGAGCGAGCGTGGGAGCGCGAGTCAAGAATGGCGGCTCGTAAATCAATTTGTCGTCCCCGCCAACGGACCGCGCTTGCGCGCGTCCGATGACAGGCTCCAGCGGGGACCCATAACCCCTGTGCCAAAAATTGACTCGGTGGTTATGGGTCCCGGCTCG
>CAZFPR010000151.1:3052-5230 GCA_964521045.1 uncultured Hyphomicrobiales bacterium
GCTTCGCGCCTTGGCCGGGACGACAAGAGGTTTAGTTCGTGTTTATCAGTCGTACCGCTACGCGGGTTTGCCACGGATCGATAAAATCGAAGCTGCTGCCGCTTCCTGTTGTTTTTACATCCGCGTTTTCCAGCCGCGACTTCAGCGTCTGTATCGAATCCGCATCAGGCATCTCGAACGTCATCAGCGAAATTCCAGCCGTGTCGGGTGAGGGCGGCGGGCCGTTGCGGCTCTCCCAGATGTTGGTGCCGAGATGATGGTGATAGCCGCCCGCGCCGAGAAACTGCGCGCCGGGAAGGGTCGCGGTCGCGGCGAAGCCTGCGATCTCGCCGTAAAACTTTCTCGCTTTCGCAAGATCATCCACCTCGAGATGGATGTGGCCGATACGCGTGCCGTTCTTCATCGGCGCTTTCGCGAGCCGCGCCACCTCTTTCTCGCGCAGCAGTCCGTCGAAATCGAGCGGGCGGTTCGCCATCTGCACTTGATTGCTCTGCCACGTCCATTCCTCGCGCGGGCGGTCGCGGTAGATTTCGATGCCGTTGTTGTCCGGGTCCCAGACATAGATCGCCTCGGAGACCAGATGATCGGCGGCGCCGAGCCGGATGTCGTGTTCCGCGAGCCGCGTGATCGCGGCGCCGAGCGAGGGACGATCCGGAACGAGAATGGCGACGTGATAAAGTCCGGTTTCGCGATAGTTTCGCGGCGAGATCCCGGGGCGGAAGTCGAGACGTAATACGTCTTCTGCATCGGTACCGAGTAGAGCGAAACCTTCCTCGCGCTTGCGCATGACGAGGCCGATCTTGTTCACGTAGAAATCGAGCGCGCGCTCTGGGTCCGACACGCGCAGCGCCGCTGGACCGAACCGGAAGCCGTCTGGAAGTGCATTGTTCATGGCGTACCTTGTCTTCACTACAGATCGGGTCGGGCAGGCTGCGGCACAAGGCCCGGATCGCACGTAAGCCCTTGCAAACAGGCAACATGCGGGTGCCCTAAAGGCTCATCCGGCCCGTTTTTCTTGCTTGCCCCCGCCCGATTGGCTACGAACTTGCGCACACCCCGGCCATCTCTGTGCCGGGGTTTCCTTTGAGCGGCCTGGAGCAAAATCGGTGTCGAATGTGGTGGTCGTCGGCTCCCAATGGGGCGACGAGGGCAAAGGCAAGATCGTGGACTGGCTCTCCGAGCAGGCGGACGTCGTCGTCCGCTTCCAGGGCGGCCACAATGCCGGTCATACGCTCGTCATCGGCGGCAAGACCTACAAGTTATCGCTGCTTCCGTCCGGCGTAGTCCGAAAAGACAAGCTCGGCATCATCGGCAACGGCGTGGTGCTCGACCCGCATGCATTGGTTTCCGAAATCGATCGTCTCGCCGGGCAGGGCGTCGAAATCACGCCGCGTAATTTGCGGATCGCCGAGAACACCGCGCTCATTCTTTCGCTTCACCGCGAGCTTGACGGCCTGCGCGAGGGCGCCGGCCCCGGGCTGAAAATCGGCACGACCAAGCGCGGCATCGGCCCCGCCTACGAAGACAAGGTCGGCCGCCGCGCGATCCGGCTCATGGACCTCGCCGAGCCCGCGCAGCTCGACGCCAAGCTCGATCGCCTGCTCGATCATCACAACGCAATCCGCCGCGGCCTGAAGCTCGACGAAGTGAAGCGCGAGGTGTTGCGCGAAGAACTGCTTTCCGCGGCTCCCCGCGTGCTGCCCTACATGGATCGCGTCTGGCATTTGCTCGACGAAGCGCGCCGCCGCGGCGACCGCATTCTCTTCGAGGGCGCGCAGGGCGCGTTGCTCGACGTCGATCACGGCACCTATCCCTTCGTCACCTCGTCGAACACCGTGGCCGCGCAGGCCGCGACCGGCTCTGGCCTCGGGCCGGGCGCAGTCGGCTACGTGCTCGGCATCACCAAGGCCTATACGACCCGCGTGGGCGAGGGGCCTTTCCCGACGGAACTCACCGACGAGACCGGCAAGCGTCTCGGCGAGCGGGGGCATGAATTCGGCACCGTTACGGGCCGCCCGCGCCGCTGCGGCTGGTTCGACGCCGTGCTGGTGCGCCAGTCCGTCCGCACCGGCGGCATCCAGGGTATCGCGCTGACCAAGCTCGACGTGCTCGACGGGTTCGACAAGGTGAAGATCTGCACTGGCTACCGCCTGCGGGGCAAAGTGCTCGATTACTTCC
>CAZFPR010000151.1:5240-5648 GCA_964521045.1 uncultured Hyphomicrobiales bacterium
CATAGACGACCTGCCCGCGAGCCAGGGGGCGCAAGCGCAGGTTGAGCCGGTCTATGAGGAAATCGAGGGCTGGCAGTCATCGACCCGGGGTGCGCGGTCCTGGGCGGACCTGCCGGCCGCGGCGGTCAAATATGTGCGGCGGATCGAAGAACTGATCGACTGCCCGGTAGCGCTGGTTTCGACCAGCCCCGAGCGCGAGGATACGATTCTGGTCCAAAATCCGTTTCAATCTTGAGGCAACGATTTCTTGGGTATTGCGTTGAGATAACCGGGGCCAATGACCGACTACCGTCCTCTGCTAGCGCGTGCGATCGCGAACCTCGATCCCAATACGGGCGAGGCGCGCCGCGCTCTCTATGACCGGGCCCGGACTGCGCTGGTCAACCAGCTGCGCGGCCTGAACCCGCC
>CAZFPR010000152.1:0-5395 GCA_964521045.1 uncultured Hyphomicrobiales bacterium
ACCGCGCGAAGATGCGGCAGCCAAAGGCCGGGGAGGCACCTTGTCCAAGTTTCTGCTGGCCATCGACCAGGGCACGACCTCGTCGCGCGCCATTCTGTTCCGGCCGGATTTTTCCATCGCCGCTGTCGGTCAGCAGGAATTTGCGCAGCACTTTCCCGCGTCCGGCTGGGTCGAGCATGAGCCCGACGACCTGCTCCGCACGACGATCGATACCTGCCGCGCGGCGATGACGAAGGCTGGTGTTTCCGCCAAAGACGTCGCCGCGATCGGCATTACCAACCAGCGCGAGACGACCGTCGTATGGGACCGCAAGACGGGCAAGGCGATCCATCGCGCCATCGTCTGGCAGGACCGCCGCACGGCTTCACTCTGCGAGGAATTGAAAAAGGGTGGATACGAAAAGGCAGTTACGGCGAAGACCGGACTGCTTCTCGACCCCTATTTCTCCGCAACCAAGCTCGCATGGATTCTCGATCACGTTCCCGGCGCGAGGGCTCGCGCGGAGCGGGGCGAGCTTGCTTTCGGCACGGTCGACTGTTTCGTGCTCTGGCACCTTACCGCCGGAGCAGTGCATGCAACCGACGCCACCAATGCTTCGCGCACGCTGCTCAAGCTGTTCGACGTGCCGCGATCCGTTCTGCCGGAAGTGCGCGACTGCGCGGGCGACTACGGTACGACGAGCGCAGACCTGTTCGGTGGCGCAATCGCCGTTCGCGGCATCGCAGGCGATCAGCAGGCAGCAACGGTAGGACAGGCCTGCTTCAATCCCGGCATGATGAAATCGACCTACGGAACCGGCTGTTTCGCATTGCTGAACACGGGTACGAACCCGGTGACTTCGCAGAACCGCCTGCTGACGACGATTGCCTATCAGCTCGGCGGAAAGCGCACCTATGCGCTGGAAGGTTCGATCTTCATTGCCGGCGCGGCCGTGCAGTGGCTCCGCGACGGCCTCGGTATCGTGAAGAACGCCTCCGAGACCGGCCCGCTTGCGGAAGCCGCCGACGAAAATCAGGACGTCTATCTCGTTCCGGCGTTCGTCGGTCTCGGCGCGCCGCACTGGAATTCGGAAGTGCGCGGCGCGGTGTTCGGGCTCACGCGCAACAGCGGCCCGAAGGAAATGGCCCGCGCGGCACTCGAGAGCGTCTGCTATCAGACTGCCGATCTGCTCGAAGCCATGCAGGCGGACTGGCCGCAGGCGAAGGGTGCATCCACGGTGCTCCGCGTCGACGGCGGTATGGTCGCCTCGGACTGGACCATGCAGCGGCTCGCGGACATTCTTGCCGCTCCCGTGGACCGGCCGGTCGTGAAGGAAACGACTGCGATGGGTGCTGCGTATCTAGCGGGTCTTGGGGCTGGCGTGCTTCCGCCGCCGGAACAATTCGGCGACAACTGGCGGCTGGAGCGGAGGTTCACGCCGCAGATGGATACCGCTACGCGGCAGCGCAAACTCGGCGGCTGGAAAAAGTCCGTGCGAAGCCTGCTTAGCGGCGCGTGAGCCTTGCGGAAATCTTGATGTCGTATGAAATGGCGCGGACTGCGCCTGAAGAATGAAAGAAGTGGTCGGTTGAAATGGAATTACAGCGAAACGAATTCAAGCACGCCATCGCATCCGGCAAGTTGCAGATCGGTTTGTGGAACAGCCTGTGCAGCAACATCGTAACGGAAATCGTCTGCTATAGCGGCTTCGACTGGCTCCTGCTCGATACCGAGCACTCGCCCAACGAATTACCCGCCGTCATGGCGCAGTTGCAGTCGGTACAGCGCGGCACGGCAACGCCGATCGTCCGGCCCGCTTGGAACGACGCGGTGCTGATCAAGCGCATTCTCGATATCGGCGCGCAGTCGATCCTCGTGCCTTTCGTGCAGAACGCGGAAGAAGCGAAGCGCGCCGTCGCAGCGACCCGCTATCCGCCCGAAGGCATTCGCGGCATCACCGGCTCCGGCCGCGCCAGCCGCTACGGCCGCACGAAAGATTATTTGAAGAAAGCGAACTCCGAAATTTGCCTGCTCGTACAGGCGGAGACGCGCGAAGCGCTCGATCAGCTCGAAGCGATTGCGGGCGTCGAAGGCGTCGATGGCGTCTTCGTCGGTCCCGCCGATCTTTCGGCGTCGTTCGGCCACATCGGCAATCCGCAGCATCCCGAAGTGCAGAAAGCCATCGAATACGTCGCGAAGCGTCTCAAGAAAATCGGAAAGCCTGCCGGCATTCTTACTCCGGTCGAGGAAGAGGCGAGGCGCTACATCGAGTGGGGCTACACGTTCGTGGCCGTCGGCTCCGACCTCGGCCTCGTTGCGAAGGGCGCAGACACGCTCGCCACGAAATTTAAACAGAAGTAATCGGCGTCTCTGGAGCAGCACATGGGTAAGGCACGGCTGGAAGGCAAACGCGCAATCGTCACGGGCGCAGGCAGCGGCATCGGACGCGCGTCGGCGCGGCTGTTCGCGGCGGAAGGCGCGTCCGTGCTCGCCGTCGACAAGACGAAGGACGCGGTCGAGGAAACCGCCGCGATGATCTCGAAAGACGGCGGCAAGGCTATCGCCATGGCGGCGGACGCAGGCGACGAAGCCGACGTGAAGGCCTATGTCGCGAAAGCGGTTTCAGCCTTCGGCGGCATCGACACGATCTATGCGAACGCCGGCATCAGTGGCGGTCTCCTTCCGATCTGGGAGCAGACCGTCGAGATGTGGAAAGAGATTCTGCGCGTGAACCTGATCGGCCCGTTTCTCGCTATTCAGAACGTCGCGCCGCTCATGGTGAAGCAGGGCAAGGGCACGATCGTCTGTACGGCCTCGGTCGCGGGCCTGCGCGCGAACGCAGGCGGTCACCCTTATTCCGCGAGCAAGGCCGGCGTCATCAGCTTGGTGCAGACGACCGCGAGTTCGCTCTCGGGGACCGGCGTTCGCATCAATGCGATCTGTCCGGGTTTGATCGAGACCGGCATGACGAAACCGATCTTCGACTACGCCAAGGGAAGAGGCACCGAACGCAAGCTAGGCCAGATCAATCCGATGCAGCGGCATGGCGAGCCCGAAGAGATCGCAGCGATGGCGCTGTTTCTCGCGAGCGACGACTCGTCATACGTCAACGGGCAGGCATTCCCGGTGGATGGCGGTCTGTCGAGCTCGCATCCTTTCGTCGGCAAGCTGCGAGTCTAGTTCAGCCGAGCTTCGCCAACCCTTCGGCAAGATCCGCGATCAGGTCGTCCGTATCCTCCAGCCCGATGTGAAGGCGAACGGCTGGGCCGCCCGGATTCCATTTCGTCGCCGAGCGGTAGCCCGAGCAATCGAACGGGATCGCGAGACTCTCGAACCCGCCCCAGCTGTAGCCCATGCCGAAGAGTGCAAGCTCGTCGAAGAACGCGCCGATGTTCTTCGCGGCTTCCGGCTTCAGAATGAACGAGAACAGGCCGCAGGCGCCTGTGAAGTCGCGTTTCCAGATCGCATGTCCCGGATCGCTCTCAAGTGCTGGGTGAAGCACGCGCAACACATCGGGCCGGGATTGCAGCCACTTCGCGACGCGGATTCCCGACTCCATGTGCCGTTCCAGACGGATGCCCATGGTGCGCAAACCGCGCAGCGCGAGATAGACATCCTCCGGACCGGGGTTGATGCCGAGATCGCCGTGGGTCGCGAGCACGCGCGGGTAGTATTCCTTGTTGACCGAAATCGTGCCGAGATTGATGTCGGAATGTCCGCCGAGATATTTCGTGCCGGCCTGAATCGAGATGTCGATGCCGTGCTCGTGCGGGCGGAAATAAAGTGGCGTCGCCCAGGTGTTGTCCATCAGGCTGATTGCGCCGTTGTCGCGCGCGGCTTTCGCAATCGCCGGAATGTCGGACATCTCGAAAGTCTGCGAACCGGGCGCTTCGGTGAATACCGCACGGGTATTCGGCTTGAACAGCGCCCGGATGCCGTCTCCGATCAGCGGATCGTAATAGGTGGTTTCAACGCCGAGCCGCTTCAGAACGCCATCGCAGATCACGCGCGTCGGGCGGTATACGGTGTCGGCGACAAGGATATGATCGCCGGACTTCACGACGGCGAGCAGTGCCGTGCTGATGGCCGAAAGACCGGAAGGCGTGAGCAGCACGCCGGCGCTCTTTTCTAAATCGGCGAGCGCGCCTGAAAGCGCGTTCAGCGTCGGCGAGCCGCGTCGACCATAGGCGTATTTGTTCCGGTGATGGACGAGGTCGTCATAGGTTTCGTACAACACCGTAGAACCGCGGTAGAGCGGCGTGTTGACGAAGCCTTCGTAGTCGTAGGGGGAACGTCCGGCGAGCACCAGAGATGTTGCGGGACGGTAGGACTCCTCGCGATCGCTCTTTTTCTTTGCCATCGTATGTTTTGTTGCCTTCCGTTGCGCGGTTCTCGTGCAGAGCGGCTCTCTAAATACTTGACCGATATCGGGTTTTAGCCTGTGATGGGCGTTTCGAGAACCCCGCGCGAAGCCGAGAGTTGTCTGCCATACTCGATGCCGCGCGGACAAGAACACAGAAGCCGCCATCCGGCAGGAGAGGTCTAATGAAACGCTCGACGATGCTTCTTTCGCTTGCGCTTACGGTCGCATGGGGCGGCGCCGCGAATGCGGGGACGCTTGACGACGTGAAGGCAAGGGGATCGGTCCTCTGCGGCGTGTCGGGCGGCCTCGCAGGCTTTTCGCGCCCTGACGACAAAGGCGCCTGGTCGGGCATCGACGTCGATTTTTGCCGCGCTTTGGCCGCAGCGATCTTCGACGATCCGAACAAGGTGAAATATCTGCCGCTGACGGCGAAGGACCGCTTTACCGCGCTCCAGCATCGCGAAGTCGACGTGCTTTCCCGCAACACGACCTGGACCAGTTCGCGCGATACGCAACTCGGCTTCAACTTCGCGGGCGTGATCTATTACGACGCGCAGGGCTTCATGGTCCGCAAATCGGCGAAAGTGGCGTCCGCGCTTGAGCTGTCGAACACCACCGTTTGCGTACAGACCGGCACCACGACGCAACTCAACCTCGCCGACTACTTCCGTTCCAACAACATGAAATACGAAGCGGTGGCCTTCAACACGTCCGACGAAGTCATCAAGGCTTACGAGAGCGGCCGCTGCGACGTGTTCACAACCGACGTTTCGCAGATTTACGCCGAGCGCCTGAAGCTCTCCAAGCCCGACGACCACATGATCCTGCCGGAACTGATCTCGAAGGAGCCGCTCGGGCCGCTCGTGCGCCATGGCGACGACCAGTGGTTCGACATCGTGAAGTGGGTGCTGTTCGCGATGCTGAACGCAGAGGAATACGACATCACGCAGAAGAATATCGATCAGCGTCTCAAATCGGATCGCCCGGACGTAAAGCGCCTGCTAGGCGTCGAGGGTAATTACGGCGAGCAGCTTGGGCTGACCAACGACTGGG
>CAZFPR010000153.1:0-5293 GCA_964521045.1 uncultured Hyphomicrobiales bacterium
ACCGCAAGCCATGGGCCTGCGCATCGTACGATCGAATTGGCCACCGCGGCCGCAATCGGACTGTTCGGAATCATCGTCGTCTACGGCGCCCTGCAAGCCGGAATCGGCTGGGGCTTCGAGGGACCGAAAGCGGGCTTCTTTCCGTTCATCATCGGCGCGATCCTTATCCTCGCGACGGGCGTGAACCTCTGGCACGGCCTGCAAACCAGCAAGAGCAAGGTCTTCTCCGAGTGGAGCGAACTGAACCAGGTTTGGGCAGTGACCTGGCCGATCGCGATCTATATCGCCCTCATTCCCTATCTCGGCATCTACGTCGCCTCCGCGATCCTGATCATCTTCTTCATGATGCGGATCGGCAGCTACGGCATCCTGCGCAGCGCGATCATCGCGCTCTGCGTGCCGCTGGTGACGTTCCTCGTTTTCGAACGCTGGTTTCTGGTGGCGCTCCCCAAGGGGCCGCTCGAAGCCATGTTCGGCTACTGAATCACAGAAAATAGAAACCGCTTAACCACGAAGTGTCGCCATGGCTGAATTTGCAAATCTCTTTCACGGTTTCGCGACGGTGCTCGCGTTCCAGGATGTCAACATCTTCGGAACGACGATGTACCTCCCGTTCAACGTCTTCATCATGATCGTCGGCATCGTGCTCGGCGTCATCATCGGCGTGCTGCCGGGCCTCGGCGGCGCGAACGGCGTTGCGATCCTGCTGCCGCTCACCTTCTCGATGCAGCCCACCTCGGCGGTGATCCTGCTCTCCTGCATCTACTGGGGTGCGCTGTTCGGAGGCGCGATCACGTCGATTCTCTTCAACATTCCCGGCGAGCCGTGGTCCGTCGCGACGACGTTCGACGGCTACCCGATGGCGCAGCAAGGCAGAGCCGGCGAGGCGCTCACCACCGCCTTCACATCCTCTTTTGTCGGCGCCTTCTTCGCGGTCATCATGATCACGCTGCTCGCGCCGATGGTGGCGGCCTTCGCGCTACGATTTGGTGCGGCGGAGAAATTCGCGGTCTACTTCCTCGCTTTCGCGAGCTTCGTCGGCCTTTCGAAGGAACCGCCGTTCAAGACGCTCGCGGCGATGCTGATCGGGTTCGCGCTCGCAACCTTCGGCACCGATCACATGACCGGTTCGCTGCGCCTGACCTACGGCAGCGACTACCTGTTGCCGGGCTTCGACTTCCTGATCGCGGTCATCGGCCTCTTCGGCATCGGCGAAATCCTGCTCACGATGGAAGAGGGCCTCAAGTTCAAGGGTAAGGAAGCGAAGATCAATCTTCAGGTCGTGCTGCAAACCTGGAAGAAGCTGCCGCAATACTGGTGGACCTATCTGCGCTCCTGCATCATCGGCTGCTGGATGGGCATCACGCCCGCAGGCGCGACACCGGCCTCCTTCATGAGCTATGGCATCGCCAAGCGCGTCTCGAAGAACGGCAAGAACTTCGGCAACGGCGAGATCGAAGGCGTGATCGCTCCGGAAACGGCAGCGCACGCGGCCGGAAAGTCGGCCCTCTTGCCGATGCTCGCACTCGGCGTGCCGGGATCGCCGACCGCGGCGGTTCTGCTCGGCGGCCTTTTGATCTGGAACCTGCAACCGGGTCCTATGCTGTTCGTCGAAAACAAAGAGTTCGTCTGGGGCCTGATCGCCTCGATGTATCTCGGCAACATCGTCGGCCTGATCATCGTGCTGACCTGCGTGCCGATGCTGGCCGCGATCTTGCGCATTCCGTTCGGCATCATCGCACCGATCATTCTGATGTTCTGTGCGGTCGGCGCCTACACGGTTCGCAACAGCTTCTTCGACGTAGTCATGATGCTGGCGTTCGGCATCCTCGGCTATCTCTTCAAGAAGACGAACTATCCGCTGGCGCCGCTGGTGCTTGCGATGGTGCTCGGCGACCGCGCGGAAGAAGCTTTCCGGCAGGCGCTGGTGGGATCCGGCGGCAGCATGGGCATCTTCTTCTCGAATGGGCTCGTCAGCTCGATCATGGCGCTCGGTTTCATCGCCCTGTTCTGGTCGGTGATCTCGGCCGCCATCAGCCGCATCCGCGGCACGCCGGCGGCTGCATAGCGAGAATAAATCGGCGGAGGCGGCTAAGAAGAGTCGCCTCCGCTGTAATTATGTATTACAGTAAAGGTATCATGCATTTAGCATGAAGGTTTTCGAGTATGAGCACACCGGTTACCGGCGCAGGCGCCACGCGGGAAGCAGCCGAACGGATTACGGCCGAACCGCTTGAAGGCACCTCCACATTCAAGGACCGCGCGTACAACGCGCTGAAGGAAGTTCTTCTTTCGCTCGATATTTACGGGCGGCGCGGAGAAATCCGGCTCGACGAGCGCGCACTCGCGCTCCAGTTCGGAATCAGCCGCACGCCCGTCCGCGAGGCGATGGCGCAGCTTGAGCGCGAAGGTTTCGTGCGCTCGGTGCCGCGCCGGGGCATCTACATCGTCCGCAAGACGAAACGCGAAGTCGTCGAACTGATCGAAGCCTGGGCCGCGCTCGAAAGCATGGCGGCGCGGCTGATTACGGAAAACTCCTCGGACGAGGAAATCTCGCACCTGCGCGAAATGTTCGCGAAGTTCGAGAACGGCAAGCTCCACGTGAAGCTCGACGAGTATTCGGAGGTGAACATCCAGTTTCACCAGACGATCATCTCGATGAGCAAGAACGAGGTGCTGATCCGGCTTGCCGAGAACCTCTTCACCCATATGCGGATGATCCGCCGCAAGACGATCGTCGAGAAGAACCGCGCCGACCGGTCTATCCACGATCATCTGAACATCATCGAAGCGATCGAGTCGCGCGACACGCCGCGCGCGGAAACGCTCGTTCGCCAGCACGCGCTCGGCCTCGCCGATCACGTCGCCAAGAACGCCGACTATCTCGACTGAACAAGACAAGGATTTCTGGAGGGAGACTATGGCAGAAGCGGCCCTGAAAGCAGCCGGACCGGAAGAAGAACTGACCGACGGCTTCAATCTCATCATCGACGCGCTGAAACTGAACGGCATCAAGAATATCTACGCCGTTCCGGGCATTCCGATCACCGATTTCCTGCGCATGTCGCAGGCCGCCGGCCTTCGCGTGCTCTCGTTCCGTCACGAGCAGAACGCGGGCTATGCCGCCTCGATCGCGGGCTGGCTTACGAAGCAGCCGGGCGTTTGCGTCACGGTTTCCGCGCCGGGCTTCCTGAACGGCCTTACCGCGCTCGCCCATGCGACCACGAACTGCTTCCCGATGATCATGATCTCGGGTTCGTCCGAGCGCGAAGTCGTCGACCTGCAACAGGGCGACTACGAGGAAATGGATCAGCTCGCCGTCGCCAAGACGATGTGCAAGGCGGCCTATCGCGTCCTGCATGCGCAGGACATCGGTATCGGCATCGCGCGCGCGATCCGCTCGGCGGTCTCGGGCCGTCCCGGCGGCGTTTATCTCGACCTGCCGGCGAAGCTGTTCGGCCAGGTCATGGGCGCGGAAGCCGGCAAGAAGTCGCTCGTGAAAGTGATCGACGCCGCACCCGCACAGATTCCCGGCCCCGATGCGGTGAAGCGTGCGCTCGACGTCATCAAGGGCGCAAAGAAGCCGCTCATTATTCTCGGCAAGGGCGCTGCCTACGCGCAGTGCGATCAGGCGATCAAGGACTTCGTCGAAAAGAGCGGCATCCCGTTCCTGCCGATGTCGATGGCGAAGGGTCTGCTGCCCGACACGCATCCGCAATGCGCGGGTGCGGCACGCTCGCTCGTGCTGAAAGACAGCGACGTCGTCATCATGATGGGCGCGCGTCTCAACTGGCTGCTTTCGCACGGCAAAGGCAAGAATTGGGGCGAGCTACCTAAGAAATTTGTGCAGCTCGATATCGAACCGAAGGAAATGGACAGTAACGTCGAGATCGTCGCGCCTGTCGTCGGCGACATGGGCTCGTGCGTAAACGCATTGCTCGGGGCGATGGGCAACAACTTCCCGAAGGGGAACAGCGACTGGATGGCGACCGTTGCGAAGAAGCGCGACGAGAACGTCGCCAAGATGGCGCCGAAGCTCATGAACAACAACGTGCCGATGGATTACCACGGCGCGCTTGGCGTGATTAAGCAGGTGATGACGGAACGTCCGGACACGATGTTCGTCAACGAAGGCGCGAACACGCTCGACCTCGCGCGCGGCATCGTCGACATCTTTAAGCCGCGCAAGCGCATCGACGTCGGCACCTGGGGCATCATGGGCATCGGCATGGGCTACTGCGTCGCCGCTGCGGTCGAAACCGGCCACAAGGTGCTCGCGGTCGAGGGCGACTCCGCGTTCGGTTTCTCCGGCATGGAGACCGAAACCATCGCCCGCTACAACCTTCCGGTCTGCATCGTCATCTTCAACAATGACGGCATCTATCGCGGTACCGACAAGAACGACGTAAGCAGCGACCCCGCGACCACTGTGTTCGTGAAGGGCGCACGCTACGACAAGATGATGGAAGGCTTCGGCGGCGTCGGCGTGAATGCGACTTCGCCCGACGAACTCCGTCAGGCGATCAACGCCGCGCTCGACTCGGGCAAGCCCACCCTGATTAACGCGGTGATCGATCCGGCGGCGGGCTCCGAATCCGGCCGCATCGGCAATCTCAACCCGCAAAGCGCACTCAAGAAGAAGTAATTCTCATTCCTGCGAGAACAGTCATGGCAAAGAAAGCAAAGAAATCGAAACTGAAGGCCGTCAAGGCCAAGAAAGCGAAGAAGCCGGCCGCGAAGAAGAAGTCGAACGGCCTGCCCTCGCCCTCGAAGAAGCCGTTCGGCCAGGCGGGCCTCGCGCTCGACGGCGTGCGCATTCTCGACTTCACGCATGTTCAGTCGGGACCGACCTGCACGCAGTTGCTCGCATGGTTCGGCGCGGACGTGATCAAGGTCGAGCGCCCGGGTGTCGGCGACATCACGCGCGGGCAGCTTATCGATGTGAAGGGCGCGGACAGCCTCTATTTCACGATGCTCAACCACAACAAGCGCTCGATCACGATCGACAGCAAGCACAAGAAGGGCAAGGAGATCCTCGATCGCCTCATTAAAGAGTGCGACATCCTCGTCGAGAACTTCGCCCCCGGCGCGCTCGATCGCATGGGCCTCACCTGGGAGCACATTCACAAGCTGAACCCGCGCATGATCGTGGCGTCCGTGAAGGGCTTCGGCCCCGGCCCGTACGAAGACTGCAAGGTCTACGAGAACGTCGCGCAGTGCACCGGCGGTGCGGCCTCGACCACCGGCTTTCGCGACGGACTGCCGCTGGTCACCGGCGCGCAGATCGGCGACA
>CAZFPR010000154.1:0-5213 GCA_964521045.1 uncultured Hyphomicrobiales bacterium
CATCACCTGGATGCAGCCCTGGCGCACGAGTTCGTTCGGCGACTGGTCGTGAATCTCCTTGCCGTCGAAATGAATCGATCCCTTGCTCACTTCGCCGCGTTCGGCGTGCAGCAGGTTGGAGATCGCTTTCAGCGTCGTGGTCTTGCCTGCGCCGTTCGCCCCGAGAATGGCGACGATGCCTTTCTTCGGAACATTGAGGGAAACACCCTTCAGGACGAGGATCACATGATCGTAGATCACCTCGATATTGTTGATGGCGAGGATGTTGTCGCTGCTCGATTGCGCTGCGGTCGCGGACATGACGAAAAATCCTTGATGGGAAGACCCCCGCCCTCTTTCGAGGGCGGGGATTTTTGGCGTCGGTTAGGAAGGCTTGTCGCAGCTTTCGGTGCGCTTCGGCCAGCCTGCGTTCTTGGAAACGTAGTCCTTTGACGCAGCCTCGAGCAGCGGACGAACTTCTTCCTTCATGGGCGCGATCCAGTCGGAGATCTTTACCCAGTTCTTGCCGTTCCACTGCTGCATGTAAGCGGCGTGGTGGCCGTTGTGATCCGCGCAGTTCACGCCGGTGATCGGGGCACCGAAACCTTCGAGACCCAGTTCCTTCCAGCGCGCCTGCGTGATGGTCAGCGACTCGAAGCCGCGGCGCACATCTTCGCCGTTGACCACCTTCTTGCCGGTGATCTTCTGCGCGTTGCGGATCGCTTCCGCGATCAGCACCGAGTTGTAGATGCCGCGGTTGTAGAGGTTCTCGCCAACCTTGTCGGGCTGGGTCTGCGACTTACCCTTGGACACGACATGTTTCACTATGTCCTGCACCGCGGGGTACTGCGAGCCGACGCCGTTGAAGTTCAGCGTCAGATAGCCCTTGGCGTCGTCGCCGGCAGGACGCGCGTCGTCGTCGCCGCCCGACCACCAGATACCGACGAACTTGTCCATCGGGTACTTGATGCGCGCAGCTTCTTTCACGGCGGTCGGGTTCATTGCGCCCCAACCCCACATGATCATCCAGTCCGGCTTGTCCTTGCGGACGTTGAGCCACTGGCCCGACTGGTTCTGCATTTCCGCCGGCGGCACCGGATAGAGCTTCGTCTCGAAGCCGTACTTCTTCGCGAAAATTTCGAGCAGCGGAAGCGGCTCGCGGCCGTAACCGCCGTCGAAGAAGATATAGCCGATGGTCTTGCCCTTGAGCTTGTCGAGACCGCCTTCCTTGTCCGCGATGTACTTGATGATCATCGACAGACCATCCCAGTAGGTCGCGGGCGGATTAAACACCCACGGGAAGTCCTGACCGACTGCCGAAGCCGACAGACCGTAGGCCATCGACAGCACCGGGATCTTGTCGACTGCCGCTCTCGGGATAAGTTGCAGCGTGATGCCGGTCGAATACGGGTTCGTCACGACCGGGTTTTTCGATTTGGTGGATTCGTAGCAGGCAACACCCTTCTCGGTGTTGTAGCCGGTTTCGCATTCTTCAACGGTAAGCTTGACGCCGTTGATGCCGCCGTCGCGCTCGTTAAGCATGTTCAGGTAGTCGGACATGCCATTCGCGATCGGAATACCCGAGTTGGCGAACGGACCGGTGCGATACGAGAACAGCGGAACATAAATCGAGTCCTGCGCGGCAGCGCTCGATACGAAGGCGGGCATTGCCGCCGTCGAGGCGAGCACCGCGCCGACCAGAAGTCCTTTCATTCGCATTTTCTTTCCTCCTCAATTTTCCGGGCACGAAGAGCTTCGCGTCCGGTCTTGTCTCGCCTGCGCCTGGCGTCGGCGCCGGTATTCCGCGCGGTATGAGGTCTCGAGCGCCTCACAACACGCGGGAATTCTTCGCCCCTCAATAGGGGTAGGGCCAAACCCTCAGCTTCTGCTTCGCGATCTGCCAGAGCCGCGCCAATCCGTGCGGCTCGACGATCAGGAAGAAGACGATCAGCGCGCCGACCACCATGAAAGTAATGTGTTCGGCGGTCGCAGACTGGATCGGAAGCCCGAGGCTGCCCATCAGCTGCGGCAAAAGAATCGGCAGCGTGAAGATGAGTGCCGCGCCCATGAACGAGCCGACCAGGCTGCCGAGACCGCCGATGATGACCATCGAAAGAATGGCAAAACTCTGGTTGATCGAGAACGCGGTCGCTTCGGCGCTGCCGTAATAGAGGAACACGAGCATCGCACCGGCCACGCCGCAGTAGAACGAGGACACGGCAAACGCGAGCAGCTTGGTGTTCAGGAGCCTGATGCCCATAAGCTCGGCTGCGATGTCCATGTCGCGCACCGCCATCCACATGCGGCCGATGCGGCCCCGCACAAGATTGGACGCAATCCAGGTCAGCACCACTACGATGGTCAAGACGACCAGGTAGCGCGTGACGGGTTGCGCCTCGGGCCCGGTAACCGGAACGCCGAACAGGGAGCGGCGCGGAACCTCGATCGCGTTCGACACGTTGTAGTTCACGAGCCACGGGATTCGAATGAAGCACCAGGACAGGAAGAACTGCGCGGCAAGCGTCGCGACGGCGAGATAGAACCCTTTGATCCGCAGCGAAGGCAGGCCGAACACCATGCCGATCGCGGCCGAGAAAAATCCCGACACGACCACCCACACCAGAATGTGCACGCCGGGGAAGACGGTCGCGAGCTTATAGCAGGAATACGCGCCGACCCCCATGAACGCGCCGGTGCCGAGCGACAGGAGCCCGGTGTAGCCGGTGAGAATGTTCAGCCCGATCGTGGCAAGCGAAAAGATCAGGAACGGGATCATGATCGCGTGCAGCATGAAGTCGCTGGCGGTGAACGGGATCACCCCGAACGCGACGATCAGAATGATCGCGATGCCGATCCGGTCCTGACTGATCGGAAACACCGCCATATCCGCGCGGTAGTTGGTCTTGAATTGTCCGGCTTCGCGATAAAACATCTTCGTACTTTCCTACACGCGCTCTATGATCTTCTCGCCGAACAGCCCCTGCGGGCGGAACAGCAGGAAAGCGAGCGCGATCATGTAAGCGAGCCAGCTCTCGATACCGCGGCCGAACAGCGGGCCCCAGTAAAGTTCTCCGACCTTCTCGCCGATGCCGATGATGAGACCGCCGACGATGGCGCCGGGAATCGAGGTGAAGCCGCCGAGGATGAGCACCGGTAGCGCTTTGAGGGCGACGATCTCGAGCGCGAACGAAACCTCGGAGCGCGCGCCCCACATGATTCCCGTTACCAGCGCAACCAGACCGGCCGCAAACCAGACGATGATCCAGATCTGGTTCAGCGAGATGCCGACCGATAGCGCCGCCTTGTGGCTGTCTGCGACGGCACGAAGCGCGCGGCCGATGCGTGTTTTCGAAAAGAAGACCGCGAGCACCCCGACCATCGTGCTTGCGACGACCATCGCCGTAATGTCGAGCTTTTGCAGTTCGACGGCGCCGCCCGCAAACGGGATCGAGATGGTTCCGGTCGGAATGTAAAGCTGCTTCGTAATCATCACCTTCGGATCGCCGCCGAAGATCAGTTCGCCGAACCCGATCAGGAAGTAGGTGAGCCCGAAGGTCGCCATGAACAGAATGATGTCGGGCTGGTTCACCAGCGGCCGCAACACCACGCGCTCCACCGATATTGCGAGCACAAGCATAATGAGAGCGGCAAGCGCGAGCGCGAGGAACGCCGGTACGCCGATCGTGTGCAAGCCGACGAGCGAGAGCGCCGCGAACACGACCATGATGCCCTGCGCGAAGTTGAACACGCCGGATGCCTTGAACACGAGCACGAAGCCTAGCGCGATCAGCGAATAGAGCGTGCCGCCGACCAGTCCCTCCCAGAGCGTCTGCACGAAGATGTCGGGAAGCTCCCACATCTCGTAGAACGGGATCACGAAGATCTTGCAGAGCATGTTGTAGGGTTTTACGCAGAGCATCTTCGATTACCGGTTAGTGCGCGACGCCGAGATAGGCGTCGATCACGGCCTGATTGGATTTGACTTCGTCCGGCGTGCCGTCGGCGATCTTCTGGCCGTAGTCGAGCACGACCACGCGGTTCGCGAGATCCATCACGACTCCCATGTCGTGCTCGATCAGCGCGATCGTGGTGCCGTAGTGATTGTTCACGTCGATCACATAGCGGCACATGTCCTCTTTCTCTTCGAGGTTCATGCCGGCCATGGGCTCGTCGAGCAGAAGGAGTTCCGGCTCCATCGCGAGCGCGCGGCCGAGTTCGACGCGCTTCTGCAAGCCGTAAGGCAGCCGGCCCACCGGCACGCGGCGGATGTGCTGAATTTCGAGGAAGTCGATGATCTCCTCGACCTTGCGGCGATGCTCGATCTCTTCCCTTTCGGCGGGGCCGTAGCGCAGCAGTTGCCAGAAGAAATTCTTTTTCATCCTCAGCGTGCGGCCCGCCATGATGTTGTCGAGCGTCGTCATCGAGCGGAACAGCGCAACGTTCTGGAACGTGCGCGCGATGCCGCCGGTCGCAGCGTCGTGCGGGCGCATTTTCTTGCGCTTCACGCCCTTGAAAGTGATCTCGCCTTCCTGCGGATGATAGAAGCCGTTGATGACGTTCAGCATCGAAGTCTTGCCGGCGCCGTTCGGGCCGATGATCGCGCGGATCTCCCCCTTCTTGATGTCGAAGGAAACGTCGCGGATCGCCTTCACGCCGCCGAACGACAGCGAAACGTTCTGAACCGAAAGCAGCGTCTGCCCGGCCTTGATCGTGGTTTCGTCGGGCGCTCTCATGCTGCCTTGTCCATTGGCGCCGCTGCCGGCGGGTGGGTCTTCATGTCCTGGATTTTCACGCGCGCCGAAACCGTGCCCTTGCGGCCGTCTTCGAAGGTAAGTTCGGTCGTGATGCCGACTTCCTTCGCGCCGTTATAGAGACCTTCGGCAAGCGGGCCGTAGCGCTCGGCGATAAAGCCGCGCCGCACCTTCTGCGTGCGCGTAAGCTCGCCGTCGTCGGCGTCGAGTTCCTTGTGCAGGATCAGGAAGCGCTTGATCTGCGCGCCCGCCATCGGCCCTTCTTCGGAAAGCGACTTGTTCACTTCGTCGACGTGTTCGGCCAGCATCTGATAGACGCGCGGATGCGCCGCGAGCTCCTGATAGGAGCCGTAGATCACGTTGTTGCGCTCGGCCCAGTTGCCGACGGCGGCAAGGTCGATGTTGATGAAGCACGTGACGAAGTCATGTCCGTCGCCGAACGCCACCGCCTCCTTGATGTTCGGGAAGAACTTGAGCTTGTTC
>CAZFPR010000155.1:0-5202 GCA_964521045.1 uncultured Hyphomicrobiales bacterium
CCTCGCGGATGTCGTCGGCGAGCGCCTTCTTCTCTTCTTCGAGACGCTCGATCCGCTCGACCAAGGCTTTCAGTTGCGACTTGGCGAAGCTGGTTGCGTCCGCGGGCGCGGACTCTTTCTTCTTGGCTGCTGCTGGCATGGGCCTACTTCAGTGTCGGTTGGATTTATCGAACGCGGCCTTCTGCTCCGCGCTCGCTTCATTCTGGTGTTTCGATTTCCAGTCCTCGTAGCTCATGCCGTAAACCGCTTCGCGGCTCTCGTCCTTGGACATCGCGATGCCCTTTGCGTCGGCGGCATCCTTCATCCAGTTCGACAGACAGTTGCGGCAGAAGCCTGCGAGATTCATGAGGTCGATATTCTGAACGTCGCTGCGCGAGCGCAGGTGTTCTACGAGACGGCGGAACACCGCAGCTTCAAGCTCGGTACGGGCTTTCTCGTCGATCTCGGCCATCATGCATACTCCGGAACTCTCGAAGGGCCATCCTAACCCCATGAGGCGTACGAGTCTTACCGTATCCCGGACCCCTGTGAGTATCCGGGAGAAGCAAAAGGCACCAACGCCGCGCATGGCGCCGTTGCAGCGTCGTGGGTGACAGCGGGGCGGTCATGGCTTACCAAGCGGGGAAAAGCTGAAACAGCCCGTGAACGCCGCCGCCCTTCCCGCCCAAAAGAATGCGCTCGCCTTTGCCGCCCTCGTGGTCGGCGCTTTCGCGATGGGCGCCTCTCCCATTTTCGTGCGGCTGGCCGATGTCGGCCCGTTCGCAAGCGCCTTCTGGCGTTGCGCGCTGGCACTTCCTTTCCTTGCGCTATGGGCGCTGCTCGAGCCCAAGGAAACGCGGCAGATGTTCTCGACCGACCGCGCCGTCGTGCTCTCCGGTCTCTTCTTCGCAGGCGATCTGTTTTTCTGGCACCTCGCCATTCTCGCGACCACGGTCGCGAACGCGACATTTCTCGCGACGATGGCACCGGTGTGGGTTGCATTTGGCGCGTGGCTGGTATTTCGCGAGAAAATTTCGCGAGCCGACTTTTCCGGCCTCGCGCTTTGCCTGCTCGGCGGCGCCGCGCTCATCGGCCAGAGCTACAGCTTCGCCCCGGAGCGGCTATCCGGCGACGGCTACGCGCTGATTACATCCCTGTTCTTCGGGCTCTACATGCTTGCCGTCAGCAACGCGCGCATGCGGCTCAAAATCGGCGCCGGCTCGCTCGCCTTCATGTCGGCTGCGATCACCGCCGCCTGCATGCTGGCGGTCGCGCTGCTTCTCGAGACGGACTTTCTGCCGCGCTCGCGCGAGGGCTGGCTCACACTGTTCTCGCTCGCAATCGTGTCGCAGGTGCTCGGGCAAGGCTTGCTCGCGGTCGCGCTCGGAAGATTGCCCGCGACCTTCTCCTCGCTCGTGATCTTTCTCGAAGCGGTGGGTGCCGCGGCGCTGGGCTGGCTCGTACTCAGCGAGAAGCTCGGGCCGTTGCAGGCGCTCGGCGGCGCGCTCATTCTGCTCGGCATCTGGGTCGCGCGTCCGCGCACCAAGGCACCGGTGGCAGCCATATGAAACGGGACCTGCTCCTTCAGATCTATAATGCGGCGGTTGCACGCGCGCATCCGCGCGAATGCCTTCCGGCGCATCTGCCCGCTCCGCCGGGCAAAGGCCGTCTCCTCATTTTCGCAGCCGGCAAGGCCGCAGGCTCTATGGCGGAAGCCGCGGAAGCGTTTTACTTCGACCGGCACGACTTTCCCCGCGAACGCCTTTCGGGAATCGCGGTCGCCCGGCACGGCTATGGCCGGACGCTTCGCGCGATCGAGATGATCGAAGCGGGGCACCCGGTGCCGGATGCCAAGGGCATCGCGGCCGCCGAACGCACGCTCGTACTCGCTCACGGCGCAACCGGAGACGATGTCGCGCTCGTCTTGATGTCGGGCGGCGCGTCGGCGAACTGGATCGCTCCGGCTGAAGGCATTTCGCTCGACGACAAACGCGAATTAACCCGCGCGCTGCTCAAAAGCGGCGCGAACATCGTCGAGATGAACTGCGTGAGAAAGCATCTCTCGCGCATCAAGGGCGGCCGGCTCGCGGCAGCGCTCGCGCCCGCGCGCGTGATCACGCTTGCGATCTCCGATGTGCCCGGCGACGATCCTTCGGTGATCGGCTCGGGGCCGACCGTGCCGGATGTGACCACGCTAGAAGATGCGCGGAAGATTCTCGGGAAATACAACATCGTGCCGCCCGCTTCGATTGCCGCGGCACTGAACGACGCCGCGAATGAATCGCCGAAGCCCGGCGACGGCGCGTTCAGAAACACGGCCTTCGAAATCGTCGCGAAGCCGAAAGCCTCGCTCGATGCGGCAGCGGAAATTGCGAGACAGGCCGGCTACGAACCCGTCGTGCTCGGCGCGGACCTCGAAGGCGAAGCCCGCGATGTCGCCGCGGAGCACGCGGCACTTGCAATTTCCCTGAAGCGTGAAGGGCGCAGAGCCGCGATCCTTTCCGGCGGCGAACTGACGGTCACAATCAAGGGACAAGGCCGCGGCGGACCCAATCAGGAATATGCGCTGGCACTTGCAGCCGCGCTCGGCGGCGAGAAGGCAATCGCCGCGGTTGCCGGCGACACCGACGGCACCGACGGCGGCGCGGGCAGTGCTGAAGATCCGGCGGGCGCCTTCATCGACGAGACCACGCTTTCCCGCGCGCGCGAACGCGGCCTCGATCCTGCCGGGATTCTTGCGCAGAATAATTCCACCCACTTCTTCGAAGAACTGGGCGATCTTCTGAACCCGGGGCCGACATTCACGAATGTAAACGACCTGCGGGCCATTCTTGTTGACAGCCGGTAGCATGCGGGGCCAATAAATTAACCCCACCGTGCAACGCTCCCACACCAGCCGGAACGGTGATTTCTCCCCCGATGCGTAGCCTTCGCGTGATCTCGTCATACTCGCTTGCGCTTGTGGTGTTATCGATCTCCACCTGCATGGCGCATGCGGATTTCCGCGTTTGCAACCGCACCGAAAGCCGCGTCGGCGTCGCGCTCGGCTACAAAGACAGCGAACACTGGACCACGGAAGGCTGGTGGAATATTCCGCCCGGCACCTGCGAGACGCTTGTGCGCGGCACGCTGATCGCCCGCTACTACTATCTCTATGCGCAGGATTACGATCAGGGCGGCGAGTGGTCCGGCAAGGCCTACCTGTGCACGCGCGACAAGGAATTCACCATCCAGGGCATCGCGGATTGCCTCGCACGCGGCTATAATCGCACCGGATTCTTCGAGGTCGATACGCGATCCCATAAAGACTGGACCGTGCAACTGACCGAGCAGAACCAGACTCCGCCGGGCTTGCGAGCCCCAAACATTCCGCCAGGTCCTGCCCAGAAAAAACAATGAAACGTCAGCGCCGCACCAAAATCGTGGCAACGCTCGGCCCCGCCTCCTCGGAGCCGGCCACGATAGAAAAATTATTCCTCGCAGGCGCAGACGTATTCCGCATCAATATGAGCCACACACCGCATGAGGCGATGCGGGCCTTCGTCAACACCATCCGCTCGATCGAAGAGAAGCACGGACGGCCGATCGGCATTCTCGCGGACATGCAGGGCCCGAAACTCCGGCTCGGCGCGTTCCGCAACGGCGGCGCGCAACTCGAAGCCGGCGCAGCCTTCGTGCTCGATTCCGATCCGGCACCCGGCGGCGAGCTTCGCGCGCATCTTCCGCACCCGGAGATTCTCGAAGCGCTGCGTCCCGGCGACCGACTGCGGATCGACGACGGCAAGCTGAAGCTCGTCGTAACGGAGGCAGCGCGCGACCGCGCGGTGACGCGCGTCGAAGTCGCAGGCCGCATCTCCGACCGCAAGGGCGTGAGCCTGCCGGACACCATCCTCAATCTTTCCGCGCTGACGCCGAAAGACCGCGGCGATCTCGAAGCCTGCCTGGAGGCGAAGGTCGATTGGGTCGCGCTTTCCTTCATCCAGCGTCCGGAAGACGTCGCGGAGGCAAAGAAACTCGTGCGCGGCCGCGCGGCAATCATGTGCAAGATCGAAAAGCCGCAGGCGATCAGCACGCTCGACGGCATCATCGAGCTCTCAGACGCGCTCATGGTCGCGCGTGGCGATCTCGGCGTGGAAATGCCACTCGAGCGCGTGCCCGCGCTGCAACGGCGCATCATCACGTCGTCGCGGCGCGCCGGAAAGCCGGTCGTGGTTGCGACGCAAATGCTCGAGTCCATGATTACGCTTCCTGTGCCGACCCGCGCGGAAGTCTCGGATGTCGCGAACGCCGTCTATGAAGGTGCCGACGCGGTCATGCTCTCCGCGGAATCCGCGGCGGGATCGCATCCGGTGCTTGCGGTCGAAACCATGAACCGGATCGCGGAAGAAGTGGAACGCGAGCCCAGTTACTTCGAGGGTCTTGCTGCGCAACGCTGGGCGCCGGAAGCGACCGGCGCCGATGCGATTTCCGCCGCCGCCCGCCAGATCGCGGAAACGCTTGATCTCAGTGCGATTCTTTGCCTGACCAGTTCGGGCGCAACCGCCATGCGCATCGCGCGCGAACGGCCGAAGCCGCCGATCGTCGCGCTCTCGCCGAAGATCGAAACCGTGCGCCGCCTGTCTCTATTGTGGGACGCGCATTGCGTCTTGATGAAGGACGAACAGGACATCGACGTCACGATCAAACGCGCCTGCGCGCTCGCCTATCAGGAAGGCATCGTGAAAGTCGGCCAGCGCGTGATTCTGGTTGCCGGCGTTCCGCTCGGCACGCCGGGCGCGACCAACATGGTGCGGATCGCCTACATTTCCGAAGGCGGGGACGTGGATTAAATATCCCGGCCTTCGACCTTGAGCTTCAGCCGCCGTACGCTCTCGGAAATACTCTCGAGGTGCGGGTTGATTTCCAGCGCGCGGCGATAGGCCTGTAGCGCGAGTTTCTCTTCGCCGATGTCTTGCAGGATGATGCCGAGGCCCGCGAGCGCCTGATAGTGACGCGGCTCCTGTGCGAGCACGACACGCAGATCCGCGAGCGAGCGGTAGATATCCTTCTGCACGAAATAGAGTGTCGCGCGGCGCGCCCAGGCTTCGGTGTAGCGCGGGTTCACCTGGATGATCGAATCCAGAAGCTGCTCCGCGGTCTTGTATTCCTTTTCCTGCATCACGGTCTGCGCACGAACCATGCGCAGGTTCAGCGTGTCGCTTTCGGTGATGACGAGTGCCGCCT
>CAZFPR010000156.1:0-5165 GCA_964521045.1 uncultured Hyphomicrobiales bacterium
CCAACCCGGACCCCTCTTTCGCTGGCAAGAGGATTAAGCCTAACTCGAAATTTAAGAATGCTTGTCTTGATGAAATCTGAGAGTCAGACTGCGAACATCTAGCCGCTATTCTTCGCTGCTTTTATCATCGTCAACTCTGGTAATTTCGCCAATTGTTCTTGCAAATCGTCAACGAACGACTGCGTCAGCTGCAGCTTAGAGCCGTGTATTCGACTACTTCAACGCGTTTCGTATAGACGTAAAGGTTGATGTCAGTTTGGTGCCGACACGCTGAACGACCGTGACGATCGCCACGGAGATGCATGCAGCAATCAGGCCGTACTTGATAGCGCAAAAGCTATCAACTTGGCGCCACCGGACCCGCTAGTATGCTGGCAGCCGAAACCTCAAAATAGAAATTCCAACTTTCCCTTGATCTGCTGCACTGAGGAATCCGAAGCGGCATTTGCGAAGTAAGAAATGCCGAACAACTGCGTCGGGCTGATGCGCACGTCGAAACCCGCCTCCATGAGCAGCATATCGCGCGAAAGCGGCACGCCGCGCGTGCTGAAGCCGGTGCCGGTGTTCTGGAAGGTGAACGACGTCTGCGGATCGAGTGCGCCGACCGTGTGCTGCCAGGCCAGGGTAGCGCGCGGCATCAGCGTCCAGCCGTTTGCTATCGCGTGTTGCGTGGCAAAGCGGATGCCGAGGGTCGCGAAACCAAGCACATTGTCGCTGCCATCGGAGGTCAGCGCCCCAATGCCGCCGGTCTCGCTGAACGCACTCGTGCGGTTGTAGACCACGGCGGCATTAACGAACGGCTCGATTGCGATTTTCCGCCATGCGCTCGCATAGCCGATCTCGCCGAAGGCCTGTCCGGTGTAGGCGAAATAGTCGGCGCGGAGCATGCTGCCGAGGACGTTCCGTTCGCTGTCGATCGCGTGGATCGAACTACCGATACCGGTGCGGTAGTTCCACGGGCCAAGCGCGCGGCTCAAATACGCGGCCGCATGAAATGCGTCGATACTCGACTTTGCGCTGCGTTCGCTGACCGCCGCCTGCGTACTGGAATAGCCGAACGAAAAACCGGTCCGCAAGTTGTCATCGAATTGCTTATCGAAGCCGGAGAACACGCCGCCGGTTGCGGTCCGCGTGCTGGCCGTGTTGCCGTTGCCCTGATACCTCGCCCACGAACCAAAGCCTTGCACCCAGAACTCGTATTGCGGCTGTTGCACTGGGCGCAGCGCGCCGAACGGATTGGGCGAGCGTGGCGCGTAGCCGAGCGCAAGCTCCGGTTGTTCGCTTAAATAGCCGAGCGGGCCGCTGGCGCCGGTGAAGGCGGTCGAGCGCAGCCGCGAGAAGATGAAATTCCGAAGAAAACGGCTGTCGTTGAGTAACACGCTAGGCAGGCTCGCGAACACCTCGCCGGTGAGCAGGCCCATCGCGGCCTGCAACTGCGGCACCGTCATCGCCCGCAACGCCTGAACGAGCGCCGCGTTCGAATTGGCGGCGTCAAGCGCGAGTGCGGCCCCGGTCTGGTTCGGCGTCGTGGCGTAACCGGCGAAGCTCACGTTGTTGATGTCGGTGAGCGTCAGATAGACGTTGTTCGCGTCATAGCTCAGCGAAGCGTTGTAGAACGCGAGATTGTCGGTGACGCCCGTAAACATGCCGGTGACGCCGGTGGTCGCGTTCAAAATGGTCGTCGTCTGCGACAGGCCGTAATTCACATTCGCGCCGGTCACCTGCACGGTGCCGCCGTTGATCTGCGCCGCGCCGGTGACATTGGTGCGGTCCGAGCTGCCGGGTGCCACTTCAATGGCGTAGATCGAACTCGGCTGGAAGATCACGTTTCCAGTCACGCGCAGCGTGCCGATGGAATTACCGGGAGAGAGAATGCCACCCGCGTTGATCGTAACCCCCGGCAGAAAGCCGGTACCTGCGAGCGTCGCGCCATTGTTGACGGTGACGGCACTCGATGCAACAATCGAGCCGTTCACCATGAGCGTGCCGCCGTCGATGGTCGTCAGGCCGGTATAGGTGTTGGTGCCGGAAAGCGTCAGCGTGCCGGTGCCGGTTTTGGTGAAGCTGCCCAAGCCCGAGATCACGCCGGAAAAATCGGTCGAGAGATTCAGGCTGCCGACGCTGAGCGATCGGGCGGCGCCGAGTATTTGTTGATCGGTCAGGATGATGCTTCCCGGCCCCTCGATCGAGCCGAGGGTCGTCCCAGAAGAATTTTGAAATCCGCCGAAACGGAGAACGCCGGGAGTTCCCGGCCCGGTGCCGAAGATGACGCGGGCATCCGCACCCGTGGAGAGAAATGAAAATTGCAGCACGCCCCCGGGCGCGATGGTGATGGTGGAATTGCCCGCGGAGCTTAGGTCGCTGAATATTGTGAAGGCGCCTGAGCCGATGATGGCGATGTTCGCAGACGCAGCGGTACTGTCCGCTTGAAACCGCAAATTGCCCCCGCGGTTCACCGTGATTGTCGCGTTGCCCGCCGTGCTTCCGGCTTGGAACTGGACGAGACCGCCGGTGTCCGGCTCGATCGTGATGGTCGCATTTGCAGCGGTGCTGCGGAAGATGTCCAATACCGTATTGAACGCACCCATCAGTTCGATGGTCGCCGAGCCCAGGCTCGAGCCCGGGCTGGAGAAACCATCAATGTAGGAGTTGCTGTCCTCGTTCAAACGCAGTTTCAGGCTACCGCCCGTGATCGAAATGCCGGGGCCGTTAAAAATAAGCGAGTAACCGGGACCAAGCGCGATCGTGTAGTCCGACGGTCCGTTGACGACGAGCGAACTCAAAATGATGTGCTCCGACGTCAGGTTCGTGACGGTCGAGCCGTTGAAGATCGCGGTGCCCAAATATGGTGGCGCCGTGTTCGGCGTCCAGTTATTCGGGTTCTGGAAATTGCTGTCGGCGGGGGTCGCGTTCCAGGTTACGCTCTGCGCGTTCGCCGCCGCCCCCGCGGACAGAAGCGCAAGCGCCAAAAGTCCGCCCCGCGCCAGACGGCGCAGCGCAGACAAAGACCCTAGACCGCTTGCGGAAATTGCCCTCGCCTTACGCAACGCTTTTCCCCCTGACAGCCCCGCTTTGTAGGCGTGCCGGCAGGCCCTGACTTGGACCAGAACGAACAGCGCGCCGATTTGCGGGCGCGGCAAGTCAGGAAAAACCTTACGGCAGAACGGTTCTCGCTGGCGCACCGAACGCGGCTACAAGCGCGTGTCGCTTGGCGGAGTGCATAACGCGCGGCCTACCAGCCGAAGCTAGGTTGCGCTAGTTAGTGGCCTTGGACTCAAACGAAGTCCGGGCCAAGAACCGAAACGCGATGGAAGATACGAAAGCAGCAACCCCATTGCCGATCCAGGACGCCGCGTTGCGGTTTTCGACCGAAGACTTCGCGGAGCGCGAACGCATCGAGGCGTGGCGCGAGCTGTTCGGCAGGACGATCTGCGCCGCCGAAATCGAACCCTTAGCGGACGCCACGTTCCGATCGAACATCGTGCTGCGCGACCTTGGCGGGCTGGGCGTCGCTTCCGGCTATTGTTCGGGCGCGCGGTATTGGCGCCCTGCAAGCCTCGTCGCGGGCGACGACCTGATCTTCGTCGTCAATCACACCGGGACCGACCGCGCCAACATGCTTGGGCGCGAGGCGCTCGTGCATGCGGGCGAAGCGGTGCTGGTTACGATGGAAGCGGTCGGCGGTGTCGTGAACAAGGCACCGACGCATTTCACAACCATGCGCTTTCCGCGCGCCGCGCTCGCCTACGCACTCCCCGACATTCATGAAGCCATGGTGAATCCGGTGCGCGCGGATCATCCGGCGCTAAGGCTTCTATTAAATTACATCAGCATGCTCGAAGACCCCGCCGCGATCAGAACCGCGCATCAGCGCGAAGCGGTCGTTTCCAATATCCACGATCTGATGGCGCTCTCGCTCGGCGCGACAAGGGACGCGAAGGAAAACATCCGGCAAAGGGGCCTCGCTGCTGCGCGCCTGCGCGCGATCAAGGCCGAGATTCGCGAGCGGTTGCTCACCGAAACTATCGACATTCCCGCACTTGCCGCACGCCACGGCATCACCATGCGCTATCTGCAATTGCTGTTCGAGAAATCAGGAGAAACATGCTCCGAATTCATGATGCTGCAACGCCTAGTCGCCGCGCACCGGATGTTGCGCGATCCCGCGAACGACAGGCTTTCGATTGCGGACATCGCGCTCGGCAGCGGGTTCAACGATGTGTCTTATTTCAACCGCTCGTTCCGGAGATATTTCGAACGCACGCCTTCAGATGTCCGCAATAATACCGATGATTCCGTGCGGTCGAGCCGGGAAACCGCGCTGGGTTCTTGACTGGTGACTACTCTGAGGCCGCCGGGCGTCATCTTATTCTCGCAAGCGCGCCTAGAGATTAAGGCCGACCCGTCACACGATCAAATCATTCCAGCAATTTTTCGCGCAACGGCAATATGCGGCGACGCCTAGACAGTGCGACTTACTTGTTAGGTTTCCGCAATTTCACCACTAGTCATGAGACTAATTAGCTTTTCGCAACTTCCTATCTAGTCGCGAGTTGCGAACTGAAAAGCGCTAATCCGATTCGCTGCATGGGGATAACCGTCTGGCCGCGAACACCCTCGCGGTATCATCATGTTTATGACCACTGACCCGTCGCGGCCTGCCGCGACCAGTCCCGACAGCGAATATTCCCTATCCATTGAGGAGGCTTCTGAGCGCTACGAGCGTGCCGGGCATCCGTGTACCAATCGCAGCATCCAGCGCTATTGCGCGAAAGGTCATCTCGACTGCCGCCGCGTCGAAACACAGTTCGGAGAAAAATATCTGATCTCCGCTGCGTCGGTCGCGAAGCACATCGCTTACATTGAAGAGGTGCGACCTATCGCGACCGGTCACGACATGCCGCGACCGGTCGCTGCTAATGTCGCGCAGGAAAATCCTAGCGATGCCGTCAGCGCGAGCGCGCCGCCAAGTCCCGACTTGTCGCGACAGGACGCGCCAGACACCCGCTACGTCGGGAGCCTAGAACGCGAGAACGAATTTCTGCGCGGCCAGGTTTCCGTGAAAGACGACCAAATCAAAGACCTGACCGAGCGCGCACGCGAAACCAACCACCTGATCGCGGGCTTACAGAAAATGCTGACGCCGCTGCTTGGAAGGCCCGCAG
>CAZFPR010000157.1:0-5138 GCA_964521045.1 uncultured Hyphomicrobiales bacterium
GGATCGACGGCGCTTTCCTGAAGGCGAAGCAGGTCGGCGGCTTCCGCGCCTCGCTCGAACATCTGCACAAGCCGCACGAGCCGCAGGATATAGAGCCCATCGGCAGATACCGCTCGCGTCTCGCCTATGACGAACTGCTCGCGCACCAACTCGCCCTCGCCCTCGTCCGCAGCGACATGAAACGCGATCCGGGCCGCGCGCATCGCGCTGAAGGCGTGCTTCGTGCGAAGATCGAAGCGGCATTGCCATTCTCGCTCACGGAATCACAACGTCGCGCAACAGAAGAAATCGCGCACGATCTTTCCTCGGATGAGCGCATGTTGCGGCTCCTGCAAGGCGATGTGGGCTCCGGCAAGACGCTGGTCGCACTGCTCGCGGCGGCGCATATCATCGAAAGCAGCAAGCAGGCTGTCATCATGGCGCCGACCGAAGTACTTGCACGCCAGCATCTCGCACGCATCGCACCGCTGGCGGAAGCGGCCGGTATCCGTGTCAAAATCCTGACCGGCCGCGAGCGGGGTGCCTCTCGCAACGCGCTTCTCCGCGATCTCGCCTCCGGCGGCGTGCAACTGCTCGTCGGCACGCACGCGGTCTTTCAGGACGATGTCGTCTTCCACGATCTCGCGCTTGCAGTCGTGGACGAACAGCACCGCTTCGGCGTCCACCAGCGTCTCGCGCTCGCGGACAAGGGAGACGTGACCGACGTTCTCGTCATGACAGCGACGCCGATCCCGCGCACGCTGGTTCTGACCTATTTCGGCGACATGGAAGTCTCGGAGTTGCGCGAGAAGCCTGCCGGCCGTCAGCCGATCGAGACGGTCGCTGTCGCGCTCGACCGCCTTGACGAAGTGGTTGAAGCCGTGCGGCGCGCGATCGACGGCGGCGCCCGCGCCTACTGGATTTGTCCGCTGGTCGAGGAATCCGAGGAAGTCGATTTCGCTGCCGCGGAGGCCCGCTTCGCGCATCTGCAAGAGTTTTTCGGCGCGCGCACGGGGCTCGTGCACGGCAAGATGAAAGCCGCCGACAAAGACGAAGCGATGGAACGCTTCGCCAGCGGAAAGACGCCGCTGCTGGTCGCAACGACCGTCGTCGAAGTCGGCGTCGATGTACCGGAAGCGACGATCATCGTGATCGAGCATGCGGAGCGCTTCGGCCTCGCGCAGTTGCATCAGCTTCGCGGGCGTGTCGGGCGGGGAAAAGATAAATCGGCCTGCCTCCTGCTCTACCGAGCACCACTCGGACCAACCGCCAAGCGCCGCATCGAAATCATGCGGGAGACCGAGGACGGATTCCGGATCGCGGAGGAAGACCTCGCCCTTCGCGGTGAAGGCGAAGTGCTCGGTACGCGGCAGAGCGGCTTGCCGGGCTTCAGGATGGCAGATGCGAGCATGCATCGCGATCTCCTGGAGACCGCGCGCAAGGATGCCGCGCTGATCGTGACGAACGATCCCATGCTGCAATCGCCGCGCGGAGAGGTGTTACGGGTTTTGCTGCATCTGTTCGAGCGCGAAGATGCGGTTCGGCTGCTCGACGCCGGCTAGCTGCCTGCGTAACGGTTCGGGCCGTAGCGGTTGTTGCCCTCGTCGCCCGGACGGAGAACCAGTACGATCAGAATAACGCCGAGCGTTGCGATGAGTGCGAGCGGGACCCATACATAAGCCGTTCCCATTGCTTCCCAAGGATGTAACGGCTGCTCCAGTACGACCGCTGCCACGCCGCCCGCGAACAGCACCTTCGCCAGAACGGTGAGAAATACCCACCAGCCGGCCTGACCGCTGTCGTGGAGACGCCGCACCGTCACCGAGAGCGACGGCAGTGCCGCCGCAAGCACAACGAGCATGGCAAACGGACTTAACGTCCAGCCCGGGAACGCGAACCGATCGGCGCCCGCTGCAATCGCGACGACCACGATGACGAACAGCATCCACCACCAGTATTCGGCGCGGGAAGCGCGGCCGTTGAAATTCGCGTAGTTGAAGAAGCCTTCGCCGATCGCGCCGCCGATGCTCATGGCACGATGCTACTCGACGGTGACGGACTTCGCCAGATTCCGCGGCTGGTCGACGTCGGTGCCGCGCAGCACGGCCACGTGATAGGCGAGCAGCTGCACCGGGATCGAGAACACGAGCGGCGTCACGGTCGCGGGCATATCGGGGAGCGTGAGCACCGCTTCGGCCTTCACGCCGGCGGCAGCCGCGCCCTTGCGGTCGGTAACGAGCAGGATGCGGCCGCCGCGTGCGAGCACTTCCTGCATGTTGGATGCGGTCTTCTCGAAAACGAAATCGTGCGGTGCGATCACGACGACAGGCATCTGCTCGTCGATCAGCGCAATCGGCCCGTGCTTCAGTTCGCCTGCGGCGTAGCCTTCCGCGTGAATGTAGGAAATTTCCTTGAGCTTCAGCGCGCCTTCGAGGGCCAGCGGATAATTCGTGCCGCGGCCTAGATAGAGGACGTCCTTTGCGTCGGCGATCTGCTTCGCGAGGCGTTCGATCTCATGTTCGAGCTTCAGCGCCTCCGCCATATGACGCGGCACTTCGATCAGGGCGTGAACGAGCTTGCGCTCGTCTTCGCGAGACAGATGCCCGCGTGCCCGGCCTGCGCCGATCGCGAGCACGGCGAGTGCCGCAAGCTGACAGGTAAACGCCTTGGTCGAAGCCACGCCGATTTCGGGCCCTGCGAGCGTCGGCATGATCGCGGCGCTCTCTCGCGCGATCGTGGAGGTCGGAACGTTGACGATGGAGAGCGTGTGCTGCCCGTGTTCTTTCGCGTAACGGAGCGAGGCCAGCGTATCCGCGGTCTCGCCCGATTGCGACACGAAGATCGCAAGGCCGTTTTTAGAAAGCGGCGCATCGCGGTAACGGAATTCCGACGCTATATCGACATCGACCGTGATCCGCGCGAAACGCTCGAACCAGTATTTCGCAACGAGTCCTGCGTAAAACGCCGTGCCGCAGGCAGAGATCGTGATGCGGTCGAGGTTCTTGAAATCGAACGGCAGGTTCGGCAGCCGAACTTCCTCGCGCGACATGTCGATGTAATGCGCGAGCGTATGGCCGACGACTTCCGGCTGGTCGTGGATTTCCTTCGCCATGAAGTGGCGATGATTGCCTTTATCGACGATGAAGGAACCGGCTGCGACCTTCTGCACCAGCCGCTCGACCCTGCTGCCCTTCTCGTCGCGGATTTCCACGCTGTCGCGGGTGAGCACCGCAAGATCGCCTTCCTCGAGATAGGCGATGGTGTCGGTCATCGGCGCGAGCGCGATGGCGTCGGAGCCGAGATACATCTCGCCAGAGCCGTAACCGATCGCGAGCGGGCTGCCCTTGCGCGCACCGATAAGAAGATTGCTCTCGCCCTGGAAGATGAAGCCGAGCGCGAAAGCGCCGCGAAGTTTAGGTAGCGACTCCGCCACCGCTTCGACCGGGCCCTTGCCATTCTTCATCGCGTTGGTGACGAGATGCGCTACGACCTCGGTGTCGGTTTCCGTCGTGAACTTCGCGCCTTCCGCTTCCAGTTCTTCGCGAAGTTCGCGGAAGTTCTCGATGATGCCGTTATGCACGACCGCGAGTTTCTCGGTCGCATGCGGATGCGCGTTGGTTTCGTTCGGCGCGCCATGCGTGGCCCAGCGCGTGTGCCCGATGCCGATGGTGCCGGAAAGCGGTTCGCGGTGCAGGCGGGTTTCCAGTTCGCGCAGCTTGCCCTCGGCACGGCGGCGCGTCAGCGTCCCGCCTTCGAGCGTGGCTACGCCCGCGGAGTCATAGCCGCGATACTCGAGGAGCTTCAGCGCTTCGACGAGCTGCGGAGCGACCGGCGATTTTCCGAGAATGCCAACAATGCCGCACATGCGACCAACCAACCCTCACTATGCCCGTGAATCTACCCGGAACCGGTTTAAGAGCCGTTCCCGTGATGCGCGAAATCACAAACCGTTACCGGGGATTTCGCGCATCCGTTAATCGTGTTTCGGGGCCTTGCCCCGCTTCTTTCGCACTTCCGCGGCCCAGCCTTCCTTAACAGCCTGCCGCCCGCGCGCCACCGCAAGCGCGTCGTCCGGCACGTCTTCGGTGACGACCGAACCGGTGCCGATATAGGCACCCTTGCCGACCTTTACGGGTGCCACCAGCGCGGAGTTCGAGCCGATAAACGCGCCTTCGCCGATCTCGGTTTTGTGCTTGTCGTAACCATCGTAGTTGCAGGTGATCGTGCCCGCGCCGATGTTGGCGTTCGCGCCGACGCTTGCATCGCCGACATAGGAAAGATGATTGGCTTTCGCGCCGTCTCCGAAGGTTGCGGCTTTCACTTCAACGAAATTTCCGATCTTGGTTTTCGCGCCGAGTTTGGTGCCCGGACGCAAGCGCGCATAAGGCCCGACCACCGCACCCTCGCCGACTTCCGCACCTTCCAGATGCGAGAACGCACGGATCGTCGCGCCATCCTTTACGACGACGCCGGGACCGAACACGACATTCGGCTCGATTGTGACGTCCTTGCCGAGTTTCGTATCCGCGCTGAAGAACACGGTCTCGGGCGCAACGAGCGTAACGCCGCTCTCTAGCGCCGCCTTGCGCATCCGTTTCTGGAGTTCGGCCTCCGCTTCCGCAAGCTGCGAGCGGTCGTTGATGCCCATGACTTCCTCCTCCGGCGCTTCGCGCACCGTGACATTCAGGTTCCGTGCGCGCGCAAGCGCAACCGCGTCGGTAAGGTAGTATTCCTGCTTCGCATTCTTGTTCCCGATCGCCTCGATCAGCGAGAGCGCATGCCTGCCCGCAAAAGCCATGATGCCGGCGTTACAGAGCGTGATCTTCTTCTCCGCTTCGCTCGCATCTTTCTCTTCACGGATCGCGACGAGATTTCCGTTTTCCTCGATCAGTCTGCCGTAACCATGCGGGTTGTTCGGACGAAATCCGAGCACGGCTATGTCCGCGTCTTTCAGGGCATCAACGAGCCGCGCGAAAGTTTCAGCGCGCACAAGCGGCGTATCCCCGAACGCGACGATCAGGTCGTTGCCGCCGCCGAGCGCAGCCTTCGCGCTCAAGACCGCATGCGCCGTTCCGAGCCGCTCGGTCTGCACATGGACGCTGGCACCGGGCGCACGCTTGCGGACTTCTGCGGCGACATCGTCTCGCTCCGGCCCGACG
>CAZFPR010000158.1:0-5125 GCA_964521045.1 uncultured Hyphomicrobiales bacterium
GTGCCCATCTCGGAGGCATCTGCCTGAACTGGGGCTGCATCCCCACAAAAGCGCTGCTGCGCTCCGCCGAAATCTATCACTACATGCAGCACGCGAAGGATTACGGTCTTTCGGCTTCGAATGTTTCGTTCGATGCGGCTGCCGTGGTCGCGCGCTCGCGCGCCGTTTCCAAGCAACTGAACGGCGGCGTCGGTTTTCTGATGAAGAAAAACAAGATCGCGGTGATCGACGGCGAAGCGAAAATCGCAAAGCCCGGCACGGTGACGGTGACCGGGAAGGATGCCGGAACCTATCAGGCGAAACACATCATTGTTGCGACCGGCGCGCGGCCGCGCGTGCTGCCCGGTATCGAGCCGGACAAGAAACTCGTGTGGACTTATTTCGAGGCGATGGTTCCGGAAAAGATGCCGAAATCGCTCCTGGTGATCGGCTCTGGCGCGATCGGCATCGAGTTCGCGTCGTTCTACCGGACCATGGGTTCGGAAGTGACCGTTGTCGAAGTGCTGCCGCAGATCCTCCCGGCCGAAGACGAGGAAGTCGCAGCCTTCGCGCGCAAGCGTTTCGAGAAGCAGGGCATCAAGGTGATGACCGGCGCGAAAGTGACGAAGCTCGACAAGAAATCGAATTCAGTCGTCGCCACCATCGACGACGGCAAGGGCAAGCCCCAGACGCTCGAAGTGGAGCGGGTGATCTCTGCCGTCGGCGTTGTGGGCAATATCGAAAACCTGGGGCTGGAAGCGCTCGGCGTGAAAATCGATCGCGGCACCATCGTCACGGACGGCTACGGCAAAACGAATGTCGCGGGCATCTATGCGATCGGCGACGTCGCGGGCCCGCCGATGCTCGCGCACAAGGCCGAGCATGAAGGCGTGATCTGCATTGAAGCGATCAAGGGCCTGAAGCCGCATGCGATGGACAAGAACCGCATCCCTGGCTGCACCTATTGTCATCCGCAGATCGCTTCCGTGGGCATGACCGAGAAGAAGGCGAAGGAGCAGGGCCGGGAAATCCGGGTCGGCCGCTTCCCGTTCATGGGCAACGGCAAGGCGATCGCGCTCGGCGAGACCGAGGGCTTCGTGAAGACGATCTTCGACAAGAAGACCGGGGAGCTACTTGGCGCGCATATGATCGGCGCGGAAGTGACCGAGCTGATTCAGGGGTTCGTGATCGCGATGAACTGCGAGACGACCGAAGAGGAGCTGATCCACGCCGTGTTCCCGCACCCGACGCTCTCGGAAATGATGCACGAGAGCGTGATGGATGCCTATGGGCGCGTGGTTCATGTATGATGGATTCGATGCCGAATTTAACAATGGGGTGACACGATGAACGACGCACAAACGCTGCTTGGCAATCCGGCTGCCGGTTTTTTCCTGACACTGATCATCGGCATCATCGCCGGCTGGATCGCCGAGAAGGTGACTTCCAGCAACCATGGCCTCCTGACGAATCTTCTGGTCGGCATCGCCGGCGCGTTCGTCGGCAACAAGCTCGCCGAAGTCGCGCAGTTCCAGGTGTTCGGTTTCTGGCGCGGGCTGATCTCCGCGAGCATCGGCGCGATCATCATCATTTTCGTCTGGCGCGCGATCATGAACCGCCGTCAGTCGATGTAACGGAACGCGGAGCGAAATGGCCGTCGTCATCGACACGCTGAAGAAGAACGCCCGGCCGCGCCATCCCGAGAAGGCGCACCGGGCGGACACCGCGCTTCTGCCGAAGCCCGAATGGATCCGCGTGCGTGCGCCGGGTCCTGTCGCTTTACGCTAGACGGCGCGGCTCGTGCGCGGCAACGGCCTGCATACGGTGTGCGAGGAAGCGTCGTGCCCGAATATCGGCGAGTGCTGGGCGCAGAAGCACGCGACCTTCCTCATCATGGGCGATACCTGCACGCGCGCGTGCTCGTTCTGTAACGTGAAGACGGGGCTGCCGGGTGCGCTTGACGCCGACGAGCCGCTGAAAGTCGCGGAAGCGACCGCGCGGCTCGGGCTCCGGCATGTCGTCGTGACTTCGGTCGATCGCGACGATCTCGCCGACGGCGGAGCCGAACATTTCGCCCAGACGATACGCGCCATCCGGAAGCTGAACCCGGAGACCACGATCGAAGTGCTGACGCCGGATTTCCTGCGCAAGGACGGTGCGCTCGAAATCGTTGTCGAGGCCGCACCCGACGTCTTCAACCATAATCTCGAAACCGTGCCGTCGCTCTATCTGCCGGTGCGGCCGGGCGCGCGCTATTTCCACTCGCTGCGGATTCTCCAGCGCGTGAAGGAACTCAATCCGCGCATGTTCACGAAGTCCGGCATCATGGTGGGCCTCGGCGAAGAGCGGAACGAAGTTCTGCAAGTGATGGACGATCTGCGCTCCGCGGAAGTCGATTTCATCACCATCGGCCAGTATCTCCAGCCGAGCCGCAAACATCATCCGGTTGCGCGCTATGTGACGCCGGATGAGTTCGAAAATTTCGCGGCGATTGCGCGCGCGAAGGGCTTTCTCATGGTCTCTTCTTCGCCGCTGACGCGCTCCTCGCATCACGCCGGCGAAGACTTCGAGAAACTGCGCGCCGCGCGCGACAACGCGCACAAGCGCGGTTAGTTTTCCATGCATTCCTACCGCACCACGCGCCGCGTCAAGCACTCGGCGGCCCGGATGTTCGATCTGGTGGCGGACGTCGAGCGCTATCCCGAATTCGTGCCGATGTGCGAAAGCCTGCACCTGCGCAAGCGGAGCGGCGAGGCGGAAGGCGTCGAGATCATCATCGCGGACATGACGGTCGCCTACAAAGTGATCCGCGAGACATTCTCGAGCCGGGTCACGCTCGACCGGCAGCGGCTCGCGATCCTGGTCGAGTATATGGACGGCCCGTTCTCGCATCTCGAAAACCGCTGGCGTTTCCGTCCCGAGAACGATGCGGCGTCCGAGGTCGACTTTTTCATCGCCTACGAGTTCAAGTCGAAGATGCTCGGATTGGTGATGGGGGCGCTGTTCGACTCCGCTTTCCGTCGTTTCGCGGAGGCGTTCGAGCGCAGGGCCGATAAAATCTACCGGGAAAAGGCGATCTGACACCGTAAAGGCAATTTAAGACATTGCGGCTAGGGATGAGGCTCCGCTTCCCAGGTGATCCCGCGAGCCCTATGTCCGCTTTCGAAGCTGCCGCCAGCCCTCATCCCTTTGCCGCCCGTCTGTTCCGTCATGCGCCTGCCGTGTTTGCGGGGACGCTGTTCGTGTCCGCGCTCCTGCTGTTCGCGGTGCAGCCGATGTTCACGAAGATGGTGCTGCCGAAGCTCGGCGGTGCGCCTGCGATCTGGTCGGTCGCGATGGTATTCTTTCAGGCGGCGTTGCTGCTCGGCTATGCCTACGCGCATTGGCTGACGAAATATCTCGCGCCGCGCCACGGAGCGCTCGTTCATCTCGCGGTGCTGGGACTTGCGGCGCTCTCTTTGCCGCTCGGTATCGCGAGCGGCTTTGGAACGCCGCCGTCGCAGCACATCGAACTCTGGCTGCTTGCGTTGTTCGCGATGTCGATCGGGTTGCCGTTTACGGCACTGGCTGCGAGCGCGCCGCTTTTGCAGCGCTGGTTTGCCGTGAGCGGACATGCCCGCGCGTCGAACCCCTACGTGCTCTACGCCGCCTCGAACCTCGGATCGTTCGCGGCACTCCTCAGCTATCCGGTGCTGATCGAACCGTTGCTCACGCTGCAAGCGCAGACGGCGGCATGGGCGGCAGGATTTGCGTTGCTTGCCATCCTGATCGCGCTCTCGGCGCTTGTGGTCGCCTCCGGAGCCGCTGAGAAGCGAGACCATGTTTCGACTGCGAGCGCACCAGCGCTCGCCGACAGGCTTTCGTGGATCGCACTTGCCGCCGTGCCCGCCGGTCTGGTCGTTGCCGTGACCGCGCATATCAGCACGGACGTCGCCGCCGCGCCGTTCCTCTGGGTTGTTCCGCTCGCGCTCTATCTCCTGACCTTTGTCGCCGTATTCAACGAGCGGCCGTGGGTTTCTCATGCGACGGTTGCTATGCTCGCGCCCTTTGTCGTGGCGCCGCTTGCGATCAGCATGCTCGGCGGGGACAAGGCATTCTGGCTCGTCACGATCGCGCTGCATCTGATCGCGTTCTTCGTGCTCACGCTGCTCTGCCACGGCGAACTCTATCTCCGCCGACCGCATCCGTCGCAGTTGACGGATTTCTATCTCGCGACCTCGATCGGCGGTGTCGCGGGTGGCGTGTTCACCGGGCTGATCGCGCCGAACGTATTTTCGACCACGACCGAGTATCCGATCCTCGTTGCCGCCGCGGTACTCGCTTTGCCCGGCACGTTCTCGAACGGGGCAAGATCGGCACTGAAGGACGCGGCGGTTCCGCTTGCGATGGCCGTGGTGTTGTTTCTGGCCCACGCGCTGACGCCGTTCAGGATTTCGCTCGACTGGATGATCGGCTTCCAGGCGGGGCTAATCGTAGTTGCCACACTGATCCTGCTCTCCAGAAAGAAGCCGGCGCGGATCTTCGGACTTGTCGTTCTGGCTTTTGCGCTGAGCGGGCTCTGGCAGCCCGGACAATCCCATCTGGAGACGACCCGGAGCTTCTTCGGCGTTCACAAGCTCGCGGATTCGGCGGACGGGAAATATCGCCTCCTGTTCCACGGCACGACCATTCACGGCGCCGACCGCATCAGAAACGAAGACGGCTCGCCGGTTTCAGGCCGCGCCGAGCCGCTCGCCTACTATTATCGCGGCGGACCGATCTCGGAGACCATTCTTGCTACGCGCGCGGCGCTTGGGCGGCTTCAGGACGTCGCCGTCGTCGGTCTCGGTACCGGCAGTCTCGCGTGCTACCGCGAGCCGGGCGAGAACTGGACCTTCTTCGAGATCGATCCGGAGGTCGTGCGTCTCGCACGCGATCCGCAACGGTTCCGTTTTATTTCGAGCTGCGCTCCCGGCATTCCGGTCGTACTCGGCGATGCGCGGCTGACGCTGTCGGATTCCAAAACCTCCTACGATCTGATCGTGCTCGATGCATTTTCGTCCGACGCGATCCCGGCGCATCTGCTGACGCGCGAAGCCGTCGCCGGCTATCACGCCCGGCTGAAGCCGCATGGTGTGATCGTGATGCACATCTCGAACCGCCATCT
>CAZFPR010000159.1:0-2083 GCA_964521045.1 uncultured Hyphomicrobiales bacterium
ACCGATCTCTCCGCACGCGCCGCCGACGCGCTCGGAAACGTCGCGCTGATCCAGAGCTATGCGCGCACCGAAGCGGAAGTTTCGAGCATGCGCAGCGTGGTCGAGAAGCTCTTGGAGAAGCAATTGCCGGTGCTTGCGTGGTGGGCCGTGGTGACGGTCGCGACGCGCGCGGCCACCACGATCACGGTGCTTTCGATCTTTCTGCTCGGGGTCTGGCTCTATACTCAGAACCTCACCACCATCGGCGAGATCGTCACCTTCGTGAACGTCTCAGCACTTTTCATCGGCAAGCTTGAGCAGTCCGCGAGCTTCGCGAACCGGCTGGTCACCGACGCGCCGCGCCTCGAGGAATTTTTCGAGGTGCTCGATTCCGCGCCGTCGGTATCGGACAAGCCGAACGCAATCGAGATGCCGCGGCCGCACGGCGTCGTCGATTTCGAGCACATTTCGCTGTCTTATGACGGCAAGCGCGCGGCGGTGGACGACATCTCGCTCCATGCCGACGCCGGCGAAACCATCGCGCTCGTGGGTGCGACCGGCGCGGGTAAATCGACCGCGCTTGCCATCATGCATCGCGCCTTCGACCCGCAGAAGGGCGTGGTGAAGATCGACGGCATCGACATCCGCGACTACAAGCTCGTATCGCTGCGCAGGAACATCGGCGTCGTGTTTCAGGAAGCGCTCCTGTTCGACCGCTCGATCGAAGAGAACTTACGGGTGGGCAAGCCCGACGCGACCGATCAGGAAATCGAAGACGCGCTTCAACGCGCGCAGGCCAAGGAATTCATTGCGCGCCTGCCGGAAGGGCTGAAGTCGAATGTCGGCGAGCGTGGACGTTCGCTCTCAGGCGGCGAGCGTCAGCGGCTCGCGATCGCCCGCGCGCTTCTGAAGAACCCGCCGATCCTCGTGCTCGACGAGGCGACCAGTGCGCTCGATGCCGGCACCGAAGTCCTTGTGCAGAAGGCGCTGGAAGAAGTCATGAAAGGCCGCACGACCTTCGTGATCGCGCACCGGCTCGCGACCATCCGCAACGCCGACCGCATTCTCGTTTTCCACGAAGGCAAGATTGTCGAGCGCGGCACCTTCGAAGAACTGGTCGCAAAGAACGGACGCTTCGCGCAGCTCGCGAAGGCGCAGTTCATGGTCAAGGAAGAGGCAAAGGCCGACGCGCCTGCGCCGGCCGGAAACAATTAGCGCAGCCGCTCCAGAATCGAAACGTAGTTCGCGACCGCGGCCCCGCCCATGTTGAAGATGCCGCCGAGCGTCGCATCCTTGATCTGCATGTCGTTCGCTTCGCCGCGCAGCTGCATCGCCGTCATCGCATGCATCGAGACGCCGGTGGCGCCAATCGGATGGCCCTTGGCTTTCAGGCCGCCGGATGGATTGACCGGCAGCTTGCCGGTCTTTTGCGTAATTCCCTCCGCGATCACGCGCGAGCCCTGACCGGGCTTCGCAAGACCCATGGCCTCGTATTCGATCAGTTCAGCGACCGTGAAGCAGTCATGGGTTTCGACGAAGGAAAGATCGTAGATGCCGAGGCCCGCTTCGCCGAGCGCACGCTTCCACGCTTCGGCGCAGCCCTCGAACAGGATGATGTCGCGCTTACTCATCGGCAGGAAGTCCTGCACATGCGCGGTCGCGCGGAAGGCGATGGCGGGCTTGCCGAGCTTGATTGCGGTTTCGCGGTCGGTCAGCACGATGGCGGCGGCGCCGTCGGAGACGAGCGAGCAGTCGGTGCGTTTCAGCGGTCCGGCGACGAAGGGATTCTTCTCGCTTTCATTGCGGCAGAACTCGAAGCCGAAATCCTTGCGCATCTGCGCGAACGGATTGACGACGCCGTTCTTGTGGTTTTTCGCGGCGATCATCGCGAGCGCATCCGACTGGTCGCCGAAGCGTTGGAAATAGTTGCCAGCGATCTTGCCGAAGACGCCGGCAAAGCCCATCGGCGTGTCGCCGTCCTCCGGCAGATAGGATGCGCCGAGCAGGATCTTCCCGACTTCCGCACCCGAAACCTTGGTCATCTGCTCGACGCCGACCACGAGAACGACCCGCGCGGTTCCTGCGTTGATCGTCTTGATGCCCT
>CAZFPR010000159.1:2093-4834 GCA_964521045.1 uncultured Hyphomicrobiales bacterium
CCCTGATGGACCGCCGCGGAACCCGTGGCGCAGGCGTTTTCCACGCGCGTCGCCTGCTTGAAGCGCAATGCGGGGTCGGCCTGGAGGATGAGGGAAGCCGTGAAATTCTGCGGTGTGAAGCCGCCGTTATAGTGCCCGAGTACGACCTCATCGACGTCTTTGGCCTCGATGCCCGCGTCCGCGAGGGCTTCGCCCGCGACTTTCACGATCAGGCTTTCGACGCTTTCGGCATCGAGTTTTCCAAAGGGCGTGTGGGCAATGCCGACGATGCAGGCGGTCATGGGAACTCCGGGGCCACATTTCTTGCTTTTTCGGACTATAGGCGGTTCGCCACAGGGCAGTGAATACTTTGCCTGACACTTCAATCGGGCTAGGAAGAAGCCTGCAAGGCACGCTTGCGGGCTTTCCGGAACCGCCCGCGGGGCATTCGACCAGAGAAATGTTTTCGATGTTCAAGGGCTTCGGCGTCCGGCCGTTCATATTCGGGCTTCTTGCCGCTTCCGCGCTCGCCGTTCCCGCGGCCGCGGGGCCCTATGTGCTGATCGAGGCCGACACCGGAAAAGTGATCGCGGAGCAGGAAGCCGGCAGGCCCTGGCATCCCGCCTCCGTCACCAAGCTGATGACCACTTATGTCGCCTTCCGCGCGATCCGCGACGGCAAGATGCATCCGTTTTCGCTCCTGAAGATCTCGCAGTTCGCAGCTTCTACGCCGCCGTCGAAGGTCGGCTTCCCGGTCGGCCAGACCGTGACGCTCGATAACGCGATCAAGCTCTTGATGGTGAAGTCGGCCAACGACATGGCGGTCGTGATCGCGGAAGGCGTGTCGGGTTCGCAGGATAGCTTCGTTGCGGAGATGAACGCGAACGCGCAGGCGCTCGGCATGACCGGAACCCGCTTCCGCAATCCGCACGGTCTGCCGGACGACGAGCAGGTGACGACGGCGCGCGACATGGCGATTCTCGCGCAGGCACTGGTCCGGAATTTTCCGGAATACGAACTTTATTTCCGCATCCCGACGCTCGTGCTCGGCAAGCACACGCTCAGGAACTACAACCGCCTGATCGACCGCTATCCCGGTGCGGACGGCATGAAGACCGGGTTCATCTGCTCCTCCGGCTTCAATCTCGTGGCTTCCGCGCATCGCGGCAACAAGCGCCTGATCGCGGTCGTGTTCGGCTCGCCCAACGCGCTTGCGCGCGCCGAGCAGGCGGCGATGCTGTTCGAGCGCGGCTTCCAGGTGACTTCCGCGCTGGATATCTTGCTTGGCGGCACCAAGAACGTGACCGCGATCGCCAATCTCGCGCAGGACCCCGTCAATATGTGGGACCAGATGTGCGGGAAATCCCGCAACCGCCGCGTTGCGATGTCGGATTCCGGCGACGAACTCGACGACGACGATAGCGACGACCCGAAGCGCCGCATCAATCGCGCGGCACTCATGACCGAGCTGCCTCCCTCCATGCGGCCGATCCGGGTGCATACGGGTCCCGCGAAGGACGAGCGCGGACGCCCGATCGCGGTCGGGCTCGTCAACGGACGGATGGAAATCCTGCCGAGCGCGCCGCCTGCGAACGCGAAGGCCGTGCGCCTGCCGAAAGTCGCTCCGATGCCGAGCAGGCGACCGGACGAACACTCGTGAGCGATACCCCCGCGGGGAAGCAGGCGGGACCCATCGAGCCCATTCCGCTGAATATCTTCACCGGCTTTCTCGGCGCCGGGAAAACGACGCTGCTCAATCGCCTGCTGAAAGACCCGGCGATGAGCGACACAGCCGTCCTCGTCAACGAGGTCGGCGACATCGGCATCGATCACAATCTTTATGAGATTGTCGAAGACGGCGTAATCCTTCTTTCCAGCGGCTGCCTGTGCTGCTCCGTGCGCGGCGATCTCGTGAACTCGCTCGAGAATCTCCTGCGCGCGCGCGATAACGGCCGCTGCAAGGCTTTCAATCGCGTGGTGGTGGAGACGACCGGCATCGCCGATCCGGCCTCCGTCATCCATATCCTGATGACGCAGCCCTATCTCACGCTGCGCTACCGTCTCGACGGCGTGGTCACGCTGGTCGATGCCGTGAACGGCATGAAGACGCTCGACGCGCATGAGGAGGCGGTGAAGCAGGCGGCGATGGCCGATCGTCTCGTGATCACAAAGACCGATCTGCCGGAAGGCAAAGCACAGCTATCAGCGCTCCGCGAACGACTGAAGAAACTCAACCCCGCCGCCATCGTGCTTGAAGGGGAGGTGCGGGTCGAGGATCTGATCGATGCCGGGCTCTACAACCCGGGCAGCAAGATCCCGGATGTTGCGCGCTGGTTGCGCGAGGAAGCGGTGATCGCGGCAGAAGAAGATGCGCATCACCACGATCATGAGCATCATCATCACGGCCATCATCACGGGCATGACCACCATCATCACCATCACGATCAGGCCTCGCGCCACGACGCCTCGATCAAGGCGTTCAGCATCGCGACCGAGCAGCCCATTCCGTTCAATACGCTCGAGATGTTTCTCGACCTCATGCGCTCCGCGCATGGCGACAGGATTCTGCGCATGAAGGGGATCGTGAAACTTGCGGACGATCCTTCAAGGCCGGTCGTGTTTCATGTCGTACAGCATCTGATGCATCCGCCGGCGCGGCTGGAAGCCTGGCCCGACGCCGACCGCAGAAGCCGGATCGTGTGCATCACCAAGGAGCTCGCGCCGGAAATGGTTCGCAAGATGTTCGATGCATTTCTGGGCGT
>CAZFPR010000159.1:4844-5093 GCA_964521045.1 uncultured Hyphomicrobiales bacterium
GGCCGCAAGGGGAGAAACATGGGTCTCATTCAGGAATTCAAGTATCTGCGCGGGGCGCTCTCGACGCTCCGCATGACGACGCCGATTGCGAAAAATCCGAAGCGCATTTTCCCCTGGGTCGTAGAAGACCTCGCGAAGCGGTTCGGCGACAAGGAAGCGCTGATCTCGGATCGCGAGCGCTTCACCTATAGGGAGCTTGACGCGCGCGCGAACCAGTATGCGCGCTGGGCGAAAGCGCAGGGCGTCGGC
>CAZFPR010000160.1:0-5051 GCA_964521045.1 uncultured Hyphomicrobiales bacterium
AGGCGATCCAGCTGCATCCGCTGGTCTGCGCCGCCTTCAACGCCGACTTCGACGGCGACCAGATGGCCGTGCACGTTCCGCTGTCGCTCGAAGCGCAGCTGGAAGCGCGCGTCCTGATGATGTCGACGAACAACATCCTGCACCCCGCGAACGGCTCCCCGATCATCGTGCCGTCCCAGGACATCGTGCTCGGTCTCTACTACCTCTCGCTGATGCGCGAGGGCGAGCCGGGCGAGGGCATGGTGTTCGGCAACATGGGCGAACTCGAGCACGCGCTGAATTCCGGCGCGGTTTCGCTGCACGCCAAGATCAAGGGCCGCTACATCGGGGTCGATGAGCAGGGCAACAAGTTTTCCAAGATCTTCGAGACCACGCCGGGCCGCATGAAGCTCGGCGAGGTGCTGCCCAAGCATCACCGCGTGCCGTTCGACGTCGTGAACAAGCTCATGACCAAGCGCGAAATCTCGGGAATGATCGATCAGGTCTACCGCCATTGCGGTCAGAAAGAGACGGTCATCTTCTGCGATCGCATCATGGCGCTCGGCTTCCATCATGCGTTCAAGGCCGGCATCTCGTTCGGCAAGGACGACATGGTCGTGCCGACCAAGAAGTGGGGCCTCGTCGACGAGACCCGCACGCAGGTCAAGGAATTCGAGCAGGAATACAACGACGGTCTCACCACCGAGCGCGAAAAGTACAACAAGGTGGTTGACGCCTGGGACAAGTGCACCAAGCGCATCGCCGAAGAGATGATGAAGGAAATCTCGTCCGTGAAGAAAGACGCGTCCGGACGCGAGACCATCAACTCGATCTATATGATGTCGCACTCGGGTGCGCGCGGTTCTCCGGAGCAGATGAAGCAGCTCGCGGGTATGCGTGGTCCGATGGCGAAGCCGTCCGGCGAGATCATCGAGAGCCCGATCATCTCGAACTTCAAGGAAGGTCTCTCGGTGCTCGAGTACTTCAACTCGACGCACGGCGCCCGCAAGGGTCTCGCCGACACCGCGCTCAAGACCGCTAACTCGGGCTACCTGACGCGCCGTCTCGTCGACGTCGCGCAGGACTGCATCGTGACCGAAGAAGACTGCGGCACGAAGATGGGCATCAAGATGCGCGCCATCGTCGATGCTGGCACGGTCGTCGCATCGCTGCCGAGCCGTATTCTCGGCCGCACGGTGCTCGAGGACATTATCGAGCCTGCAACTGGTAAGGTTGTCGTGAAGAAGGGCGTGCTGCTCGACGAGCCGCATGTCGATATGGTCGGCAAAGCCAAGGTGCAGGAAGTCCGCATCCGCTCGCCGCTCACCTGCGAAACCATCACTGGCATCTGCCGCAAGTGCTACGGGCGCGATCTCGCCCGCGGCACGCCGGTCAACCTCGGCGAAGCTGTCGGCGTCATCGCCGCGCAGTCGATCGGCGAGCCCGGCACGCAGCTCACGATGCGTACTTTCCACATCGGTGGTGCTGCGCAGCTTGCCGAGCAGTCGTTCGTCGAGTCGAATTTCGAAGGCGCGGTGAAGATCAAGAACCGCGAGCTTGCGAAAAACTCGGACGGCGACGTTATCGCAATGACCAGAACGATGTCGGTCATCATCGTGGATCAGGACGGCACCGAGCGCGCCACGCACCGAATTCCGTTCGGCGCACGCGTGAAGGTGGACGAGGGCGACAAGATCGCCCGCGGCCAGCGCATCGCGGAGTGGGATTCGTACTCGCGTCCGATCCTTACCGAAGTCGACGGCCACGTCGCCTACGAGGACATGGTCGAAGGTGCGTCGCTGTCCGAGACGGTCGACGAAGCGACTGGCATCTCGCGGCGTATGGTCACCGACTGGCGCGGTTCGGTTCGCAAGAACGAAGAACTGCGTCCGGCGATCGTCATCAAGGGCTCGGAAGGGCCGCTCGCGAAGCTCAAGCTTCGCCGCTCCGGCGCGGAAGCGCGTTATTCGCTTCCGGTCGATGCGATCCTCTCGGTCGATCCGGGCGAGGCAGTCAAGGCCGGCGACGTGCTCGCGCGCGTGCCGACCGAAGGCGCCAAGACCCGCGACATCACCGGCGGTCTGCCGCGTGTTGCCGAACTGTTCGAGGCGCGCAAGCCGAAAGATTCCGCTGTTATCGCGGAAGTGGCGGGCGTCATCTCGTTCGGCAAGGACTACAAGAACAAGTATCGCCTCTCTATCGTCCCGACCGACAAGGATCTCGAGCCGGTCGAATATCTCATTCCGAAGAGCCGTCACGTCTATGTGCAGGACGGCGATACGGTCGAGAAGGGCGATTACATTGTGGACGGCAATCCCGCGCCGCACGACATTCTTGCGATCAAGGGCATCGAGGAGCTTGCCGCTTACCTCGTGAACGAGATCCAGGAGGTCTACCGGTTGCAGGGCGTCGGTATCAACGACAAGCACATCGAGGTGATCGTTCGCCAGATGCTGCAGAAGGTCGAAGTGTCGGATCCGGGCGAGACCGGTCTGCTCAAGTCCGAGCAGATGGACAAGATCGAGTTCGACCAGATCAACGCCCGCGCCAAGGAAGAAGGAAAGAAAATCGCGGTTGCGACGCCGGTGCTGCTCGGCATCACCAAGGCTTCGCTCCAGACCCGCTCCTTCATCTCGGCGGCGTCGTTCCAGGAGACCACGCGCGTCCTCACCGAGGCCGCCGTCAACGGCAAGGTCGATACGCTTGAGGGCCTGAAAGAGAACGTCATCGTCGGCCGTCTTATTCCGGCCGGCACGGGTGCTGCGATGGCGCAACTCCGCACCGTTGCGACCAAGCGCGACGATCTCATCGTCGCCGAACGCGACAAGGACAAGGTTGAGGCCGCGCCCGCGCTGCCCGCCGCGGAGTAAGGCGAAACCAGAACCGGAAAAGGCCGCCCTTCGGGGCGGCCTTTTTCATATGGCGGTGCAAAATCGTTCGATGGCCGCAGGGGCGCGAGCTCACGGGATCGATCGGCGGATGGCCGGGGAATCCTGACACGTTCCCCTTGCTTGCGGGCTGGCCTTTCTTGATTGTCATGCTTTTGATGCGGATTGTGAGCCGGTGGACGACAGCGTCGATTGCATTGACAGCATCTATGAAGCGTCCGCCGTTCCCAGCCTCTGGCCGGGCGTGCTGGAAAAGCTCGCGCACAGGGCGGATGCGGCGCTGGCGAGCCTCTACATCGCCGAACCCGACGGATCGTTCCGATGGATCGGAACGGAAGGGGCGACCCGGCTCTTCAACGACTTCATGGCGCTGAAGCCGCCGCTCGAGCCGATCCGTATTCGCAAGGCCGACGAGCTGGTGCATGACGGCTTCTACACCGATCTCGACTTCGACGATCCGGCGGTGTTCGAGCACCCCGTCTATACGGAGTTTCTCTATCCCAGGAATTACGGCTGGCATGCAGCCGCGCGGTTCGAATTACCGACCGGAGAGTCCGTGTCGGTCGGCTTCGAGCGGTATCGCGACCGCGGCGTCTTCGAGCCTTCGGTGATGCAGGACCTCAATGCGCTGCGGCCGCATCTCGGCAGGGCTGCGGTGATGACGGCGCAGCTGTCGCTCGAGCGTACGAGAGGCATGACCGCCGCGCTCGATACGGTCGGCATCCCGGCTGCCGTGCTGAAGCGGGGCGGTGCCCTGTTCGTCGCAAACGAGCAGTTTCAGAAACTGGTGCCTGCCGTCGTGCTCGACCGGAATCAGCGCGTTGTCATCGCCGATTCGAGAGCGGACGCCTTGCTCGGCGATGCGATCGCGCGGCTGGCGGTGCGCAACGCGCCCGGCCAGTCGCGTTCCATCCCGGTTGCGGCGCGCGACGGGCGGCCGCCGTTGATCTTCCACGTCCTGCCGGTTCGGGGTGCGGCGAACGATATCTTCGCGAAGGGGCTCGCGCTTCTGATGGTGACGCCGGTGGACCGCTCGGCGGTCCCGTCCGCGGAGGTGCTTCGGGTCCTGTTCGATCTCACGCCTGCGGAAGCGCGGGTTGCGCGCGGAATCGCGCTTGCGAAAACGGTCGAGACGGTTGCGCTGGAGAGCGGCGTGTCCCGGGAAACGGTGCGGACGCAGCTCGCGGCGGTGCTCGCGAAGACCGGAATGACCCGGCAGGCAGAACTGGTCGCCCCTCCTTCTGGCGGGGCGGCGGGTCGGCGCGGTCCTGACGACGCGGGATGGCGTCCGCCCGCTCTACGTGTCCGTCGGCCATCGGATCTCGCTGGCGGCGGCGATCCGCCGGGTCCTCGCGTGCTGCCGCTGGCGGGGCGCTGGGTGCTGGTCGCGCTATTGGGCGGAAAGGTGCTGGCCTCGGACTAGCATCAGGCCGAAACGCCTTCCGGCATCAGTAACGCAATCGGGTGAGGCGGAACTCCGGGCTGCGGGATTATCTTTCGCCATCGGCACTGTCCGTCCTGTTTCACTTATCGATTGGGTGCCGGGGGATGTAAGTCTACGGGGGATTGCAAGGCACCTTTTTATGGTCATTCGGGCCGCCCGCGAGGGCGGCCTTTTTACTGGTATCAAGGTAGCTATTGGCCGGACGAAGCGGCCCTTTGCCAAATGCCTCCTCAAAGGAGGAAAGCGAGGGTCGAAACGTCGCAAAAACCCGCGATTCCCAAGGGCTTTTCGCCTTGACGTAACCGGCACTGCGAGTCTAAAACCCCGCGAACTTGCAGGCAGACAGTCGGATCCGCCGATTGGTGCAACAGCGCCGATCCAGGGCTCCGAGACGCTGCCTCTGACTACGACGACGTCAGATCAGGGTCCTATGACCGGGCCGGGGCAACCCGAACTCGGTCCTCTGTGCAGACAATGAGCGCTTTTCCGCGCGCCACGCGGAATGAGCGCGCGTTTCGTTTGCTCGTTTTTCTACTGCCGAAAGCCGGACGCGGCTTTGGCGCAAAAGGGTGAAGGCCGAATGCCTACGATTAACCAGCTGATCCGCAAGCCTCGGACGCCGCCGCGCTACCGCAATAAGGTGCCGGCGCTCCAGTCGAGCCCCCAGAAGCGCGGCGTCTGCACGCGCGTCTATACGACGACCCCGAAGAAGCCGAACTCGGCGCTTCGCAAGGTCGCCA
>CAZFPR010000161.1:0-4972 GCA_964521045.1 uncultured Hyphomicrobiales bacterium
ACAAGGAATTGTCGAAGTGACGAAGACTGCCGCGCGCGCTTCTGCTTCGAAGCGTCCGGCTGCGCCGCGCACTTCTTCATCGGGGCGAGCGGCTGCGCCGCGCGCGTGGCAGCGCATGCTGTCGGGCCGCAGGCTCGATCTGCTCGACCCCTCCCCGCTCGACATCGAAATCGAGGATATCGCGCATGGGCTCGCCCGGGTGGCGCGCTGGAACGGACAGACCACCGGCCCGCACATCTTCTCGGTCGCGCAGCACTCTTTGCTGGTCGAAGCGGTGTCGCGGAAAATTTCCGCGAACCTCGACCGCACGTGGCGGCTCGCGGTGCTTCTGCACGACGCGCCGGAATACGTGGTCGGCGACCTCATCAGTCCGTTCAAGGCCGTGCTGAAAAGCGACTACAAGGCGGTCGAGAATAGGCTCCTGCATGCGGTATCGATCCGCTTCGGTCTGCCCGCGCGCTGGCCTGCCGAACTCGTGGACCATGTGAAGAAGGCGGATCGTCACGCCGCCTTCCTCGAAGCGACCAAGCTCGCCGGATTCAAAGACGCGGAGGCGCGGAAATTCTTCGGGACGCCGCCGGGCCTCGACGCGGCTTCGGAGAAGCGCTACCTCACGCCCTGGAACGCGGAGACCGCCGAGAAGCGGTTTCTCGTCCGCTTCAAGGAACTTTCGGACGCAAAATGATCCACGTTTGCTCGCTTTCCCGTTTGCATGGTGTCGTCGAAGAGACCGGCGCGGAGCATGTGGTCACGCTCATCCGCGACACCACGCGCGTGACGCGGCCGCAACGCATCCGTGAAGAGAACCATCTCATTCTCTCGATCGACGACATCGAGGACGAACTCGACGGCATGATCGCGCCCGCGGAGAACCATGTCGCGGAGCTGCTCGAATTTGTGCAGCGCTGGCAACGGGCGAAGCCGATCGTGGTGCACTGCTTCGCAGGCATCAGCCGCTCGACGGCGGCGGCTTTCATCACGGCCTGCGCGATCCAGCCGGAGCGCAGCGAGGCGGAAATCGCGCGCGCGATCCGGAATGCTTCCGTCACGGCGCAGCCGAACCCGCGCATCGTCCGGTTCGGGGACAAACTCCTGGGCCGTCAGGGCCGCATGGTCGAAGCCGTGCGCGCCATCGGCAAAGGCGAGTTCGGTAGCGCCTGGATCGAGGAAGCCGAGCCTTTCGTCATCAAAGTCTGAGCGTGATACGCTGACGGCATGGCGAACGAGCAGCATCCGCGAACCGCAATCGAAATCGGTCTTGCGGCTGCCATCGTCGCGATCGACGCCGACACGCCGCTGATCCTCGTCTCCGGCATGGACGGAACTGTCGGCCTGCCTTCGGGGCCGTTCGATCCGCTCACACACCGCACCTTCGAGATCGGCCTTCGCCGCTTCGTCTCCGAGCAGACCGCGCTCGAAGTCGGCTATGTCGAGCAACTCTACACCTTCGGCGACCGCGGAAGGCACGCGCAGGCCGGAGACACCGCGCCGCATGTCGTTTCCGTCGGCTATCTCGCGCTCACGCGTGTTGCCATCGCGCGGGCGATGAAATCGCACGGCGCGCGCTTCGAGCCCTGGTACAAATTCTTTCCGTGGGAAGATTGGCGAGACGGCCGGCCGAAAATTCTGGACGCCGCGATCCTGCCCGCGCTGAATGCCTGGGCGAAAGTCGCAAAACCCGCGCCGGGCGCGGAGTTCAGTCCGCGCGAGCGTATCCGGCTTTCCTTCGGCGAAGGCGCGCATTGGGACGAGGAGCGCGTGCTCGAACGTTACGAGCTGCTCTACTCCGCGGGACTGATCGAGGAGTCGTTGCGGGACGGACGCGCGCATGCGGTTGCGCGCGGAAAATCCGAGACGCTTGGCGAACCCATGCAATTCGATCACCGGCGGATTCTCGCGACCGCGATCTCGCGGCTGCGCGCGAAGCTGAAATACCGCCCCGTGGTGTTCGAACTCATGCAGGACGATTTCACGCTCACCGAATTGCAGCGCACGGTGGAAGCCATCGTGGGACGCCATCTGCACAAGCAGAATTTCCGGCGGCTCGTGGAAGGCACCGAGCTGGTCGAGCCGACCGGCGAGGTCTCGACCCAGACCGGCGGACGCCCGGCGGCGATGTATCGCTTCCGGCGCGAAGTGTTGCGCGAGCGGCCTGCTCCGGGACTGCGGTTTGGGGGGAGATAATTTCCCTCACGGTGAGGAGCGCAGCAAAGCTGCGCGTCTCGAACCATGAGGCCATGCCATTCATCCTTCGAGACGGCTGGCTTCGCCAGCCTCCTCAGGATGAGGTTTGCTTAAAGTCGGGGTTATGGGTCCCCGCTTTCGCGGGGACGACAAGAGTTAGATCTCAATATCCAGCGCGACGTCGAGGCTCGGCGCAGAGTGCGTGAGCGCGCCGGAGGAAATCACATCGACGCCCGTTTCTGCGATGGCCGCCACGGTTTCCAGCGTCACGCCGCCGGATGCTTCCGTGACGATCTTGCCTTTGCAGAGCGCGACCGCCTCGCGGAGCGTCTTCGTATCCATGTTGTCGAGCAACACGACATCGGCCTTGCCGTTCGCAAGCACCTGCTTCAATTGATCCAGCGTATCGACCTCGATCTCGACTTTCACGAGATGACCGATCGCTGCGCGCGCGGCGTCCAGCGCCTTGCCGACACCGCCTGCGACCGCGATGTGATTGTCCTTGATCAGCACCGCGTCATCGAGGCCGAAACGGTGATTGACGCCGCCGCCGCAACGAACAGCGTACTTCTCCAGCGCGCGCAGGCCCGGGGTAGTTTTGCGCGTGTCGGTAATCTTCGCCTTCGTGTGCGCGATCTTCGCGGCATAGGCGGCAGTCAGTGTCGCGATGCCTGAGAGGTGACCGAGAAAATTCAGCGCAACGCGCTCGCCGGAAAGAATGGCAATGGCCGGACCTTCGATCATGGCAAGCGTCGTGCCTGCGATCACGCTGTCGCCGTCGCGCGCTTTCGCATCGAACCTGATGTTCGGTGCCAGCGTGCGGAAGGCGCGCGCCGCGCAAGGAAGGCCAGCAATCGTGCCTGCCTTACGCGCGACCAGCTTCGCTTTCGCGGCAATTCCCTCGGGCAGCGTGGCGGACGACGTCACGTCGCCCGCGCGTCCGAGATCTTCGTCGAGTGCGCGTTTGACTGCGTCCTGAATGACGAGCGGTGAAAGGAACGCGCCGGGGGCTACCAAGTCAGTCATCTTGTTTTTCTTCTTCCCTCATGGCCGGACTTGATCCGGCCATCCAGGCTGCATTTCCACTTGCCCTGGATGCGCGGGTCAAGCCCGCGCATGAGGGAATTTGTTAAGCCGCCTTCGCCGTCGCGGCTTTTGCGACCCGCCGCGCTTCGCTGAGCGACGTGAAGGTGCGAACCGCCTGCGCGGGGTCCGCATGCGGGAAGTCGGAGCGGAAGTGCCCGCCGCGGCTTTCGGTGCGCGTGAGTGCGGCGCTCGCCACAAGCAGCGCCGTCGTCGCCATGTCGCGCACGGACGGACGCTTCGCGGTCGCCTCGATGTTCAGGATTTCGCCGAGCGCATGCACGAGACCCGCGCAGTCGCGGATCACGCCGACATATTTGCTCATCACGCCGCGCAGACGCTTGGCGTCTTCGAAGCCTTCGGCGGGGAGCGGCGGCGGCACTTCACAGGAGTCCGCAGGCCACGCCAGCGTCTGCGGCAGCGCGATCAATCCGCCGATATCTTCGGCGATGCGCGCGGCATAAACGACGGCTTCAAGGAGCGAGTTCGAAGCGAGGCGGTTCGCGCCATGCGCGCCTGTGCTCGCGACTTCGCCCGCGGCCCAGAGACCGTCGAGCGTCGCGCGGCCGTTTGCATCAACAAGCACGCCGCCCATGTGATAGTGGGCTGCGGGCGCAATCGGCACGGGTTGGCTGGAAGGATCGAGGCCAGCGGCTTTGCAGGCCGCAAACACAGTCGGGAAACGCTCGGAGAATTTTTCCACCGGACGCAGATCGAGGAACGCGCCACGGCCAGCCTGCAATTCCGCGAACACCGCGCGCGCAACGATGTCGCGCGGCACAAGTTCGGCGCTTTCGTGTATCGGCAGCATGAAGCGCTCGCCGTTTTTGTTGACGAGAACCGCTCCCTCGCCACGCAGGGCTTCGGTCGCAAGCGGCGCCGGGTCCTTGCCGACATCGAGTGCGGTCGGATGGAATTGCACGAACTCCGGATCGGCAATCGTCGCACCCGCGCGTGCGGCTGCGGCTAGTCCGCGCCCACGCGCCTCGCGCGGGTTCGTGGTGATTGCATACAAGCCGCCGATACCGCCGGAAGCCAGCACGACTGCACGCGCAGGCAGCGCCATCGGTTTCCCTGCGCGGCCTGCGGGACGCGCGTGGATGCCGGTGACATAGCGGCCATCGACATAGAGATCGTCGACGACAAGACCTTCGAGCACGCGGATCGTCGGCGTATTGCGGACGGCGCTCACGAGTGCCGCCATGATCGCGGCACCCGCGCGGTCGCCCTGCACGCGCACGATGCGCTTGTGCGAGTGCGCTGCCTCGCGCGACAGCATCAGCTTGCCTTCGAGATCGCGGTCGAACGGCACACCGTATTTCAGGAGATCGTTGATGCGCGCGGGGGCTTCTTCCGCCATCGCGCGGATGACTTTTTCGTCCACTGTGCCGGCACCCGCGGCGAGTGTGTCCGCGACATGACTGTCGATCGTGTCGCCCTCGCCGACTGCCGCCGCGATGCCGCCCTGCGCCCAGGCGGACGACGCGCCTTCGCCGATCGGTGCCGCGGTCACGATCGTCACCGGGCGCGGCGAGAGTTTCAGCGCGCAGAAAAGCCCTGCGAGCCCGCCGCCGACAATCACGACGTCGTCGTGCCCGCTCCATGAGCGCGGGGTCAGCGTGTCGGTCGTGCGCGGAGATGAGGACATTCCAATCTCTTCTCCCTCTCCCCGCTTGCGGGGAGAGGGTCGGGGTGAGGGGTGACT
>CAZFPR010000162.1:0-4881 GCA_964521045.1 uncultured Hyphomicrobiales bacterium
CGTCAGGACCGGCGACGCAGTCGCCGCACAGGAACGCGCCATCAGCATTCTCGGCTCTACGAGCGCGCGGGAAGTCACGCTCGGCGAATTCATTCGCGCAGCAAACGGAAGGATCACCGCGGAATCGAAGGCGGCTTTCGAACGCGCGCTTGCACGCGACGAAAAATCGGTGCCGGCATTATTTTATCTCGGGCTCGAAGCGGCCGAACGCGGTGAGAACGATGCTGCCGCGCGGTTCTGGACGCGCGTGATCGAACTCACCCCTCCCGGCGATCCCTGGCGCATTCCGGCGGAGCGCCGCCTCAGAATGATCGAGAAAAAACAATGACCCGCAAGCAGCGGCGCCTCACTCTCATCGCGGTCGGCGGCATTGTGCTGACACTAGCGGCGCTGCTGACACTTTCAGCCTTGCGCGACTCGATCACTTTCTTTGCAAGCCCGAGCGAGCTTACGGAGAACCCGCCGCCGCCGGGCAAGCGCCTGCGCATCGGGGGGCTTGTGAAGGAAGGCAGCATCTCGAAGGAAGGCGTGGTGGTGCGCTTTGAGGTGACCGACGGCGCGAAAAGCGTTCCGGTTCGCTATCAGGGAATGCTGCCAGATCTGTTCCGCGAAAAGCAGGGCGTAGTCGCCGAAGGCACGTTCGAAGACGGCGTCTTCTCCGCGCGCACGATTCTTGCGAAGCACGACGAGAACTATATGCCGCGCGAAGTCGTGGACGCGCTGAAGGGCAAGGGCGTGTGGAAACATAACGAAGGCGCGAAGCAATGATCGCGGAGCTTTCGCACGCGGCACTTGCGCTCGCTTTCGCGCTCGCCGTCGCACAGGCGGTGTTTTCGATCTGGGGAGCCCGGCAGGGCGATGCCCGCCTGATGGCGGTGCCGCCCGTTGCTGCGATCGGGGTGTTTCTTTTTACGGCGGCGTCTTTCGCGGGGCTCACATATTTATATGTGATCTCGGACTTTTCCGTCGCGAACGTCTATGCGAATTCGCATTCCGCGAAGCCGCTGCTCTACAAAATCACCGGCGTCTGGGGCAATCACGAAGGCTCCATGCTGCTCTGGGCTCTGTCGCTCGCGATATTTTCCGCGCTGATTGCGGTCTTCGCGGGAAATCTTCCGCCTCGCCTTCGCGCGAATGTGCTCGGCGTTCAGGGGCTTGTAGCGGCGGCCTTCCTGCTCTTCATTCTCGCAACCTCCAATCCTTTCCTGCGGATCGCGGTTCCGCCGGCGCAGGGGCAGGGATTGAATCCGGTGTTGCAGGACATCGGTCTCGCGCTGCATCCGCCGCTTCTGTATCTCGGTTATGTCGGCTGTTCGGTCGCGTTCTCGTTTGCGGTTGCGGCATTGATCGAGGGCCGTATCGACGCCGCATGGGCGCGCTGGGTTCGCCCCTGGACTCTCGCGGCGTGGTTGTTTCTCACGCTTGGAATCGCGATGGGTTCCTACTGGGCCTATTACGAACTCGGCTGGGGCGGATACTGGTTCTGGGATCCGGTCGAGAACGCATCGCTGATGCCCTGGATCGCGGCGACGGCACTTCTGCATTCGGCGCTCGTGATGGAGAAGCGCGACGCGCTGAAAATCTGGACCGTGCTGCTCGCGCTGCTCACGTTCTCGCTTTCGCTGCTCGGCACTTTTCTGGTTCGTTCCGGCGTGCTGACGTCGGTGCATGCCTTCGCGAGCGATCCCACGCGCGGCGTATTCATCCTCGTAATTCTCGTGTTCTTCGTCGGCGGCTCGCTGGCATTGTTTGCGTTGCGCGTTTCGGAGCTGAAGCCGGGCGGCATCTTCGCGCCGGTGTCTCGCGAGGGTGCGCTTCTTTTGAACAATCTGTTCTTGTCCGCGATCTGCGCAACCGTGTTCGTCGGCACGTTGTATCCGTTGATGCTGGAGTCGCTCACCGGCGAGAAAATCTCGGTGGGGGAGCCGTTCTTTAATGCAACGGTCGGCCCGCTCGCGCTTCTTCTGGTGGCGTTGATGCCGGCGGGGCCATTGCTCGCGTGGAAACGCGGCGACGCCGCAGGCATCGCGCAGAAGCTTGCGATTGCCGCGGGCTTCGCGCTTGCTGTTGCCCTTACCGTTTTCGCGATGCAGGGCGCGCGGATTTATCCGATGATCGGATTGTTGATCGGAATCTTCGCGCTCGCCGGAGCTTTCACGGAGTACGTGACACGGATCGCTCTCTTCCGTGCGCCGTTCCCGGAATCGGTTTCCCGCGCACGTGGATTGCCGCGCTCGTATCTCGGAACGCTGCTGGCGCACGCCGGGGTTGGACTTTCCCTGATCGGCATGGCCGCGGAAGGCGGCTGGAGCGTGGAGAAGATCGCATCCGTGAAGCCGGGCGAAACGATCCGCGTTGCGGATTTCGATTTACGCTTCACCCAATGGGCGGAACGCAAGGGAAGCAACTATCGGGACATCGCAGCGATCTTTGAGGTTCGCCGGGGCGGAGTCGTGATCGCCGAACTCGCGCCTGCGAAGCGGATTTTCGTGATGCGCGGCCAGCAGACGACCGAAGCGGGCATCAAGACTTTCGGCCTCAGCCAGCTTTATCTGAGCATCGGCGAGCCTTCTCCCGATCAGTCGGTTGCCATGCGGGCTTACTGGAAGCCCTTCGTTCTTCTGATCTGGATCGGAGGATTGGTCATGGCGCTGGGTGCCGCCTTCTCGCTGTCGGATCGCCGGCTCAGAATTGGCATTCCGGTGCGTTCGGCGAAGAAGAAGCTCGCGGTGGCTCCGGCGGAATGACGATGAAGAAGTTTGCAATCGCGTTATTCCTTGTTTTCATCTCCGCATCGTACGCGTCTGCCGTGCAGCCTGACGAAGTGTTGCGCGATCCCGCGCTGGAAGCGCGGGCGAGGGCGCTCTCGCACAAGCTTCGCTGCATGGTTTGCCAGAATCAGTCGATCGACGATTCGGACGCGCCGCTGGCGCGCGATCTGCGCATTCTCGTCCGCGAGCGCTTGCAGGCAGGCGACAGCGATACACAAGTTCGTGAGTTTCTGGTCGCACGCTACGGCCAGTTCGTATTGCTTGAGCCCGAGAAGAACTGGCGAACCGCGTTTCTGTGGCTCGCGCCGCTCCTCGTGCTGCTTACGGGCGGCCTTGTTCTCATACGTTTTTTTGCAAGACCCCGAGCCGCCGCTCCTGCGCCGCTGAGCGCGGCCGAGAAGAAACGCCTCAAGGACCTGTCCTGAGGCCTGGAACCTTACGAAACCGTAATGTTCCCGCGACATCGCCGTAAGGCGGTGGTTACTAGGTTGTCTCCCATACAGCCCACATTCCCACGTGGACTTCGGAATTTTCGGAGACTTCCTTATGCAAGAGACCCGTACCCCGGCGGCCCGCCGTTCGCTCGTCACAGGCATTGTGATTGGAGCGACGATTGCCGCCTTCGTCGTAACCGGAACCAACGTGCTGTCTTTCGTTTCCTCCGCGAAGGCGCAGATCACGACCGATCGTCCGGCCAATCTTCTTTCGTTTGCCGACATCGTCGACAAGGTGAAGCCCGCGGTCGTCAGCGTGCGCACCAAGAACGAAGCACCGGGTGAAGTGAGTGAAGAAGAACTCGGCGACATGCCTCCGAGTGTCGAGCGTTTCCTTCGCCGCTTCTATGGTGACAAGTTGCCCGGGCCGAACCGTATTCCGCGCAACCGCCGCTCGCAGGGCCAGGGCTCCGGCTTTTTCATCTCCGCCGACGGCTATGTCGTCACCAACAATCACGTGATCGACAAGGCTACGACCGTCGAGGTGCAGACCGACGACGGCAAGACTTATGTTGCGAAAGTTATGGGCACCGATGCACGCACCGATCTCGCGCTGCTCAAGGTGGACGGACGCGAAGATTTCCCGTGGGTCCGCCTCGCACCGGCGGCACCGCGCATCGGCGACTGGGTGCTTGCGGTCGGCAATCCGTTCGGCCTCGGCGGCACCGTCACCGCGGGCATTGTCTCGGCACGCGGCCGCGACATCGGTAACGGACCCTATGACGACTTCATCCAGATCGACGCGGCGGTAAACCGCGGCAACTCCGGCGGCCCGACCTTCAATCTCGCCGGCGAAGTGATCGGCGTGAATACCGCGATCGTTTCTCCCACCGGCGGAAATGTCGGCATTGCCTTCGCCATTCCGGCGGAGACCGTGCAGACGGTGGTGGCAGCACTTCGCGCAGGCAAGACGGTCGAGCGCGGCTATCTGGGCGTGCAGATCTCAGACTTGAACCAGAAGACTGCCGACGAGTTGAAGCTCAAATCCCTCGAAGGAGTGCTGGTGGGCGAGGTGCAACCGGGCCTTCCGGCAGCCGTTGCGGGCATCAAATCCGCCGACGTCATCGTCGCTATCGACGGCGCCCCGGTCAAAACGGCGCGTGAATTGCAGCGCAAGATCGCTTCTATCCGTCCGGATTCGACCACGAAGGTAAAGGTCCTGCGCGACGGCAAGGAGCAGGTGATCGACGTCAAACTCGCGAAGCTTCCCGACCAGCAGTTGGCGACGACCGATCCGCGGATGGAAAAGCGTAAAGGTCCGCGCGGAAAGGATCGCGGGCGCAGCGATAACTTCGATGCCAAGGAACAGAATCTGGCCCAGCTCGGAATTACGGTGGCGCCGGCAAGCGAAGTCCAGGGCGCAGTAGGAGAAGGCATCATCGTTACTTCCGTCGATCCCCGTGGGCCGGGACGCGAGCGCGGTCTTCGCACCGGTGACGTAATCCTCGACATCGGCGGCCAAGATTCCAAGGTCATCAGCCTGGGACCGACAGGCCGCGTACTGCGCTTTGAGATGAATGACCGCTGCGCCGCAGGCACAGGCAAATTCCTGGAGATCATGGCCCTGTCGCTCCAGGTGCCATTGGAAGACTTCGGGGCCTTCGCCAGCTCCGGCG
>CAZFPR010000163.1:0-4863 GCA_964521045.1 uncultured Hyphomicrobiales bacterium
GAAGAAGTTTCGCGCCTGCTCAAACCGCCCCGGCGGCGAAACGATCCCTTTCTGCCAGGAGATTGCAACCGATAGGCCGTTCTCGCGCGGCAAGGCCTTCGTGGTGCGAAACACGATGAGATTGTCCTGCTCGCCGACGATCCGCGCGTCGTCGCGCTTTTCGCCCTGCGCCCCGGTATAGAAGGCCCGCGACTGGATCTTCGCGCCCTCGGGAAGGCGGATGGTCGCCACCGCGCTTTCGATCTCGAACGACCAGCCGGTGCCGGTTGCATTCCAGAACAGTTCGTCGAACTCCGGATAGAAGCCGACCTGCCGCGTCGTGCGGTATCGGATCGTGTAGGTATGCGTGCCGCGCCCTAACAACACCGAACCGCTGCCGATACGAATGCGCTTGCCGTTGTAGAGACTCTCGACCGAATAGAATTCCCGTTCTCCGTTGCGTTCGACGGAGATCACATCGAAGCCGACCACGACCCTGCGTCCGTCGGCGAGAAAATAGGTCGTCGGGAAATCGCGCAGGATTCCGCGGCGGATTTCGCGCAGTTCCGCCTCAACCGTGATCGTCTCGGTGACGATCAGGTCGCCGTTCGTCTGCACCCGCACGTCGCTGTCGAACAGCCGGATGCGTTCATAGCTTTGCGCGCCGCCCGCGAATGCGAGCGACAGGACGAGCGCTATGAAGAACCTGCGGAACATACCGCGAGACGGCTACCAGCCGCCGCCGCCGCCACCGCCGCCGCCGCCGCCGGACGAACCGCCGCCGCCGGAGCCGCTGCTCGATCCCGGCGCGGTCGAGGCCGATGAAATTGCGGACGCGACCGCGCTGCCGAGATGGCTCGAGAACCCCGCGGGATCGCGGCTCCAGTCGCGCCGTCCGTGATACCAGGCGTAGCCGGCGGCACCCGCCACAGCGGCCGCAGCGAGTACGCCCGCGAATTTCTTGCCCCACTCGTTCTCGACATCGAGCGCGATGGCATAAGGCAGAAATTTCTCGAACAGTTCCGGCGTCTTCTTCGGCGGATGCATAAAGTTCAGCCGGTCTTCTTCCGCGACCCCGAGATACTCGCGGAAGCCCGCGATCTGGTCGCGGATTTTCTGCCCGTCAGCGCTCGGCGCTTTCAGCCAGTAGAAACTGAACAATGCGACCGAGAGGATCAGATAGCTCGCGAGCGCCGGGATCATCAGGTTGAGATTGATCCCGCCGCCGAGCCCGTAGATGAAGGCAAGCCCGCCCGCGGCGACCAGCAGCCAGAGCGCGCCGCCGATGATGATCCAGAGATTCCAGCGCTTGTGCGAAGTGAAGCCGGCCATCATCACGCCGCAGGCGACCAGCAACAGCCCGCACGGAATGAGCACGCCCATGATTCCCGCGGCCACTTCGTCGCCGAACTTGGTCGTCGCGATCGCGAAGATCATGGCGGCGATTGCGATCGCCGCAAAAAGAAATCCGAGCCCGGACCAACCGTAATTGTTCTTGAACAGAATACCGTTGTATTGCGCGGAGAGACGGTTCTCGAGCGCGGTCTTCGCGCCGCCGACCACTTTATGGTTGGTCTGCGCGAGCGCCACCGGCGAGCCGCGCGAAAAGAGCTGCGACTCCATCTCGCTCTCGGCGAGTTTCAGCGTTTCCCCGCCGGAGCGTTTCGAAATCTGCGAGAAGCTCGGCGTTTCGTCGATCCGGATATGTCCCTTCACGCCGAGATCGACGATCGCCGCAGTGAAGGCGCGGTTGTCGAAACTCATCTGATCGACGTAGCGCACCGCCGCCGGCGACATTTCGTTCGGAGGCGAGAACAGCGGAATGATCGTGCCCTCGGGAGGATCGCGCCCGACCCGCGCCCATGTCGTCAGGTAATAAAAGCCGACGCCGAGGATGCCGATCAGCGCCATCAGGATCGGCAGGTTATCCTGAAGAAAATACCCCGCGGCTTGCGCGCCGGAGGGCGGCGAGACGATCCCCTTCTGCCACGCGACCGCGACGGTGAGGCCGTTGTTCGGCGGCAGGCGCCGCGTGGTGCGCCAAACGATGCGGTTCGCGGTCTGCTCGACGACGCACGCGTCTTGTCCGCTCGCACCCTGCGGGCCGGTATAGAGCGCGTTCTGCCCGAGCTGCGCGCCCTGCGGCAGCGTGATGCGCGCTTCTGCGTTGTCGATATAGAAATTCCAGCCGTTGCCGGTCGCGTTCCAGTAAAGCTCGTCGAACTTCTCGAAGAAGCCGATCTGCCGCGTCGTGCGGTAGCGGATCGTATAGGTATGCGCGCCTCGCGGAATGAACACATCGGCACTGCCGATGCGCGTGCGCACGCCGTTCGCGTAGCCCTCGGTGCGGTAAGGCTCGGGCTTGCCGTTGCGCGTCACCGCAATCACGTCGAAGCCCACGATCACGCGCGTGCCGTCGCTGCGGCGGCGATAGCTGGTCGGAAAATCGCGGAAGATGCCGCGCCGGAACTGACTGCCCTCGGCCTGGATGGTAATCGTCTCGGTGACGTCGAGATCGCCGTTCGCGAGCACCGTGACGTCGCTGATGAAGTTGATGATGCGTTCCTGCGCGATCGCGGAAACCTGCGCGGCGAAGAGAACGAATGCAGCCAGCAGAATCCTGCGCATGATCAGGCTCCATGCTCGAAGGAAACGTTCGGATTTGCGCCCTGCGCGCGATCGTCGAGCTCGAAGAAGGGTTGCTCGGAGAAACCGAACGGTTTTGCGATCAGAAGCTCCGGGAAGGACTGGATCGAGATGTTCAGGTTCCGCACCGCGCCGTTGTAATAACGCCGCGCATACTGCAACTGCTCCTCGATCTCGGCGAGCTGCTCCTGCAATTTGAGAAAGTTCTCGTTTGCCTTGAGCTGCGGATAGGCTTCCGCGACCGCGATCAGCCTGCCGATCGAGGAGCCGAGCTGCTGCGTCGCCTGCGCGTTATCGCCGACGTTTCCCGAGGTCTGTGCGTCGAGGCTGCGCGCGCGCCGCGCGGTGACTTCCTCTAGCAACGTGCGCTCGTGCGTGGCGTAGCCCTTCACCGTCTCCACCAGCGCCGGCACCAGATCGGTGCGGCGCCTGAGCTGCACGTCGATTCCGCTCCAGGCCTCCCGCACCACGTTGCGCTGGCGGATGAGCCGGTTGAAGACGATGACGGCATAAATGATGACGGCGGCAAGTACGCCGTAGGCGGCCCAGTCCCAGCGCATCTTCGAACTTCCCTGCAAAGATCGGTGGCACAGTCTGTCGCAGGGCTTTTCCCGCCTCAATGGGGAACCGGGCTTTTCGCAGTAAAATCCATGTGGTGAGCGGCTTCGCGCGCGTTCCGCCGCTTGCCGCAAAAGCGGCCTGTGGGCGGCGTTCTTTTGGCTTCCTCCCCCCACGAATCTGGTCTAAGACCCCGGCCAGCCGCGGGCCTGCTTTCGCTCCCGAGCTTCCGCGAGGATGGAAAGGACGCGCGACCGCGCGGCCTTTTTTTGTGCCTTCACTCAACTCCCTCTCCCCGACGGGGAGAGGGTTGGGGTGAGGGGGATCAACGGACGAGGCGAAGCTCGTGCAACACCGCTTCCATTACGCCGTCGATGTTCTCGAGTACGTCATGATTCCAGAAGCGAACGACCCGAAAACCAAACCGTTCGAGTGCAGCCGTTCGCGTTTCATCTTCGGCAATTCGCTCGGCGTGTTGCCCGCCATCCAATTCGATGATCAGCCGAGGCTCAAGCGCAGCGAAGTCAGCCACATACCGACCGATCGCGACTTGCCGCCTGAATTTATATCCGTCGAGCCGACGCCCGCGCAGGTGCTTCCAAAGCAGCTTCTCTGCCTCGGTTTCGTTCCTGCGAAGTTTTCGCGCCATACTCAAGCAGAACCCCCTCACCCTGCCCTCTCCCCCATGGGGAGAGGGTAATAAAAGTTATGCCCAAGCGCACCGACATCAAATCGATCCTCATCGTCGGCGCCGGTCCCATCGTGATCGGCCAGGCCTGCGAGTTCGATTATTCCGGCACCCAGGCGTGCAAGGCCCTGAAAGAAGAGGGCTATCGGATCGTTCTGGTGAACTCCAATCCGGCAACCATCATGACGGACCCGGAGCTTGCCGACGCGACCTATATCGAGCCGATCACGCCCGAAATCGTGGCGAAGATCATCGAGAAGGAGCGTCCCGACGCGCTGCTTCCCACAATGGGCGGCCAGACCGCGCTCAACACCGCGCTCTCGCTCCGCAAGATGGGCGTGCTCGACAAATACAATGTCGAGATGATCGGCGCGACGGCGGATGCCATCGACAAGGCCGAAGACCGCGAACGCTTCCGCGAGGCGATGACCAAGATCGGCCTCGAGACGCCGAAGTCGGTGCAGATCAAGACGCTCGGACAGGCGCTCGATGCGCTGAAAGACATCGGCCTGCCCGCGATCATCCGTCCGTCGTTCACGATGGGCGGCACCGGCGGCGGCATCGCCTACAACCGCGACGAATTTCTCGACATCGTCGAGCGCGGCATCGACGCCTCGCCGACGAACGAAGTGCTGATCGAAGAGTCGGTGCTCGGCTGGAAAGAATACGAAATGGAAGTTGTCCGCGACAAGAAGGACAACTGCATCATCGTCTGTTCCATCGAAAACCTCGATCCGATGGGCGTGCATACGGGCGACAGCATCACGGTCGCACCCGCACTGACGCTCACCGACAAGGAATACCAGATCATGCGCGACGCCTCGCTGGCGGTGCTGCGCGAGATCGGCGTGGAGACCGGCGGCTCGAACGTGCAGTTCGCCGTCAACCCGGCCGACGGCCGGCTCATCGTCATCGAGATGAACCCGCGCGTCTCGCGCTCCTCCGCCCTCGCCTCCAAGGCGACCGGCTTCCCGATCGCCAAGGTCGCCGCC
>CAZFPR010000164.1:0-4394 GCA_964521045.1 uncultured Hyphomicrobiales bacterium
ACGGACGCGAGCAGCGCCGGGCTCGGGCATTAAGTCACGATCGAGCGGATCGCGCGATGGGCAAAGACGCTCGAAGCGCGGGGTATCCGGCTGGTGCCGGTGCGTGTCGCGTTCCAGCGCAAGCCCAAACAACGCTGACTGCAAATGCGCGGCGTTGTAGAAAGCGCCATGAAAAATTTCGAAGATCTTCCCTACCGCCCCTGCGTCGGTCTCGCGGTGTTCAACGCCAAGGGCCTCGTCTTTGTGGGCCGCCGGCTCGGCGGGCCGGAACATGTGGACGCGACCCACTCCTGGCAGATGCCGCAAGGCGGCATCGACGAAGGCGAAGACCCTTATGAGGCGGCACTCCGCGAACTCTACGAAGAGACGAATATCCGCTCGATCAGGAAGCTCGGTGAAGTCGAGGGCTGGCTGAAATACGATATTCCACGCGACATCGCCGGGCAGGCATGGAAGGGCAAGTACCGCGGACAGAAACAGAAGTGGTACGCGCTGCGCTTCACCGGCGACGAAAGCGAGATCGACATTGCGTCACCCGCGGGCGGGCACAAACCCGAATTCGTCGAGTGGCGCTGGGAGAAGCTGGAGAACGCGCCAGGATTGATTGTCCCGTTCAAGCGGCAGGTCTATGACGGCGTCGTGAAGAGTTTCATCGGTTTCGCGAACGAAACATCATGACGGAGACGCGCGGCCTTCACTGGCGTGCGGCGACCGAGGCCGATGTTCCCGAAATCTTCAGGATTTCCAAGATCATTCACCCGGACATCCCGGAGCGTATCGAGACCTATCGCGAGAAGTTCCAGCTTTCGCCGGGGTCCTGTTTCGTCGTGTGTGACGGCAAATCGATCCGCGGATACGCAATCACGCTGCCCTGGACCGCGAAGGAAATTCCCGAGCTCAACACTTTGCTCGGTGCAATCCCGAAGAATGCGTCTGCGCTCTACATCCATGATGTGGCGCTGCTCCCGAGCGCGCGAAGCATCGGTCTCGTCGGGGAACTGATGGCGCTCATGGACGCCGCGGGCCGGAAGCTGGGACTGACCGAGATCTCGCTCGCCGCCGTCTATGGCTCCGAGACCATGTGGTTTCAGTACGGTTTCCAGCGCATGGAAATGAGCGAGAAGCTGAAGGCGCAAGCCGCGACCTACGGCTCCGCGGTCTTCATGACGCGCCCGATTTCTTCCTAGAAAAGAAAAAGCCGCGCGTGTTGCGCGGCTTTCGGATTCTTCTCTTTGCAGAATTCAGTGCGCGGCCGCTCCGCCGCCGCCCAGCTGCGCCTGCACGGCTTTGAGCTGATAGACCGTCTCGGCCATCTTGTTGCGGGCTTCGTCTGAAGTCGCCGACGACATCTTCGCTTCGAGCGCGGAGATCGACGCCGCAAACTCCGAAGCATTGATCTCTTCGATGCGGGAGGCCTCTTCCGCAAGCACGATCAGGCCCTTCTCGTTCACTTCGGCAAAGCCGCCGCGAACGAATGCGACGATATTGTCCGAACCGTTCTTGAAGCGCAGGAAGCCGGGCCTGAGCGTAGAGACGAGCGGCGCATGGCCTGCAAGCACCGTGAACTCGCCTTCGGCACCCGGAACGATGACCTCTTCCACTTCTCCGGAGAAGAGAAGCTTCGCAGGCGAGACGAGTTCGAACTTGAAGGTGGCCATCGTTTCTTTCCCTGAACCCTCATCCTGAGGAGGCGGCGCAGCCGCCGTCTCGAAGGATGAAACTGCGACCCCCACCCTTCGAGACGCGAACCTTTCGGTTCGCTCCTCAGGGTGAGGAAGTCGTCACGCGGCTTCCGCTGCGAGCTTCTTGCCCTTCTCGACCGCCTCTTCGATGGTTCCGACCATGTAGAAGGCCGGTTCCGGCAGGTGGTCGTACTTGCCTTCGCAAAGACCCTTGAAGCCCTTGATGGTGTCCGCGAGCTCGACGAACTTGCCGGGCGAACCGGTGAAGACTTCGGCGACGTGGAACGGCTGCGAGAGGAAGCGCTCGATCTTGCGCGCCCGCGAGACCGCGAGTTTGTCTTCTTCCGAAAGCTCGTCCATGCCGAGAATGGCGATGATGTCCTGCAACGCCTTGTAGCGCTGGAGAATCTGCTGCACCTGACGCGACACCGCGTAGTGCTCCTCGCCGACGACGAGCGGCGAAAGCATGCGCGAAGTGCTGTCGAGCGGATCGACCGCAGGATAAATTCCCTTTTCCGCAATCGAGCGCGACAGCACGGTCGTCGCGTCGAGATGCGCGAACGAGGTCGCAGGCGCAGGGTCGGTAAGATCGTCGGCCGGCACGTAAATCGCCTGCACCGAGGTGATCGAACCCTTCTGCGTCGTGGTGATGCGCTCCTGTAGCGCGCCCATGTCGGTGGCGAGCGTCGGCTGGTAACCGACGGCGCTCGGAATACGGCCGAGAAGTGCCGACACTTCCGAGCCCGCCTGCGTGAAGCGGAAGATGTTGTCGACGAAGAACAAAACGTCCTGACCCTGATCGCGGAAGTGCTCTGCGACCGTGAGGCCCGAGAGCGCGACGCGCATGCGCGCTCCGGGGGGCTCGTTCATCTGGCCGAACACGAGGGCGCACTTGGAGCCTTCGCCGCCGCCCTTCTTGTTCACGCCCGATTCGATGAACTCGTGATAGAGGTCGTTGCCTTCGCGGGTACGCTCGCCGACGCCGGCGAACACGGAGTAACCGCCGTGCGCCTTCGCGACGTTGTTGATGAGTTCCTGAATGAGCACCGTCTTGCCGACGCCCGCGCCGCCGAACAGGCCGATCTTGCCGCCCTTCGCGTAAGGCGCGAGGAGATCGACGACCTTGATGCCGGTGACGAGAATTTCGGCTTCGGTCGACTGGTCCGTGTAGCTCGGTGCCGCCACGTGGATCGGGCGGGTACCCGAGGCCTTCACCGGGCCGGCTTCGTCGATCGGCTCGCCGACGACGTTCATGATGCGGCCGAGCGTGCCGTCACCGACCGGAACCGCAATCGGCTGACCGGTATCGGTGACCTTTTGACCGCGCACCAAGCCTTCGCTCGAGTCCATCGCGATCGCGCGGACGGTCGATTCGCCGAGATGCTGTGCGACTTCGAGCACAAGCCGCTGGCCCTGGTTCTGCGTTTCCAGCGCGTTCAGAATTTCCGGCAGGTGACCGTCGAACTGCACGTCGACGACGGCGCCGATGACCTGCGTGATTTTTCCGGTAGCGTTCGTTGCCATGTTCGTCCTCGTACCTAATTCTTAGAGCGCTTCCGCGCCAGAGATGATTTCGATCAGTTCTTTCGTGATCATCGCCTGACGGGTGCGGTTGTAAGTGATGGTTTGTTTCTTGATCATGTCGCCAGCGTTGCGGGTCGCGCTGTCCATCGCGGACATGCGCGCGCCCTGCTCGGAGGCCGCGTTCTCGAGCAAAGCACGGAAAATCTGCGTTGCGAGATTGCGCGGCAGAAGATCGGTGAGAATTTCCTCTTCCCCCGGCTCGTATTCGTAAACCGGCGTGTTTGCGCCAGCGGCCTCGGCCTTCGTTTCCGGAAGCTGCGGCGGAATGATCTGCTGCGCGGTCGGTAGCTGCGCGATCACCGACTTGAAGCGCGAATAGAACAGCGTGCAGACATCGAATTCGCCGGCCTCGTAGCGCGCGACGATCTTCTGCGCGATTTCGGCGGCGTTGTCGTAGCCGAGCGTGCGAACCGAGCGCAGATCGATGACTTCGACGATGTTCTTCGCAAACAGGCGGCGCAGGATGTCGTAGCCCTTGCGGCCGACGCAGATGATTTTGACGGTCTTGCCTTGCGCGATCAGCGCATTCGCACGATCGCGCGCAAGGCGCGAAATCGACGAATTGAACGCGCCGCAAAGACCGCGCTCCGCGGTGCAGACGAGCAGCATATGCACGTCGTCCTTGCCGCTACCGGCAAGGAGCGCCGGAGCGCCGGCCTGACCCGCGACCTTGCCTGCGATGTTCGCGAGAATCGCGTCCATACGTTCGGCATAGGGACGCGCGGCTTCCGCCGCCATCTGCGCGCGGCGCAGCTTCGCCGCGGCGACCATCTGCATCGCCTTCGTAATCTTCTGCGTCGCCTTCACCGAGGCGATGCGATTGCGAAGTTCTTTGAGCGAAGCCATTTCGGCGTTTCTTCCTTACGAGAACGACGAGTTAGGAGAAGGACTTGGCGAAAGCGTCGACCGCCGCCTTGAGCTTGCCCGCATCGCCGTCCGACAGATCCTTGGAAGAACGGATCGAGTCGAGAAGCGCTGCGTGCTGCGTGCGGATGTTGGAAAGCAGTCCGTCTTCGAACGCCTTCACGCGGTTGAGCGGAAGCTGGTCGAGATAGCCGTTGGTGCCGGCCCAGATCACGACGACCTGCTCTTCCATCTTCAGCGGCGAGAACTGCGCCTGCTTGAGCA
>CAZFPR010000165.1:0-2307 GCA_964521045.1 uncultured Hyphomicrobiales bacterium
CTGTGGCCACCGACGCGGTAAAAGTGCCCATCGGACAGCACGCGCAGCAGGCGCGTCTGCAGGTCGAACGGCATGTCGCCGATTTCGTCGAGGAACAGCGTGCCGCCCTCGGCCTGCTCGAAGCGGCCGATGTTCTTCGTGTTCGCGCCCGTGAACGCCCCCTTCTCGTGGCCGAACAGCTCGGCCTCGATGAGGTCGCGCGGGATCGCGGCCATGTTGATCGGCACGAACGGGCCGGAACGGCGCTTGCCGTAGTCGTGCAGCGCGCGCGCGACAAGCTCTTTGCCGGTGCCGGACTCGCCTGTGATCATCACGGTGAGATCGGTCTGCATCAGCCGCGCGAGCAGCCGGTAAATTTCCTGCATCGCCGGCGAGCGGCCGACGAGCGGAATGTTTTCCATATCCTCCGGCTTGGAGGATGCAGAATTGGTCTTCTTGGGCTCGGAAAGCGCGCGCCCGACGATGGCGATCAATTCCTTCAGATCGAACGGCTTCGGTAGATATTCGTAAGCGCCGTGCTCGGAAGCCTTGATCGCGGTCATGAACGTGTTCTGCGCGCTCATGACGATCACAGGCAATTCCGGCCGCATCTTCTTCAGGCGCGGCAAGAGGCTGAAGGCGTCCTCGTCCGGCATCACGACGTCAGTGATCACGAGATCGCCGTCGCCCTGGCTGACCCAGCGCCAGAGCGTCGCGGCGTTGCCGCAGGAGCGGACCTCGTAGCCGGCGCGCGACAGCGCCTGACTGAGCACGGTGCGGATCGCAGCGTCGTCGTCAGCAACAAGAATGTTTCCAGAAGGCATTTGCGCCGTCCTCACTGATCCGAATGCGCAATCGCGCCATTATGAGAATAGGTGGGCATCAATACGCGGAACGTCGTGCGTCTCGGCTGGCTGTCGCACTCGACGATGCCACCGTGGTCGCCGATGATTTTTGCGACCAGCGCGAGGCCAAGGCCGCTGCCGCTGGTCTTGGTCGTGACGAAAGGATCGAACAGATGCGGGCGCACGTCCTCCGGCACGCCGGGGCCGTTGTCGCGCACGCAGAACTCGAGCGGCAGGCTCACGCGGGTCGACGAACCGGGAACGGTGAGACGGACGCCGGGCCGGAACGCGGTGCTGAGATGAATTTCCCCGTCGTCGGCATCGCCGATCGCTTCCGCCGCGTTCTTGATGAGGTTCAGGAACACCTGCACGAGCTGGTCGCGGTTTGCGAACACCGGCGGCAAGGAGGGATCGTATTCCTCGACGAATTTGATGCGGCTCGCGAAACCCGAAGCCGCGAGCTTTTTCACATGCTCCAGCACGGCATGAATGTTCACGGCGCTGCGCTCGATCGGGCGCTCGTCGGAGAACACTTCCATGCGGTCGACGAGCTTCACGATGCGGTCGGCTTCGTCGCAGATCAGCCGCGTCAGCGCGCGGTCGCCGTCATCCGCGGACTGTTCGAGCAGCTGCGCCGCACCGCGAATGCCGGAGAGAGGATTCTTGATTTCATGCGCGAGCATGGAAGCGAGCGCCGTCACTGAGCGGGCCGCGCCGCGATGCGTAAGCTGACGGTCGATCTTGTCGGCCATCGTACGCTCCTGAAGCATGACGACGACCTGATTTGGGTTCTCCGGCATCGGCGCGACATGGATATCGACAACGCGCTCGCCGCCGTTTCGCGGCGTGCCGAGATCGACGCGATACTCGTTCACAGCGGCGTTGCGCGCCCTCACCTGCTCGATCAGCGAGATCAGCGGGCTGCCGAACGGAACGATCTCGTGAATGCGGTGGCGGCGCAGCACCGGTGCGCCGGCTTCAAAGAAGGCTTCCGCGGCTGCGTTCGCATTCGCGATCGTCCCGCTGGAAGAAATCGTGATCACCGGATGCGGAAGCGCGTCGAGCACCGCATCTGCGACGCCGGAAACTTGCGTCAAAGGCTTTTCCATGCGGGCATTTCTCATGCGGCAGCTTTCCAGCCGAGTTCGTCGAACGCGTCATGGATGCCGAGCACCACGCGCGACGGAGAGTTTTCCGCAAGCAGAAGCGCGCGCCAGTGTTTCACCCAATCCGCAGACAGATTGACCGCGTGCGCCGCGGCCTCCAGCGCCCATCCGATATGTTTGCGGGCTTCCTTCGCGCCGCGTGCATGCCCGTATTGGCCGAGCCAGGCGTCGTAGAGTTCGATCAGGTTGTCGCGTTGATCTTCGATCTCTGGATCGGCTGCGCGTGCTCCGGTTGCGAGAAAGCGCGCGATATATCCCGGAAGCCACGGACGGCCCCGCGCGGCACGCCAGACCATAACGGCATCCGCTCCGGATTT
>CAZFPR010000165.1:2317-4828 GCA_964521045.1 uncultured Hyphomicrobiales bacterium
AAATCGCCCGCCAATTCGCATTGCCCTTGTAGAACTGCTGGCGCGTGCGGCCGTGTACCGTCACAAGCTTGACGCCCGCCGCTTCCGCGCGCCGCGCAAGTTCGGGAGCGACGATCGCGCTGTCGTCCCAGCCGAGACGCATCTTCACGGTGACCGGGATTTTGACAGCCCCGACCGCCGCCTCGATCAGGCGAACCGCGTTGTCGACGTCGCGCAGAAGCGCTGCACCGGCCGCACCGGTCGTGACCGACTTTGCCGGGCATCCCATATTGAGGTCGACGATGTCCGCGCCCGCAGCTTCGGCGATACGCGCCCCTTCCGCGAGCCAGCGGGTTTCGCAGCCAGCGAGTTGGACGACATGCAGCCCGACGCCAGACCCTTCCGCGCGCAGTTGCGCTTCAGCGCTGCCGCCGGCTAGCCATTCGCAGGCGATCATCTCGGAAACGACGAGCCCTGCGCCGTAGCGGGTTGCCATCCTGCGGAACGGCAAGTCCGTGATCCCGGCCATCGGCGCGAGGAAGGCCCGCGCCGCGATCTCATGAGGACCGATCTGTAGGCTCTTACTGGTCGGTGTTGCGCTCACTATGCCCCTGCCTACAAAATAGGCCCGAAAATTCGTGCACACATCTTAATCAAGCGTACTTCAGAGGCAAGAGCTTTATTGCATCGCAACCAACAGGACCTATGCGCTGGAATAGGCTAGAGAATCCCTGAATTTCGAGACTTTGGGGTCGTTCCGGATGGAATTTGCGGCATTGGTCGTGGCCGGAGGAGGCGGAACCCGCGCGGGAGCCGGAACACCGAAGCAATACCGCCTGATCCGGGGCGAACCTGTCCTGCGCCATTCGCTGCGGTTATTCACAGATCATCATGCGATCGGCGCGGTTCAGGCCGTGATCCGTCATGAGGATGTCGCGGCTTTCGAGCGAGCTTCGGCACGCCTGCCGAAGTGTCTTCCGGCCGTCCCCGGCGGAACGACACGCCAGGCCTCGGTCCTCGCCGGCCTGGAGAGTCTCGTGCGTACAGCGCCGCGCTTCGTGCTCGTGCACGACGCGGCGCGTCCTTTTGCAGATCAGGCATTGCTCGACCGCGCGATGCAATCGGTGAAGATCAGCGGCGCCAGCGTGCCTGCCGTCGCGGTATCCGACACGATCAAGCAGGTAGACGCCGCTGGAAAAGTAACGGCCAACATCGAACGCAGCACGCTCCGCGCCGTACAGACGCCACAGGCGTTCGCTTTCGACGCCCTCCTTGCCGCGCACCGCCGCGCCGCCGCCGAAAACCTGCACGACTTCACGGACGACGCCGCGCTGATGCAATGGGCTGGAGTTCCGGTGACTACATTCGAAGGCAGCGTACTGAACGGCAAGCTGACAACACCGGAAGATTTCGAACGCGCCGATGCTTATGCTGCGCAGATGCTCGGCGACGTACGCACCGGCATGGGCTACGACGTGCATGCCTTTGCGGACGGCGACCACGTTACGCTCGGCGGCGTGAAAATTCCGCATAACAAGAAACTCTCGGGCCACTCCGACGCCGACGTACTGCTGCACGCGATTACGGACGCCATTCTCGGTTCGATCGGCGACGGCGACATCGGCCACCATTTCCCGCCCTCCGACCAGAAATGGCGTGGCGCGGATTCCGCGACGTTCGCCCGTTTCGCAGCCGAACGCGTGCATGCGCGCGGCGGCATGATCGCGCATATCGACGGCACGCTGATTTGCGAGGCGCCCAAGATCGGCCCGCACCGCGAAGCCATGCGTGCAAGCATTGCAGAGATTTGCGGGATAGAAACCGGCCGTGTCGGCGTTCAGGCCACGACGAACGAAGGTTTGGGCTTTATCGGACGCAATGAGGGAATTGCGGCGATGGCGACCGTGACGGTCAGGCTGCCCTGGAGCGTGAAGTGATCGGGAACGAAACTCGCGAAGCCGCACTTCGCGTGTTCGAACTCTGCCGAGAACGCGGCCTCACCCTGACCACAGCCGAGTCCTGCACCGGCGGCCTCGTCGCCGCCGCGATCACCGATATTCCGGGCTCGTCGGATGTGTTCGATCGCGGCTTCGTCACCTATTCGAACGATGCCAAGATGGCCCTGCTCGGCGTGAGCGCGGACATTCTCGCGAAGCACGGTGCTGTGAGCGCGGAATGCGCGAAAGCGATGGCGGAAGGCGCGCTCAACTCTGCCGGCACGAGCCTCGCCATATCGATTACCGGGATCGCAGGTCCAGGCGGTGGCTCCCCTGAAAAGCCGGTCGGACTTGTCTTCATGGCCGCGATGGATCGCAAGGGAAACTTTCATGCGCGCGAATGCCGCTTCGGCGATCTCGGGCGCGACGAAGTCCGCAGGCGATCCGTGATCGCTGCTTTCGCCCTGATCGAAGAGCTTCTTGGCGCGCCGCTCGGCGCCTAGAACTTCTTCCGGATCATTGCGCTCAGGAGATCGGAGTAATCGTCGGTCCAGGGCCGCACGCCATCGCCCGATACCTTCTCCCATCCCGGAAG
>CAZFPR010000166.1:0-791 GCA_964521045.1 uncultured Hyphomicrobiales bacterium
CTCCGTCAGCCGTGCTCCCGGCAGGCGAGCGTATTCTCGCCGGGCGGTGCCCCGCGCCGTCCCGGATCGCGGCTGCGAACCGCGCGCGGAGACGCCGGCCATTTCCCGCGATCCTGAACGCCTCATGAGCGCGCCCTCGAACGGAAACGGCTGACGGAATTTACATGCGTGGGAAGAGGCGGGGATAGATATTCCGGGCTATGTCGAAGTAGCTGCAAGAACAAAGAAAATTCAGCCCCGGAATTTTCTATCCCCATGCGGTGGCCTTGCAATGACGGCAAATCAAATCCGCATCATCACTTCGCGGAAGCGCGCGACCGGCGCGGGGTTGCGGATCATGGTGAGCGGCATCGAGAAGTGACCGCGATCCCAGACGAAACGGTTTTCATCGGGCACGCCCCATGAATCGATCAGGCTCAATCCGCTCGCGTAAGGCGTGATGCGGTCGCGCTTGCCGAGCACGGTGACGATACGCTCCGGCCTCACCGCAGGCAGCTGCGCGGGATCGAGCAGGCCCAAACCCGCTTCGATGCGCTCGCGGCTCCAGCCCTCTCGTTCGGCGGCAAGATCGACGCCGAGCAGATTGGCCATGTCGCCATGGAAAGTGGCATCGCTCATCCGGCCGGAATGGGTGATCAGGAACAGCCCGTCCGGGCGGCGGCGCTCGTTCCGCTCGCCGATTTTCTCGGCTGCGAACTGCGCGATCAGCGCGCCGAGACTGGTGCCGCCGAAGGCGAGTGGCGCGTCGGATTTCTGCCGCGCCCAGTCGGCGATCACGGCCCATTCCTGCG
>CAZFPR010000166.1:801-1087 GCA_964521045.1 uncultured Hyphomicrobiales bacterium
CAACCCGCCCGGAATGCGCGCCATCATCGGCTGGCCGCCGAAGCTGCCCGCAGGCCTGCGGCGTCCGTGCCACGGCGCGACCGGACGAATGACGCGAAAGCCCTCCGCGCGGAGCGTGCGGGCTTCGTCGATCAGGCCGCGCCAATGATCGAACTCGATGCAGATGCCGTGGCCGAAGATGATGGTCGGCGGATTCTTGACGCCATGCGGCTCCAGCACGCGCGCATAGACCGTATCGCCCAAGAGCGCGGACGGACTCTGGAAGCGCAGCCAGTAATCGACCCCC
>CAZFPR010000166.1:1097-3351 GCA_964521045.1 uncultured Hyphomicrobiales bacterium
AGTGCGAGTGGCGAACGCGCGTCACGATGCGCCTCTGCTGCTCGCGCTCGATCGTCTTCGATACTTCGACCGTAGTGCCGCCGCTCGCATTTCCGCCAAGCAAAAGACGTTCGAAATTCGCGCCATAGATCGCGGCGATTTCCTCCGGGCCTTGCGTCTCCGATTTGATGCGCGGCGGATCGCTTCGCAGCATGAAGCCGAAGTGTCGCCGCGCAAGATTATATGTGTGGCTCGCGGAGTAGCGCGCGGCCTCGAGTTCGCGCCGCGCATCCGGCCCCAGCGTGCCGGAGCCGAAAAATTCCTTCTGCCACTCCGCTTCCCTGCGCTGTGCGATGTCGCGCGCCGCGGCGGTCTGGACCAGTGCGTCCAGCACCTTCTTTTCGTTCGCGTTTTTTCGCGATACCTGCGCGGCGTCGAGAAAGCGCTCGACCGAGGTGCCGGCCTGCTCTGCCGCAGCCCACAATAGCGAAGAAGGCACGAAAAGCCGCCGCAGCGCCCAGGAACTCACCGGGTCGAACCACGCCCAGCCGAAGGCATAACCCTTCAGGGTCCGGCCCCAGTTGCGCTTGGGCCTGGCATTGTATTGGATCATGATGGGCTGATCGGTCACGAGCAAAAGAACCGCGGCTTTGAAGGAAACGCTATAGCGGATGCGCTGTCCGCCGTCTCGCAGGGGTTGAGGGCAGAATTATGTGGTCCGACGTCACGCTGCCGCTCTGGCTTGTCATTATTATCACGCTGCTCGCCGCGCTCGCCTTCCTAGACCGGCTCCTGATCCCGAGCGTCCGCTGGGCGCTGCGTCGGCGCGCGAACAAGGCCATCGGCGAACTCAACACGCGGCTCAGGCTCCAGATCAAGCCCTTCAAGCTGACCAAGCGTCAGGTGCTGATGGACCGGCTGGTCTACGACCCGGAGGTGCTTCACGCGGTCGATGAATATGCCCGCGAGCACAAGGTCCCGCGCGAAGTGCTGATGGAGAAAGTGAAGCGCTACGCCGGCGAGATCGTCCCCTCCTTCTCGGCCTATGCCTATTTCCGGATCGGTGCGCGGCTTTCGAAATGGCTTTCGGAAACGCTCTATCGCGTGCGCATCGGCTTCCGCAACGAGGAGGCGTTTTCCAAAGTCGATCCCGATTCCTCGGTGATCTTCGTGATCAATCACCGTTCCAACATGGACTATGTGCTCGTGACCTATGTCGCGGCACAATCCTCCGCCTTGTCTTACGCGGTCGGCGAATGGGCGCAGATCTGGGGCCTGCGCAACCTGATCCGCTCGATGGGCGCCTACTTTATCCGCCGCGACTCGCGCGACGCGCTCTATCGAAAAGTACTTTCGCGCTACGTGCACATGGCGACCGCATCCGGCGTCGTGCAGGCGATCTTTCCGGAAGGCGGGCTGTCGCGCGACGGCAAGCTGCGGCCGCCGAAATTCGGCCTGCTCAGCTACATGGTCGCGGCGTTCGATCCCAAGGGGCCGAAGGACGTCGTGTTCGTGCCGGTCGGCGTGAACTACGACCGCGTGCTCGAGGACCGCATGCTGACGAGTGCCGCGAACACCGAGCCGGGCAAAAAGCCGGTGTTCGGTTTCAACCTCGTCACGTTCCTGCGGCACTTCTTCCGCCATGTGCGGATGGCGTTCCGCGGCGAATGGTACCGCTATGGCTATACCTGCGTGAGCTTCGGCGAGCCGTTCTCGCTCAAGCAATATGTGGCGGAGAAAAAGATCGACTTCCGCGACATGCCCGAGAAAGAGCGCTTTGCCGAAGTCGAGAAACTCGGCTCGCAGTTGATGGACGCGGTCGGCAAGGTCGTGCCCGCGCTTCCCGTTTCGCTCGTCGCGACGGCGCTGCTCGAAGCGCACCCCACGCCGCTCTCGCTGTTCGAGATCAAGAGCCGCGTGTCGCGCATCATCGAGACGCTGGAAGCATCGAAAGCCTACGTTCATATCCCGCGCTCGGATCGCGATTATGCGATCGAGGTAGGGCTTCGGATGCTTCGCCTGCGGCACATCGTGACCGAGAACGACGGCATCTATGCCGCGAACCCGGCCGACCGGGCCGGCGCGCTCGAGGCCATCGGCGACGACCACGAGATGGCGTACGACGGTGACGAGGCCGTCCGAGCCTGGCGCGAGGCCATCACGGGTAGGAGGGTCATAATCATCCCCCAAACATAGGCCTCCGCAAAGCCGATCAAGCAAAGGAGGCGGATGTCGGGATTGCGAAGGGAAGAAAAACCGTATCGCTCTTCCCAGC
>CAZFPR010000166.1:3361-4769 GCA_964521045.1 uncultured Hyphomicrobiales bacterium
GCATTGCCGAAGCGCCGGCGTCTTCCGGCGCGCCTGCGATGCGCGCGATCCCAGCGGAATAAGTCAGCGGTCTCCAAGCCAGCGCACGGCACCGCGCCCCGCCGCAACGCCGGTCGCAAAGCAGGCTTGCAGAAGATAACCGCCGGTCGGCGCTTCCCAGTCGAGCATTTCGCCCGCCGCGAAGACGCCCGGGAGTTTCTTCAGCATGAAGTGTTCGTCGAGTTCCTCGAACAGGATTCCGCCCGTCGTCGATATCGCCGACTCGATCGGCGCAATCCCCGCCAGTTTCAACGGGAAGTGCGAGATGAGGGAGGCAAGTTTTTCTGCCGACAGTTCGGAAATACGTCCGCCATCTGCGGCGGCCCATTCGTGCAGAAGTGCGATGCCTACCGGCGGCAGGTTGATCGCCTTGCGCAGGAAATTGGAGAACGACTGCTTTCCGCGCGGTGCCGAAAGCCGTTTTGCGATTTCCGCTTCGGAGAGATCCGAGCGCAACGCGATGTAGGCGACCGTTTCGCCTTCTGCGAGAATTGCCTCGCGGAGCCGCGCCGACTGCGCATAGATCACGCCGCCTTCGATGCCGTAGTCCGTGATCATCGCTTCGCCGCGCACCGTGGAGCCGCCTGCGGTAATCGCGATGCGCTTCAACGGCGTGCCGGCAAAACGCTCGCGAAAAGGAGCGGACCAGGAAACGAGAAAGCCGCTGTTCGCCGGCTGGAGTGGGGCGATACCGACGCCGTGCTGCCCGAGTATCCCGGTCCAGGAACCATCCGAGCCGAGTTTCGGCCAGCTCGCGCCCCCGAGCGCAAGTACGACGGCGTCAGCCTTCACACGCTCCCGCCCGCGCGGCGTGTCGAACAGAAGCTGTCCTTCATCATCCCAGCCGCGCCAGCGATGGCGAAAGGCGAAGGCGACACCCGCCTCCGAGAGCCGCCGCAGCCAAGCGCGCAACAGCGGCGATGCCTTGAGCGCTTCCGGAAAAATGCGTCCGCTCGTTCCTTCGAAGGTTTTCTGGCCGAGCGCCTCGCTCCATGCGCGAAGCTGTTGCGGCGGAAAACTTTCGATGGCGGCGCGCAAAGCGTCCGCGCGGGGACCGTAGCGGCGGAGAAACCCTTCCAGCGCTTCTCCATGCGTGAGGTTCAAGCCGCCGCGTCCAGCGAGCAGAAACTTGCGGCCGGCGGAAGGCATGCGCTCGTAGACGGTTACGCGGCAGCCCGCATTCGCGGCTTCTTCAGCCGCGATCAAGCCGGCGGGGCCTCCGCCGATGATTGCAAGCGTCCGGGATCCGTCAGCGTTCATCGCGCCGCTTTAAGACGCCGGACTGAAGAACGAAAGGCCGTGGCTTAGCTTTTTTCTCAGTTTGCGGTCCTGCTTGAGAAAATACTCCCGGCGCATGGCTTCCACCTTG
>CAZFPR010000167.1:0-4512 GCA_964521045.1 uncultured Hyphomicrobiales bacterium
TGCGTGATATTCGTGTTCCACATTCACCGGGCGCCTCGTTATTTTTCTTCGCCACAAAAAATCAGGTCGGTCAAACCGATGAAATTCTTAAGTCGTGGCGCGATGGAAATGGGAAAAGTGCTTCTCTCGTTTGACAGAAAGCGTTCGCGGCGTAGGCTGACAATAGTTCTGTCATTTTGAAGCGTCCTCGCGGGTAGGCTTGAGGCTGTGCGTCCTCGGGCCTGCCTACGCAGGACAATGCAACCGCTTCAAAAAGGAGTATCGACATGGCGGACAAGGAACCACCGCGACAGCCCACGCACCGCGCCTACAGCGTCATCCGGCGGGAAGGTCAGGACGATTTCTGGCTGAATGTGGGATTGATGTTTCCTCACAAAGACAACTGCGGCTTCAATATCATGCTGCAAGCGTTTCCTCTGGACGGAAAAATCGTCTGTCGCCAGATCAGCGAAGATGATGCGGATCAGCACGAGCCTTCGCAGGATCGCCCGAGACGCGGTGGAAACGATAAAGACCGTCCGCGTTCGCAACGGCGTTGAGCCGTTAAAACTGGACTTCAGAGAGCCGTTCCACTTGGACGGCTCTCTTTAAATAAAAATATTATTTGGGATTGGGCTTACGCTTCTTAGTACCTAAAAAGTACCTAGACTATTTTGTTCTCAGTACAGATATAGTATTTTCAATGGGTTGCGGGCGTAGTTCAGTGGTAGAACGACAGCTTCCCAATCAGATTGCTTCCGTTGCGCTGTTCCCCATAGATGATGATGAACGCCGATTTTTGTGGCTTTTCGCGTGATGCTCTGTTCCTAGCTACACATAGAAAAACGCAGCTACACCCATACATTCGGTGCCTGAGAGGTGCCTGAAAATGAGAACTCTGCTGAAGGATGTCAGCTTGAGGGTTCTCAAGATGCCAGTACGCGACAATACACCGTACGGGAGAGCTGAAGCGCCTTTCTCCCGAACGCCGCGCCCTATACGGCGAACTATTCGCTATTACCGCCGGGGGGCCCCCAAATCGAACGCAACGGCGCTGAGCAGTTTAGCTCGACGTCTAAAGAGCCGCTCCAAGTGAGTCGCAATCCTTTTAATCTGGCACTATCATTCGTGACACAGCCGGGAAAATCACAGTCTCATCGGGGCAGGATGACCGATGCTCGCAGGCCGCCGCCGGGCCGGTTGTTCAGAGACAATTCTCCGCCATGAGCCTGCGCAATGGATTGAGCGATTGCCAATCCGAGACCGACCCCGCCGGTCTCCCGACTGCGCGAAGGTTCAACGCGATAGAATGGCTCGAACATGCGTTTAAGTTCCGATTTGGGAACTCCGGGCCCTTCGTCATCGATCGTGATTTCGATTTGCTCTGGCGTGACGTTGAGCAGTGCATGCGCTGACTTGCCGTACTTTACGGCATTGTCGATCAGATTTGTTACCGCGCGCTTGAGCGCGACAGGCCGACAGCCATAGACGACCGGCGCGGCCGGCTCAATGGTAACAGGAAGTCCCGCGTCGTTCATGTCGTCGACAATACTTTGAAGCAAAGCTGCGAGGTCGATTAGGCGTTCCGGCTCCCCGACCGCCTCATCGCGGGCAAACTGCAACGTCGCACCGACCATGGAATCCATATCGCTGATCGTGGCCAATAGCCGCTCGCGCTCTTGCCCATCCTCAATATTTTCGGCGCGAAGCCGAAGGAGCGTCAGGGGTGTACGCAAGTCATGCGAGATCGCAGCCAACATGCGCATCCGGTTGTCGATCAGGTTTTGCAGACGGGTCTGCATTTCATTGAAAGCCCGCGACGCTTGGCGCGTTTCAATCGTTCCGTTTTCGGGCAACGGTGGCGCCTTCATGTTCTTTCCGAGCCGTTCGGCTGCTATTGCTAGCGATGCAAGTGGCGCGGTCACACGACGCACCACCCATATCGATACGCCCAGCGTGATGACCGCCATGATCGCCATCGAAACAAGAAACTGACGGGAAAATGCCGGGCCGGCTTCAGGGAGGATGGTAACGAACGTCAACCACTGCCCGTCAGCCAAGGGGATCGCGACCCTCAAATCCTGGAAATTCCCGAGTCCGTGCATCATTGGCCCGTGTCCCTTCATCGGGCCACGCCATCCCGGATACCGGTTGTCGAATTGCGGGTTCACCGAACCGGACACGGCCACGCGAAGCGCAGAAGCGGATTCGCCCAGCAGCTGCTCCGCCAGAAACTTCTTGACGGCTCGCGAAATTTCGTCGCCTTCGCTTTGTGTTTTAAAATCCGGCGCCTGTTCCGAGAGCGACACCTGGAGCGTTTGGTCACTCAATGCCTTGACGATTCGTTCGCGCCATTCGCCCGGCGCCTCTTGTACGAGGCGGGTAAGATTCGCGATGCGCTGCGCAGCTGCAAATCCGCCAATCGCGCGCACGGCCTGTGTGCGATCGGCGGTATATATCCATGACCCGACGGCGTGAGAGACCAACAGACCTGTCAGAAGAATAAGCAGGCTCTGGCCAAACAAACTTTTCGGGAATAGCCGGCTCATTGTGAGTTCACCGAGGGCGTAAAAATATATCCTCCGCCCCACACGGTTTTGATGATCTGCGGCTCGCCGGGATCGGGTTCGAGTTTCTTGCGCAAACGGCTGACCTGGGTGTCGATGCTTCGATCGAGTCCCGTCGCAGACCGACCGCGCGCCAGATCGAGAAGCTGGTCGCGATTGAGCACTCGCTGCGGCCGTTCGACGAATGCTATGAGCAAATCATATTCACCCGTACTGAGCGGCAACGTAACGCCATCGTTTCGCAAGAGGGATCGCGTTCCGGTATCCAGAATCCAGCGGTCAAAATTGTAACGCTTCGGCTTGGGTTCGTTGCTTCGCTCGAGCTTGGTATCGCTGCGGCGCAGAACGGCTTTAATTCGTGCGACGAGTTCGCGACTGCCGAATGGCTTTGGCAGGTAGTCGTCAGCACCCAGCTCCAGGCCGATCACCCGATCGATCTCCTCACCCTTTGCGGTCAGCATTATGATTGGGATGTCCGACTCGGTACGAAGCGCGCGGCAGAGTGAAAGTCCATCCTCTCCCGGCAGCATAAGGTCGAGCAGCACGAGGTCGATTCGGGCATCCGCCATCAGCTTTCGCATGGCGCGGCCGTCAGCCGCCGTGCTGACCCGGAAGCTTTCCTTCACGAGCGCGCGCGCAACGAGATCGCGAATCTCGCGATTATCGTCGACGATCAGGATGTGCGGCGCGGATTTCATTTCCGTAATATAGACCAATCCATTCCTCGGTTTTCGCGAAATCTGTGACCGGGTTTAACCGTGCGTTGCGTTGACAAACTTTGTTACAAAATAGCACTTGCAGGAAAAACTTGGGTCAAATTCGCCCTGTCCAGTGCGGGTAACCAACGGAATAACCGTTGCATGCGCATTGGAGAACCAGATGAAAATCAAGAGCCTAGTAATCAGCGGTATCGTCGCGGTCGGCCTATTTGTCGCCGGCTGGGCGGTCGCACAGTCAACAGATCATCGTCACGGAGGAAATGACGAACAGAGAGGGTTTGGCATGCACCGCCAAAATGGGCACGGCATGCAGGGGCAGAACGGTCCAAGCATGCACGGTAAAAAAGGACGCGGCATGCAAGGCCAGGGGGCGCAGGGCATGATGGGCATGAACCATGGCAACGCGACTGCCGGCGAACGCGGCGATATTCATTCCCTGTTCTTCAATCATGAGAAGATCAAGCGGACGGTCACCAATCTCTCCAACGGCATCCGCACCGTTACCGAATCGGACGATCCGGAGCTGGCACAAACCATCAGGCAGCACGTCGCCGATATGGGAAAACGCGTCGAGGACGGACGCAATCCCCGCCTGCCTATACAAAGCCCAACGCTGAATGTGATCTTCAAGAACAAAGATAAGATCAAGAGCGTTTATGAAGTTACCGAGAAGGGCATCATCGTCGTTCAGACCTCGACCGACGCGGAAACCATCAAGGCGTTACAGCAGCACGCTGCGGAAGTGACCGACCTCGCCGATCGCGGGATAGTCGCTGCGCACGAGGGGATGAAGAACCGCCGTGGAATGATAGGACATGGAATGCGCGGCGCCTCTGCCGAAATGCAGCATCAGCACTAAGATCGTCGGGCAAACTTCCACACTCAGTTCAGTTCAACGGGAGCAATTCCTGAACGGATAAAGCCTATCTCGATTGCCCCGAAGACTAACGTCAACCAAAATTAAAGGACTGACATTCCTTGTGATAACGGGTCGTAATAGCGAAAATTCACTGCATCCAGTCGAGTCATCGCCGCCTTTCGCCTAAGGCTCAATACCATACTTGGCGAAAACCTCTGTGTTGATCTGCGCGTGGAGATTGCGAGAATGCAGCAACGGCCAGCATGCTAGGGAGGCTGATCCGGTAAACGGTCCTGAATCCAGTCATTTGATTTCTCATGGAAAGGAAGCTCATGGCCTGACGGATATTTTGTACCAGCGGGATAGAGAGACTATTGCATTTGCATGA
>CAZFPR010000168.1:0-4247 GCA_964521045.1 uncultured Hyphomicrobiales bacterium
CCGGGTCGTCCGAATGGGCCCATAGTCGTCGGCAATCCAAGGCGGAGCAGCGTATTCGATGACCCCCACCGCGTTAGACTTTGGGCTTCTCGCGGTCATGCTGATTTCGGGCGTGCTCGCGATGGTGCGCGGCTTCATGCGCGAAATCCTCTCGATCGCCTCCTGGGTGATCGCCGCCATCGTCACGCTCTATACCTATTCCCGCGTGCTGCCTCTGGTGAAGCAGTACGTCCAGAACGACCTGTTCGCGACCGGCATCTCGGTCGGCGGCGTGTTCCTGCTGACGCTCCTGATCGTCTCGCTGTTCACGGTGAAGATTTCGGACCTCGTGCTCGACAGCCGCATCGGCGCGCTCGACCGCTCGCTCGGCTTCCTGTTCGGCCTCGCCCGCGGCCTCATCATCATGGTGGTCGCGTTCCTGTTCTTCACCTGGCTGGTGCCCGCGAAGACCGAGCCCGACTGGGTCAAGAACGCGCGCTCGCGCCCGATCCTGCAAAGCACCGGCGACTGGCTGAAGTCGGTGCTGCCGGACGATCCTGAAAACGCCATCTTGCAGCGCTTAAGAAAGCCGCGCGGCGACGAGCAGCAAGTGCCGCCGCCCAATACCAATCCTGCGCCGACGCCACCCGGGCGCACCGAAAGGGGAGTCGACAAGAACTCCTCGCAAGCAAACACGAATTCGACGGAGCCTGCCTACAAGCGCAACGACCGGGCGGGCTTCAACCAGCTGATCGAAAGCACCCGCGCGCCTTCGCAATGACGCGCTACCGGTAAGGGCTTGCTGATGACCGTGGCGAACGAGACGGCCCACTTTACCAGCGACGACCTGGACAAACAGGCGATGGGCGACACGCTGCGCGAAGAATGCGGCGTGTTCGGCATCTTCGGCCACCCGGACGCAGCCGCCCTCACCGCGCTCGGCCTGCACGCGCTCCAGCATCGCGGTCAGGAAGCCGCCGGCATCGTCGCCTATGACGGCAAGCGGTTTCATTCCGAACGCCGCATGGGCCTCGTCGGCGACACCTTCTCGAAACGCGAAGTCATCGAACGCCTCCCCGGCCATGCCTCGGTCGGCCATGTGCGCTACTCCACGACCGGCGAAACCATCCTCAGGAACGTCCAGCCGCTCTTCGCCGAACTCGCAGGCGGCGGCTTTGCCGTCGCCCATAACGGGAATCTCACGAACGCGCTCTCGCTCCGCCGCCAATTGGTCCGCGACGGCGCGATCATGCAGTCGACTTCGGACACCGAAGTCATTCTGCACCTCTTGGCCCGCTCCAAGCGCGCCCGCTTCGTCGAGCGCTTTGTCGATGCGATCCGCGAGATCGAGGGCGCCTACTCTTTCGTGGGCCTCACCAACAAGAAGCTCGTCGGCGCGCGCGATCCGCAGGGCATCCGCCCGCTCGTGCTCGGCGAACTGAACGGCGCGCCGATCCTGACCTCGGAAACCTGTGCGCTCGACATCATCGGCGCGAAGTTCGTCCGCGACGTCGAGAACGGCGAAGTCATCGTCATCAGCGAGGATGGCGTCGAGTCCCACAAGCCCTTCCCGCTGATGGCGCCGCGCCCCTGCATCTTCGAATACATCTATTTCGCGCGGCCGGACTCGATCGTGGGCGGAAAAAGCGTCTATCAGGTGCGCCGCAATCTCGGCACCGAGCTTGCGCGCGAGTCTCCGGCGAATGCCGACATCGTGGTGCCGGTGCCCGACAGCGGCGTGCCGGCCGCGATCGGTTTCGCGCAGGCCTCCGGCCTCAACTACGAACTCGGCATCATCCGCAACCACTATGTCGGCCGCACCTTCATCGAGCCGACGCAGCAGATCCGCGAACTCGGCGTGCGCATGAAGCACTCCGCCAACAAGGCGGCGGTGGCGGGCAAGCGCATCGTGCTGATCGACGACTCGCTCGTGCGCGGCACCACCTCGGTGAAGATCGTGCGCATGATGCGCGAGGCCGGCGCGAAGGAAGTCCACTTCCGCATTGCGAGCCCGCCGATCACGCATCCCGACTTCTACGGCATCGACACGCCGGACAAGGACAAGTTGCTCGCCGCGAACCACGATCTCGAGGGCATGCGGAAATACATCGGCGCCGACAGCCTCGCCTTCCTCTCCATCGATGGGCTCTACCGCGCGATGGGCGAAGGCAGCCGCAACGCCGAACGCCCGCAATACACCGACCATTGCTTTACCGGCGAGTACCCGACCCCGCTCACAGACAAGACCGGCGAGATCGCGCCGCGGCAATTGTCGTTGCTCGCGGAAGCGAGTTGACGAATACCTCGTCCTGAGGAGCCGCGCGGCACGCGCGGCGTCTCGAAGGACGAGACTTCCACTTCAGAAATCCTTGCTATAGGAACCCTCATCCTTCGAGACGCGAACCTCCGGTTCGCTCCTCAGGATGAGGATTTTGTTTGTATGGCCGACGATAAATCTCTTTCAGGCAAAATCGCGCTCGTCACGGGCGCGTCGCGCGGCATCGGTGCCGCGGTCGCGAAATCGCTCGCAGCGAAGGGCGCGCATGTGATCGCGCTTGCCCGCACCACCGGGGCCCTCGAAGAACTCGACGACGAGATCAAGAAGCTCGGCGGCCAGGCCACGCTGGTGCCCGCCGATATCCGCAAGTTCGACGATCTCGACCGCATGGGTCAGGCGCTGTTCGAGCGCTTCAAGAAGATCGACATTCTGATCGGCAACGCAGGCTCGCTCGGGGTGCTCTCGCCGCTCCCGCATGTCGATCAGAAAGCCTGGGACGAAGTCATCGAGGTCAATGTGACCGCGAACTTCCGCCTGATCCGCTCGCTCGACATGCTGCTGCGCGCGGCAGACGCGGCACGCGCCGTCTTCATCACCTCGGGCGCCGCGAACAAAGCCACCGCCTATTGGGGGCCGTACGCCGTATCGAAAGCCGCGCTCGACATGCTGGTCCGCACTTACGCGGCGGAAGTCTCGAATACGAACATGAAGGTCAATCTCTTCAACCCCGGCCCGGTGCGGACGCGCATGCGCGCGAAGGCGATGCCCGGCGAAGACCCGATGACGCTCACCGCGCCGGAGCCGGTCGCGGAAGCGATCGTCGGGCTATGCCTATCGTCGGTCAGCGAAAACGGCCAGCTTTACAACTACCCGACGAAGAAGTGGCTGAGCTATCAGGGGCCGGTCTAGTCTCGTCGTCCCGACCAAGCGAACGAAGTGAGCGCGAGCCGGGACCGTTCTCAGAACATTCGGATAGCGGTCCTGGATATTTCGCGTTCCGCGAAATTCCGGGACGACGAATCAGCCCCTCTGCCCTCATCCTGAGGAGCGCACCGAAGGTGCGCGTCTCGAAGGATGAGCATACTGCACTCATGGTTCGAGACGCGATGCTTCGCATCGCTCCTCACCATGAGGGGTGATTATTTCCTATTTTTCTTCTTCCGCTTCCCGCGCGCGTCCTTCTTTTCCATCCTCTTCTTGAACGGATTTTCCGGCGCACGGAACGTGAATCGGATCGGCACGCCCGGCATCTCGAACGCCTCGCGCACGCCGTTCACGAGATAGCGCATGTATGACTCGGGCAGCGCGTCGATGCGCGTACCGAACAGCACGAAGCTCGGCGGCCTCAGAAAACGATTGATGGTCGAAGTCGAAACGCGCCGGTTCCAGACCTCGTAGGTCCCGACCACCGCCTTCATCAGCTTGTCGAGATTGTCGCCGTGCATGCCCGAGAGCGCGATGATCGGCATGCCCTTGGCCTGCGGCAGCCAGTGATCGGCTTCCTCGCGCAGCGTCTTGCCCATGGTCATCTCGGGTGCCGCGAGATCGCGCTTGTTCATGCCGATGACTAAGCCGCGGCCCTCGCGCATCACGAGATCGGCGATACGAAGGTCCTGCTCCTCGAACGGCATGGTCGCATCCATCAGGAGGATCACGACCTCGGCAAAGCGGATCGCACGCAAGCTGTCGCCGACCGAGAGCTTTTCGAGCTTCTCCTGCACTTTCGCGCGCTTCCTCATGCCCGCGGTGTCGAGCATCTCGAACTTGCGCCCGCCGTATTCGAATTTCACTTCGATGGAGTCGCGCGTGATCCCCGGCTCCGGGCCGGTGACGAGGCGGTCTTCGCCGAGAAGCTTGTTGATCAGCGTGGACTTGCCCGCGTTCGGACGGCCGACGACGGCGACGCGGATCGTATCCGGTGCCTTCTCGCTCTCTTCATCCGCTTCATCGCGCTCGTCCGCTTCTTCCGCGGGCTCCGGCAGTAATGCGG
>CAZFPR010000169.1:0-4179 GCA_964521045.1 uncultured Hyphomicrobiales bacterium
ACGGCCTGCGCATAGGCCGATTTCGCGTTGAGACCCGCCTGCGGACGAACCGGCGTGATCACGGTCATCGTGTCCTTCACCGCGTCGAATACGACGACGATGGTGGGGCGGACGAGCACTGCGTCGGGCGTGCCGATCGGATCGGGCTTGGATGCAGGCAGCCGCTCCATCTGCCGCACCATGTCGTAGCCGAGATAGCCGAAGACTCCCGCCGCCATCGGCGGCAGACCGTAAGGCACTTCGACCTTGCTTTCCTCGATCAGCGCGCGGAGCGCTTCGAGCGGCGGCTGCTTCGCAGGCTCGAACGAAGTTGCGTTCGTGCGCGCGGAACGATTGATCTCCGCTTTGTCGCCGCGCACGCGGAATATCAGATCGGGATCGAAGCCGATGATCGAGTAGCGGCCGCGCACCGCGCCGCCTTCCACCGACTCCAGCAGGAACGAAGGAAAGCGCTCGCGCGCGAGCTTCAGATAAGCCGAGACCGGCGTTTCGAGGTCGGCGACCAGCGTCGTCCAGACGAGTTGCGGCTTGCCATTGGCGTAGGCTGCGCCGAAGGCGCTTTCGTCCGGCAAGACCTCCATGACCCGATCTCTATCTCTGCTCGCCGGCGCCCGTGACCTGCCGCATCGCGGCTTCGTTTATCCGCAGGCCGAGCTGGGTCTGCAACCGGTTCACGTACTGCACCTGCACGTCTTCCTGAATGGACTGCGTGAGTTGCTGAATGAGTTGCGCCGGCGGTGCCGTCGCGGGCACGTCGATCGAGACCACGCGGAAGACGATGCGATCGGCGGTGCCGTCGGGCGTGCCGATGCCGGCCTTGTCCTTCGCCGTCAGGAACACGCGGGCGATGGTGTTGGTATCAAGGCCAGGAACGGAAGACGCGCGATTGAGCTTCTCCGCTTTCTCGACCTTCAGACCGGGCGCAGCAGCGGCAAAAGCGGCGCCGCCATCGAGTTTCTTCTGCGTCTCCGCGGCGAGTTCGCCGAGCTTCTTGCCGATCTGCTCTTCCTTCCAGCGCGTCTCGACGCTTCCTTTCGCTTCCTCGAAAGTGCGGTCGCGCGCGGGCTTGATGTCCACGACCTCGAACCAGATCGTGCTGCGCGTTTCGCGCAGTTCGATGGCGTCGGTCTCCACGTTCTTCTGTGCCTGGAATGCGTTCGAGAGCAGGGTTTCGGCGGAAGGCAGGTCCGCGACCTGCGTGCCGTCCGGTCTGCGTCCGCTGCGATCGACCGCCTCGACGAAAATCACGGGCAGGTTCATCTTCTTGCCGATTTCCTCGACGGTCAGACCCGCGCCGCGCTCGTCCTCGATCTTGTCGTGCAGCGCCTGCACGCGCGTAATCGCCTGCCGAACCTGCAAGTCCTCGCGCAGCGCCTTCGACACTTCGTCGAACGCGGGCGTGCGCTGCGGCTCGATCTTGACCAGCCGCACGATGACGGGACCGAAACGGCCGGTGACCGGCTGGCTGGTGGCACCTGCGGCGAGTGCGAAGGCGGCTTCGGCGACGGGCGCATCGACGATGTCGCTCTTGGCGAGCGTGCCGAGCGGCACCACATCGAGCTTCAGGTCTTTCGCGACCGCCTCGAATTTCTCGCCCTTGGCGAGGCGGCCGGCTGCCGCTTTCGCGGCGTCGGGCGACGCAAACGCGATCTGTTCGAGCTGACGGCGCTCGGGCGTCGTGATGCGCTCCTTGATCTGCTCGTACGTCTTCTTCAGTTCGTCGTCGCTGACGGCGATGTCTTTCGCGAGCGCCTGCGGCGAGACGTGAAGAATGCGCAGCGTGCGGTACTCCGGCGCACGGAATGCGGCCTTGTTCGCCTCGTAATATTTCTTGAGTTCGTCTTCGGACGGAGCAGGAATGTTGCCTGCCTGCTCACGCGTGAAGCGCATGTATTCGATCACGCGCGTCTCACTCTGGAGGCGCCAGAACGCATCGGTGAGCACCTTCGGCGGCACGGCTTCGCCGCCCAGCGCGCCAAGCAACTGCTGACGTACGGCGAGCCGCTTTTCGGCGGCAAGGAACGTCGCTTCGGTGTAGTTGTTGTTACGCAGGAGCGTCTGGTAGCGCACGGGATCGAAGTTGCCGTCGGGTCCCTTGAAGCCTGCAAAATTCATCACACGATCGCGCACCGTCGTGTCGGTGATCGCAAGGCCCATCTTGCGCGTCTTCTCGTCGAGGGCTGCTTCCGCAACCAGTTCGGCGAGGATCTGGCGATCCACGCCCATCGCGCGCGCCTGATCCGGCGTGAACGGCCGGTTGATCTGGCGGCCGATTTCCTGGAGCCGGTCGTTGAAGGCGCGGCGATACTGCTCGATCCTGATTTCGACCGAGCCGATTTTCGCGACGGTCTGCGCGCCGAAGCCGCGGAACACGTCGCCGATGCCCCAGAAGGCGAAGCTGACGATCAGGAGACCCATCAGAACGAACAGAAAGATCTGGGTCAGTATGGAGCGCGAGCCGGCGCGTAAGCCTTGAAGCATCTTGGATTCCAGAGGGTTAGGGAATGCGGCCGGATCATAGGCACCGCCTTCCACAGGGGCAACGGGAGCCGTTGCCGCGATTTGCAGAGCGTTAAGTGCTCTGCTACCCGGCAGACCTGCCCAAAACAAGGATTTTAGAATGACCCGCCGCCCGCTCGTCGCCGGAAACTGGAAGATGAACGGCCTGCGGGCAGGGCTTTCCGAACTCGAAGCGATTTGCGGAGGCTATTCCGCCGCGCTGAAGGCCAAGGCCGACTTCCTGATCTGTCCGCCCGCGACGCTGGTGGCCGCTGCCGCGACAGTGGCAAAAAACGGAGTTTTCGTCGGCGGGCAGGACTGTCACGCCAAGGCTTCGGGAGCCCATACCGGCGATATATCCGCCGAGATGCTGAAGGATGCCGGCGCAAGCTACGTCATCGTCGGCCACTCCGAGCGGCGGGCGGATCACGCAGAGACGGACCAGACGGTTCGCGCGAAAGCGGAGGCTGCGTGGCGCGCGGGGTTAGCGGCCATCGTCTGCGTCGGCGAGCGCCGGGAACAGCGGGAGGCCGGGAAGGCCGAAGCCGTGGTCGCAGAACAGCTGGCAGGCTCGGTTCCGGACGGGGCCACCCCCGACAGGCTGGTGATTGCCTACGAGCCGGTCTGGGCCATCGGCACCGGGCTTACGCCGACGCCAGGCGACGTCGCCAAGATTCACGCGCATATTCGCCGCTTGCTGGAAAGCCGCTTCGGCGAAAGCGGTGGCGCGACCCGAATCCTGTATGGTGGGTCGGTCAAGCCGGACGATGCCCGTGAGCTCATAATTCAGCCTGACGTCGATGGCGCGCTCATCGGCGGTGCCAGTCTCAAGGCTGTAGATTTCTTAGGTATCGCATCAGCTTATGCTTGACCGCTTAAGTATGGCGATGCCCGTATCTTCTTGATCTGGTTTCTTAGAAAGCCGATCTAGCTGCACTCAGAATTGCGACCCTTGGCTTTTCCGGCTTCGCCTTGTATGGCTTCGCGCAAATTTCCGGAGCCTTTCGCGCTCCACGATGGAATCCATCCATGCTTACGACCGTTATCGTCATTCACCTGCTGATCGTGCTTTCGCTGATCGGCGTCGTTCTTTTGCAGCGCTCCGAGGGTGGAGCGCTCGGGATCGGCGGCGGTGGTGGCGGCGGCTTCATGAACAGCCGCGGCACGGCCAACATGCTGACCCGCGCGACGGCCATCCTCGCGACGGGCTTCTTCATCACGAGCCTGCTGCTTTCGATTCTCGCCGGCTGGCGTCCGGCTGGGCCCACCCTCATCAATCCGGGCCAGTCGCCCACGACGGTCAACCCGCAGGGGCCTTCCATCCTGGAACAGCTGCAAAAGCAGGCGCCGAAGGGACCCCAGGTTCCACAGTCCAAATAAGCTTCAGAGGGCCGGGAAACCGGCCCTTTTGATTTTGGGGCCCGCTTTCTTGAGGCCCCGGGATTTTTCAGTGCAGGGGTGACGTTTTTACCCTCGCAGAATCGAACCCGGGGGTTTAAGGCTTAAATCCCATGGCGCGGTACATTTTCATCACCGGCGGCGTGGTTTCCTCCCTCGGCAAGGGTCTCGCTTCAGCGGCGCTCGGCGCGCTCCTGCAAGCGCGCGGCTATTCCGTGCGGCTCAGGAAACTCGACCCCTACCTCAACGTCGATCCGGGCACGATGAGCCCGTATCAGCACG
>CAZFPR010000170.1:0-4143 GCA_964521045.1 uncultured Hyphomicrobiales bacterium
CTGTCGCCGTTCTCCATAACGAGACTTCGACCGGCTGCGTGTCGCCTGTCGCGGAAGTGCGCAAGGCGATCGACGCCGCCGGGCACCCGGCACTCCTTCTCGTCGACACGATTTCTTCGCTCGCTTCGATCGATTACCGCCACGACGAATGGGGCGTGGACGTCACCGTGGGCGGCGCACAGAAGGGCCTGATGCTGCCGCCGGGCGTTTCGTTCAACGCGGTCAGCGACAAGGCGATCGCGGCATCGAAGACGTCGAAGCTTCCGAAGTCCTTCTGGGGCTGGGAAGAGATGATCGCGATGAACAAGACCAACTACTTCCCCTACACGCCCGCGACCAACATCCTCTACGGCCTCGCGGAAGCGATCGACATGCTCCACGAAGAAGGCCTCGAGAACGTGTTCTCGCGCCACGACCGTCTCGCGGAAGCGACCCGCCGCGCGGTGAAGACCTGGGGCCTCGAGATTCTCTGCAAGGAGCCGAAGCACTACTCCTCGACCATCACGGCGATCCTGCTGCCGGAAGGCCACAACGCCGACCAGTTCCGTGCGGGAGCGCTCGAGAACTTCGATATCGCTTACGGCGCGGGTCTCGGGAAAATCGCGGGCAAGGTGTTCCGCATCGGCCATCTCGGCGACACCAACGACGGCACCATTCTCGGCGCGCTTGCGCTCACCGAGATGGCGCTCGGCGTTGCCGGCATTCCGCACAAGAAGGGCGGCGTGCAGGCTGCGATGGATTACATCGCCGAAGAGAGCAAGAAGCGCGCGAGCTGAGGACGCTTAGGCTGCGAACTTGCCGCCGAGCTCGTCCTCGATGTGAAGCTTCACGATGTCGTCGAACGTCTTTTCGGCGGTCGTGAAGCCGAGCGACCTCGCCCGCGAGGCATCGAAATTGCGCGGCCAGCCCGCCACGATCCGCATGATGGTCTGATCCGGCTCGCGCCGGATGCGCTTGGTGACGCCCTTCCCGGCGACCCGTTCGAGTGCTGCGATCTGCTCGCCGACCGTCACTGAGAGCCCCGGCATCGAGAGATTAACGCGGTTGTTCAGCTTCGCGATCTCGATTTCCGCGGCGTGCATAAGAAAGCCGATCGCCGAGCGCGGCGACGCATGCCAGTGCCGCACGTCTTCGGAGACCGGGAGCACCGCCTCATGCCCGCTCAGCGGCTCGCGAATGATGTTCGAGAAGAACCCTGATGCTGCCTTGTTCGGCTTGCCGGGGCGAACGCAGATGGTCGGCAGGCGGATGCCGACGCCCTCCAGGATGCCGCGGCGCGTGTAGTCGGCGAGCATCAGTTCGCCCATCGCCTTCTGTGTGCCGTAGCTCGTAAGCGGCGTATTAAAGAATTCGTCGCCGATCTGGTCGGGGAACGGCGCGCCGAATACCGCGATGGAGGACGTGAACACGACGCGGGGCTTGTAACCGCCGCCCGTTTTCTTGATCGCGTCGAGCAGGTAGCGCGTGCCATCGAGATTAATGCGATAGCCCTTGTCGAGATCCGCCTCAGCCTCGCCCGAGACGATCGCGGCAAGATGAAAGACCATATCCGGCTTCGAGGCGATCAGCTTTTCCGTTTCGCCGGGAAGCGAGAAATCCGATGCGGAAGCAGCGACCGGAAACGGCGCGCGGGCCGGAATTTCCGGCGCCACCACATCGTGCAGCGTGAGTTTCGAAATCGCGCGCGTTCCGATGCGCTGTTCCTTCAGCAAACGCGCGGTCAGCTTGCGGCCGATCATGCCGGCCGCACCCAGAACTAGAACGTGCATAACTTATTCCTTCACCGCACCCGTCATCGCCGAAACGTAGTGCTCGACGAAGAATGCGTAAAGGATCACGAGCGGAAGCGAGCCTACCAGCGCACCCGCCATCAGCGAGCCCCAGCGATAGACGTCGCCATCGACGAGTTCGCTGACGATCGCGACCGGCACCGTGCGGTTCTGCACCGACGAGATCAGCGTCAGCGCGTAGATGAACTCGTTCCAGCACAGCGTGAAGGAGAAGATGAAAGCCGAGATCAGGCCCGGTATCGCGAGCGGAACGATGATCTTGGTGAGAATCTGCCAGCGGCTCGCGCCGTCGATCAGCGCGCACTCTTCCAGTTCGAACGGAATGGTCTTGAAATAGCCCATCAGGAGCCACGTCGAGAACGGGATCAGGATGGTAGGATAGACCAGGATCAGCGCCAGCGGCGTATCGAATACACCATAGAAATGAATGACCGATGCGAGCGGAATGAACAGGATCGACGGCGGGATCAGGTACGCCATGAAGATCAGGGCGCCGATCGTCTGCGAACCGCGGAAGCGCAGCCGCGCGATCGCATAGGCTGCGAGCACGCTCGCAAAAATCGACAGGAAGGTCGCGGCCGCCGCGACATACATCGTGTTCCAGAGCCAGCGCGGATAAGCGGTCTCGAACAGGAGCCGCTTGATGTGTTCGAGCGTGGGATTGACCACCCAGAACGGATTGTGGGTGTTCATGTCGACGAGCTGCGCGTTCGGCTTCACCGAAGTCAGCGCCATCCAGTAGAACGGGAACAGAAGGACGACCATGATGATGCCGAGCGGAAGCCACAGCGTGACCAGCCGCTGCGGGAAGCTCTCGAGGTAGCTCATTCCCTCGCGCTGGTCGGCATGGACCTCGTCAGCCGCCGCTTTCGCAGCTACGTCACTCATTGTTTTCACCATGCTGCCACTTGCGGCGCTGGAGCCCGAACCACGAAATCATGATCGCTGCGAGCAGGAACGGGATCATCGCGGTTGCAATGGCCGCCCCCTCGCCCAGTTGTCCGCTTAAGATTCCTCGCGAATAGGACAGCGTCGCCATCAGATGCGTCGCGTTGGCGGGACCGCCGCGCGTCATCGCCCAGATCAGCTGGAAGTCCGTGAACGTGAACAGCACCGAGAAGGTCATCACGACCGCGATGATCGGCGTCAGCAGCGGATAGGTCACATAGCGGAAGCGCTGCCAGGCGGAAGCGCCGTCAAGGGTCGCGGCCTCATAAAGCGATGGCGAGACCGTTTGCAGCCCTGCCAGAAGCGTGATCGCAACGAAGGGTACTCCGCGCCAGACATTCGCGAAAATAAGGCTCGCGCGCGCGAGATTGCCGTCGCCGAGAAAGTCGATATTGCGCTCGATCAGACCCATCTGTTTCAGCGACCAGGAAATGATCGAGAACTGGGAGTCGTAAATCCACCAGAATGCGATTGCCGAAAGCACGGTCGGCACGATGAACGGGATCAGGACGACCGAGCGGATCATCGCCTTGAACGGCATGTGCCGATTCAGAAGCAGCGCGAGATAAAGCCCGACCGCAAATTTAATGATGCTCGCGACGATTGTGTACAGAAGCGTATTGAACACCGAGAGCCAGAAGACGCTGTCGTCCCACAGCCACTCGTAGTTCTCGAACCCGATGAACTTGCCCGGCCGCGCGAGCCGCGTATCGGTGAAGGAAAGCCAGACGCCGAGGATAAGCGGCCAGGCGAGGAACAACAGAAGAAAGAACGCAGCCGGCAGCATGAACCACAACGCAAGCCAGTTGCGATTGATCTGTAGCCGTCCCCACCAGGACAATTCGCCCCGGCGTGCCGTTCTTCGTTCCGCGTCCTCGACCGTGCTCATGCCAGCCGCATCCCGTTCTTAAAAAAAGCCGGCGGCGCAGTCGCCCGCGCCGCCGAGGGAGGTGTTAGCGATAGATGCGCCGCGCCTGACGCTCGGCGATCGCGATCGCACCCTTGATGTCTTCACGGCCGGTGCAGTAGTTCGCGAACATGTCGACCACGACGAAGTCCGCAATCGCAGCAGCGGCCTTCTCGCCGAGCGAGCCGAGGCCGCCGGGCGTGAGCGTACGCTTCGACACGTCGCGATAAACCGTCCGCTTCGGATCGGCGGTCCAGACCGGATTCTTGTCGTAGGCGTTGAGGAAGTGCGAGAGATAGCCCTGCGCCGCCTCGATCCACGGATTGAAGTTTTCCGCTTCCTGCATGAAGGCTGCGAAGGCCTTGCACGCATTCGGGAACTTCGTGAACGAGAAGGTCAGGATCGGGAACGCCAGATGCAGTTCGGTCGGACGTCCCACCGGGCCGATCGGCATGTAGGCGTGATCCATGTCTTCCGCGACCGGCTTGTTTTCGCGCG
>CAZFPR010000171.1:0-4070 GCA_964521045.1 uncultured Hyphomicrobiales bacterium
CGGCGGCGTGCGTGACGAAGCCGAAATCCGCGGTCACCGCCGCACCTACATCGGCTCGATGCCCGGCAAGATCATCCAGTCGATGCGGAAAGCGAAGAAGTCGAACCCGCTCTTCCTCCTGGACGAAATCGACAAGATGGGCGCGGACTTCCGCGGCGATCCGTCGTCGGCTTTGCTTGAGGTCCTCGACCCCGAGCAGAATTCGACGTTCGCGGACCACTATCTTGAAGTCGACTACGACCTCTCGAACGTGATGTTCGTGACGACGGCGAATACGCTCAACATTCCGCCGGCGCTGCTCGACCGTATGGAAGTGATCCGGATCGCGGGTTACACCGAGAACGAGAAGGTCGAGATCGCGCGCAAGCATTTGATCCCGTCCGTCACGGCCAAGCACGGCTTGAAGCCGGAAGAGTGGTCGATCACCGAGGATGCGTTGCTTACGATGATCCGCCGCTACACCCGAGAAGCGGGCGTGCGTTCGCTCGAGCGCGAACTTGCGACCGTCATCCGCAAGGGCGTGAAGGAACTGATCACCGAGAACAAGGAAAAGGCCTCCGTCACCTCGGAGAACCTCGAGGCTTATCTCGGCGTGCCGAAGTATCGCTACGGCGAAGCGGAGCACGAGGATATGACCGGTGTCGTCACCGGCCTTGCCTGGACGGAAGTGGGCGGCGAACTGCTCACGATCGAAGGCCTCGTCATGCCCGGCAAGGGCAAGATGACGGTCACAGGCAACCTGCGTGACGTGATGAAGGAATCGATCTCGGCGGCGGCGTCTTACGTCCGCTCGCGCGCCATCGACTTCGGCATCAAGCCGCCGCTGTTCGAGAAGAAGGACATCCACGTCCACGTGCCCGAAGGCGCTACTCCGAAAGACGGCCCGTCGGCAGGTGTCGCGATGGTGACCGCTATCGTCTCGGTGCTCACCGGCATTCCGGTTCGCCGCGACGTTGCGATGACCGGCGAAATCACGCTGCGCGGCCGGGTTCTCCCGATCGGTGGCCTCAAGGAGAAGCTGCTTGCCGCGCACCGCGGCGGCATCAAGAAGGTGCTGATCCCGGAAGAGAACGCGAAGGACCTGACCGAGATTTCGGAGCAGATCAAAGGCGGTCTTGAGATCGTGCCGGTGTCGCGGATGGACGAGGTGCTCACGCACGCGCTTGTCCGCAAGCCGGAGCCGATCGAATGGGACGAGGCGGCGGAAGCCGCCAACGCCAAGCCCGTGAAGGGCGCCGAGGACGATCAGTCCTCCGTCATCGCGCACTGACGGCTGAACGAGACACGCACCCGCGGCAGGGAAACCCGCCGCGGGTGCTGCGTTTCAGGGCGTTTCAGGGGAAATCGGCCCGGCCGGCCGCCGGAAACCTTGCATTTGAAGGCGAAAGGCGGAACCTCGTGCTTGCGCCGGATTGGGGAGTCCGGATCGACGAAAGCCAGGGAAGGGAACTCGAAATGACCAAAAACGATCTGATCGTTCAGGTGTCGGAAGTCTCTAATCTGACCCGCATTCAGGCAACCGCCGCGGTCGAGGCGACCTTCGACCTGATCACCAAGGCGCTGAAGGCGGGCGACGAAGTGAAGATCATCGGCTTCGGCACCTTCAGCGTCTCGAACCGCGCGGCGCGCGAGGGGCGCAACCCGCGCACCGGCGAGGCGGTGCAGATTCCGGCTTCCAAAGCGCCGAAATTCTCGGCGGGAAAAGGGCTCAAGGACGCGCTGAACCGCTAGGCGCGGGAAGGTTGATTGCGAGGGGCACCCGTCGTAAACGGTCGCCCGGCAAGCGCGGTTAGCTCAGCTGGTAGAGCATCTCGTTTACACCGAGAGGGTCGGCGGTTCGAGCCCGTCACCGCGCACCAATTTTCTCTGACATCTGCAAAAAGAAACGACCGCGACATCTGCAAAAAGAAACGACCGCACGCTTGCGCGCACGGCCGCGATCTCGCCGGCTATTTCCCCGCTAAGAAGCTGCGGTGAAAGAGTGGTGCTGCGAAAACTCCCGGTTGTTCGCTTTCAGCTTCTCGAGCCGCTCGTTCTGCTTGGCCTTTAGCGCCTTCGCCATGATCTTGTCGAAGCGCATCGAGATGCCCTTCGCGGCGGCTTCCCTGACGATGCGCTCGTCGTCGAAATTGAATTCTTCGACATTGTCGCCGCCGGAATTATAGGAGCGCCAGGCGCGCCACTTGATGTAGAGATCGATTTCTTCGCCGGGTGCCGCGTAGTCGAAAAAGAGCGTGTTGCGTCCGCCGGACGGGTAGGGGTGAAACAGGTCCGGCTGCGACTTCCACAAGTCGTTTTCGATCGCCGGGTGCATCGCGTAGTTCGGATTCTGTTTCAGGCGCGCGGCGCCTGCGGAGTGAAACACGCGCAGGCTGAAGATCACGAGATCGCCGGGCTCGGAAGCGATGTCATACAATTCGTACGAGGCTGTCGGAATCTTGATCGATGAGCCGTCCGGCAGATCGACGCGGTGCTTCCCGAAAAAGTTGCGCAGTCCTCTGGGAGGCTTGAACTTCGTTTGCCCGAGATGATGCGAACCGGGCGCCACCTTGAGCCCGCCGCTGTAGCGCGTGTAGTCGCGGAAATAGATGCCGAAGCGGTAGCCGCGATAGACCTGTCCCGGCGCCGGGTCCCAGGTCTTGTTGATGTCGGCGGGCGTGCCGCGCGCGTCGGCGTGCAAGGTCCGGAACGGGTTGTTCGCGATCTTTCCGGCTTCGGGCTCGTAGTTCATCGACGTCTCGCCGTAATAGACGAGCTCTTTGCCGAGCAGCGCGTTGGCGATGCGCAGGATCTTGTCGTCGAGAATGACCGGGCGGAGCTGGTCGGAGCTCATGAGATCGCGGCTCGTGCCGCGCTTCCATTCCTCCGCCATGAGGGCTTCCATTTCCCGCATGCGCTCGGCGCTGAAAAGACCCTTCACGATGCAGAAGCCGTACTTCTCGGCGGTCTGCTTGATGCCCTCGAGGTCGTCGGGACGCTTTGCGTATTCGGACATTGTGCCTTCCTGAAATACTTCGCTGGCGTTGCGCCAAGCGCGGTCCAGCCGGATATTTCTACTGCGGGACCTCGCTTTTCGGCAAATGCAGCGCCTCCTTCGCAGGCGCGGGAAAAACGAAAACGGCGACACGCTTTCGCGCATCGCCGTTGGTTGTACCCGTTCGCCGGAACGGAGAAGCTTAGATCGCTTCCTTCAGTTCCTTGGCGGCGCGGAAGGCGACCTTCTTGGACGCCTTGATCTGGATCTGCTCGCCGGTCGCAGGGTTGCGGCCCATGCGGGCTGCGCGTTTGCGAACCTGAAGGATTCCGAGGCCGCTCAAGCGGACGCGGTCGCCCTTCTTCAGGAGCTTCGTGATCATGACGACGAGGTCGTTCAGGATCGCTTCGCCCTGCTTCTTCGAGAGCTGGTGGTCTTCGGCAAGCTGCGCCGCGAGATGCTTCAACGTGTGCGTCGGTGCAGTCGCCGGCTTCTTGTCAGCCATAGTGGGCTCCTTTGTCATCAAGCGGCGTAGAAAACTTGTAGTTGCTGGCGTTTAGATGATTCTCGGGCCGCCGACCACGAGTTTTCCCTTATTTTAAGGGGTTTTTTGCACCCCCCCAGTGAAGGAAAGCGCCTTGACTAAGGGGTTTCCGGTCTTTATCCCGGCCACTCTCCCTTTGGGGGCGTAGCTCAGTTGGTTAGAGCGCCGGCCTGTCACGCCGGAGGCCGCGGGTTCGAGTCCCGTCGCTCCCGCCATTGGTTTCCAAGCACAAATCGGCCTTTTCGGCTCTCGGAGCCGAACCCCGTGACCTTGCGGAGGTACTTTCGTAGGGACCGGGAACATGCGAATCTTGCCCCCATTGCAGTGACTGTTGGGGAGCAGGCACATGGTTTTCGGAATTGCCGGGCGACTTTTCCTGTCGGGGGCAGGGTCGCTTTTCTTGCTTACATCCGTACAGGCGCAGCTCGCGCCGGAATGGGACTACTGCCGGGGCGAGACACCGCCGGGCTGGGAAACGCAAATCAGGAACTGCACGATCCTGATCGAGTCCGGGCGCGAAACCCGGAAGAACCGGTCGATTGCCTACATCAA
>CAZFPR010000172.1:0-4066 GCA_964521045.1 uncultured Hyphomicrobiales bacterium
AGGTCTACGACCAGATGCCGGAGCCGCGTTACGTGATCTCGATGGGCTCCTGCGCGAACGGTGGCGGCTATTATCACTATTCCTATTCCGTGGTGCGCGGCTGCGACCGCATCGTGCCGGTGGACATTTACGTTCCGGGCTGTCCGCCGACCGCGGAGGCACTGCTTTACGGAATCCTTCTGTTGCAGCGGAAGATCCGCCGCACCGGCACCATCGAGCGCTGAGTAATTGAAATGGCCGACGAAGCGCTGCACGAACTCGGAGAACACATCGCCCGCGCGAAAGGCGTGACCGGATTCAATGTTGCCTACGGCGAATTGAATATCGACGCCGAGGCTGCGCAGATCGAAGCGGTGATGAAGTTCCTGCGCGACGACGGGAACTGCCAGTTCATCAACATCATCGACGTTTGCGGCGTGGACTACCCTACGCGCGAGAAGCGCTTCGACGTCGTCTATCACCTGCTGTCGCCGAAAAAGAATGTCCGCGTTCGCGTGAAAGTGCAGACGGACGAGCAGACGCCGGTGCCTTCGATCTGCGGGATTTTCCCCGGAGCGAACTGGTTCGAGCGCGAAGCCTACGATCTTTACGGCATTCTCTTCACCGGGCACCCCGAGCTTCGCCGCCTGCTCACGGACTACGGCTTCGAGGGCTATCCGCTGCGCAAGGACTTCCCGCTCACCGGGTTTGTCGAAGTGCGCTGGGATGACGAGGTGAAGCGCGTGGTCTATGAGCCGGTGCGGCTCGCGCAGGAGTTCCGTAACTTCGATTTCCTGTCGCCATGGGAAGGCACCGACTATGTGCTGCCGGGCGACGAGAAAGCCAAAGCGGAGGCCAAGAAGTGAAAGCCTCGCTGAAGCCCGGTCTCAAGCACCGCATCTCCTTCAAGGTGACCGACAACAAAACCGTGCCGGCGCTTTATCCGGAGTCCGGCGACTTCTCGGCGATGCCGTCGGTGTTCGCCACCGGCTTCATGGTCGGGCTGTTTGAATGGTGCTGCACCGAACTGCTCGCGCAGCATCTCGACGAGGGCGAGGGCTCGCTCGGCGTGGTCGTCAATTTCACGCATGACGCGGCGACCCCTCCCGGCATGACCGTCGCGGTCGATTGCGAAATCACCGAAGTCGAAGGTAAGCGCGTTAAGTTCACGGTCGCGGGCCACGACGGCGTGGACAAGATCGGCGGCGGAACGCACGAACGTTTTGTTATCAACCGCGCAAAATTCGATGAGCGCGTGGCGGCAAAAGCCGCTAAGGCGGCGGCATGAGCGAACAGACGCCGACCCGGAATTTCACGATCAACTTCGGCCCGCAACATCCGGCGGCGCACGGCGTGTTGCGCCTCGTGCTGGAGCTGGACGGCGAGATCGTCGAGCGCGTCGATCCGCATATCGGATTGCTTCATCGCGGCACCGAAAAGCTGATCGAGGCGAAGACTTATCTTCAGGCGATCCCGTATTTCGACCGGCTCGACTACGTCGCGCCGATGAACCAGGAGCACGCCTTCTGCCTCGCGGTGGAGCGGTTGCTGGGCATCGAAGTGCCGATCCGCGGGCAGCTGATACGCGTGCTCTATTCCGAGATCGGCCGCATCCTCTCGCATCTCCTGAACGTGACGACGCAGGCGATGGACGTCGGTGCGCTGACGCCGCCGCTCTGGGGCTTCGAAGAGCGCGAAAAGCTCATGATCTTCTATGAGCGCGCGTCGGGCTCGCGCATGCATGCGGCCTACTTCCGTGTCGGCGGCGTGCATCAGGACATTCCGCAGAAGCTCGTCGACGATATCCGCGCTTTCTGCGATCCGTTTCTGAAGGTCGTCGACGATCTCGATCGCCTGCTTTCGGAGAACCGCATCTTCAAGCAGCGCAATGCCGATATCGGCATCGTGACGCTGGAAGAGGCGTGGGCCTGGGGTTTCTCCGGCGTGATGGTGCGCGGCTCGGGCGCTGCGTGGGATCTGCGCAAGTCGCAGCCTTACGAATGCTACGCCGATATGGAATTCGATATCCCGATCGGCAAGAACGGCGACTGCTACGACCGCTATCACATTCGCATGGAAGAGATGCGCCAGTCGATCCGCATCATGAAGCAGTGCCTCGACCGCCTCGACAAGGAAAAGGGCCCGGTTTCCGCGCGCGACCAGAAGATCGTGCCGCCGAAGCGCGGCGAGATGAAGCGCTCGATGGAAGCGCTGATCCACCACTTCAAGCTTTACACCGAAGGCTTCCACGTTCCGGCCGGCGAAGTTTACGCGGCGGTCGAAGCGCCGAAGGGCGAGTTCGGCGTCTATCTCGTGGCCGACGGTACCAACAAGCCCTATCGCTGCAAAATCCGCGCGCCCGGCTTCGCGCATCTGCAAGCGATGGATTATCTCTCGCGGGGCTACATGCTCGCGGACGTGTCTGCGATCCTCGGCTCGCTCGACATCGTGTTCGGGGAGGTTGATCGCTAATGGCCGTCCGTCGTCTCGCAGCAGAACAGCCCAAGAGCTTCTCGTTCGACAAGAAGAACGAAGAATGGGCGAAGAAGCAGATCGCAAAATATCCCGAAGGCCGTCAGGCCTCCGCGGTGATCCCGCTCTTGTGGCAGGCGCAGAAGCAGGCCGGCGGCTGGCTGCCGGAAGCTGCGATCCGGCACGTCGCCGACATGCTCGGGATGGCGCATATCCGCGTGCTCGAAGTCGCGACCTTCTACACGATGTTCAATCTCGAGCCGGTTGGCGAACACTTCATTCAGGTCTGCGGCACGACGCCTTGCGCGCTGCGCGGCGCCGAAGGACTGATCAAGGTCTGTAAAAAACGGATCGGCGAACAGCGCGAAGTTTCGAAAGACGGGAAATTCTCCTGGCTTGAGGTCGAGTGCCTGGGTGCTTGCGTCAACGCGCCGATGGTGCAGATCAACGACGATTACTACGAAGACCTCACGCCGGAGCTGCTCGAAAAGCTGATGGACGATCTTGCCGCCGGCAAGGAAGTGAAAGCCGGCCCGCAGATCGAGCGCCAGTATTCGGCGCCCGCGGGCGGTCTCACGACGCTGAAAGGCGAGGGGAAGTAACATGCTCGCCGACAAGGACCGCATCTTCAAAAATCTCTACGGCGTCCATGACTGGGGCCTCAAGGGCGCGATGCAGCGCGGCGCCTGGGACAACACCAAGGGCCTGATCGACAAGGGCCGCGACTGGATCATCAACGAGATGAAGGCGTCGGGCCTGCGCGGACGAGGCGGTGCGGGTTTTCCGACTGGCTTGAAGTGGTCCTTCATGCCGAAGGAGAGCACCGACGGCCGTCCGAGCTATTTGGTCGTCAACGCTGACGAGTCCGAGCCCGGCACCTGCAAGGATCGCGAGATCATGCGGCACGATCCGCATCTTCTCATCGAAGGATGCCTGATAGCGGGCTTCGCGATGAACGCGCATGTTGGCTACATCTATGTACGCGGCGAATACATCCACGAGCGCGAGCGCTTAGAGGCCGCGATCGAGCAGGCTTACGAAGCGAAGCTCCTGGGCAAAAAGAACAAGTGCGGCTGGGACTTCGATCTCTACGTGCATCACGGCGCGGGCGCCTACATCTGCGGCGAGGAAACCGCGCTTCTCGAAAGTCTCGAAGGCAAAAAGGGCATGCCGCGCCTGAAGCCGCCGTTCCCCGCGAATGTCGGTCTCTATGGCTGCCCGACTACGGTCAACAACGTGGAATCCATCGCGGTCGCGCCGGACATTCTCCGTCGCGGTGCCGCGTGGTTCTCGAGCTTCGGCCGTCCGAACAACGCGGGCACGAAACTCTTCTGCATCTCCGGGCACGTGAACAATCCGTGCAACGTCGAAGAGGCGATGAGCATTCCGTTCCGCGAACTCGTCGACAAACATTGCGGCGGTATCCGCGGCGGCTGGGATAATCTCTTGGCCGTGATCCCCGGCGGATCGTCGGTGCCGGTCGTGCCGGCGGCGCAGATCGTCGATACGCCGATGGATTTCGACGCGCTGAAAGAACTGAAATCGGGTCTCGGCACCGCCGCCGTGATCGTGATGGACCGCTCGACCGACATCGTGCGCGCGATCGCGCGCATCT
>CAZFPR010000173.1:0-4011 GCA_964521045.1 uncultured Hyphomicrobiales bacterium
GATTTCGGGTATATTGCTTCCAGACCGTAACCGATTGCGATTATAAATAAATGTCCGTTCGAAATTTTGTGCAGAATTCGCACCGGCTTCTCGGGCGCTTCGACATCATCTCAGGAACAATCGTCGCAGCCGCCCTGCTGCTCTGCATCGCGTTTCTGACCGTCGTGCGGCCCGATCCGGAACGCCTGTCCTGGCTATTGCCCGAGCATCGGGTGTCGTCCTTCGACAGCACGCCGCAGCGCTACGCCTATTATGTTTTTCTCGCCGCTCTTGTTGCAGGCGCGTTGCTGCTTCCGCTTCTGAGAAATCTGTTCCCGGCCGGGGACGATCCTCGGCACAAACTCGCCGTGCGGGTCGTTCTTCTCGGTCTCGCGGTTGCGTGTGTCGCCAGTCTTGCGAGGCTGCACGAAGGGCACCTCTATATTCTCTTGGTCGCGCTCGCGGCCTATCTCGCACATCGCGGCTACAAGATAGTCCTTGCTCTCTTCGTTGCCGCGATTGCTTTGGTCTCGCTGATCCCGGGCATCGCAGGCTCGCCCGTGCTGACCATCGTGGAATTTCTCGGACAGAACGAACACTACGAACCCTTCTTCTCGCAGGGAGACCGGCTCGCAACCGGAGAGGAATTCTTCAAGGACATCTATCCTTATTACGGCCTCCTGTTTCCGACGATCGTCGGCATGTTCGCGAAATCCGGTCACGCGCTTTCCATTCTCGACCAGTGGCGGCTCGTGCAGGTGGTGCAGATCGCGGGCTACATGCTGTTCCTCGGCGCGGCGTGGATGCGAACAAGCGAAAGCCCGGTATCCGGGCGACTCCTGGCGTTGCTGCTCGTGAGCCTGTGCATTGCGCCGTGGCTCTCGACGGCGGGAGAATCGGTCATCAAGCCTACGCAATCCGCGGTGCGATTCCTGTTCCTGCCGGTCTCCGTCCTCGTGCTGTGCTGGACCGAGCGAACCTCCGCGACATTCTTCAGCCTGTGCTTCGGCGCCTGTGCGGCATGCGCGCTCCTCACCAATCTTGAAGCCGGGATCGTCGTCACCGGCGGTATGGCGCTTGCGTGGCTCGTCCGCATGCGCAGCGAAACGTTCGGCGGTTATCTCCGCGCGCTCGCGGCCGGTGCCGCCACGGGCATCGCGGCGCTCGTACTATATGTGCTGATCTATTCTGCGGTTTTCGGAAAAGCGCCGTTCCCCACGCAACCGGGCGACCTGCTCGCCGCCATCTTTGCCGTCGCGGGCGGCTTCAACGGCGCAAGAATACATTTCCGCCCGCATATTCTCGTGATCCTCTGCTGTGCGGGATATGTCTTCGTCGAAGCGCTGCGATCCATCTTCGGCGGCAAAAGCGCGCGCGCCGCTTCGACCGATGCCGCGATCGCGGCGATGATCCTGCTGATCATGATTTACTACGTCAGCCGTCCGCTCGACGAAAATTCGTGGACGGCGGCGGCGCTGTTTATGCTGTTTCTCGCGCCGGCCATCGCGGATCAAACGCGGACCCTTCTTGCCGCGGCCGTTGCCGGGATCCTTGTCGTTCCCATCAGCGCAAAGTTCAACGCGCGCTACCTTGCCGACCCGCTGCAGCAATCGAGATACGCGGTTGGCTGGCGTCATGGCTGTGCCGACGGCATGGCGATAGAAAAGCCGGACATCTACTGCAAGCAGTTTCTCGCCAAGGCGGAAGCCCTGAAGGCGATCGCGGCGCAAGGGCCGCTGATTTACTTTTCCGATGTCAGCTTCGCGATGCGCCGGATGACGGGCATCAGCCCTTCTTTGCCGGCACCGAGCATGTCCGCGTCCGCGAAAACCAATGCCGAGCTTTCGCTTCTGGCGGCGAGGATCGATCGTCTCAATCCGCGCTTCATCCTGCGGGACAGCGACGGATCGTTCGGAATCCCGCCCGCGGCCGCACGGAGAGCCGAGGAGCGGCTATTGACGGCCTTGCAGTTTCGCTATTGTGCTCGCCCGGACAGGAACGGCTGGCGCGTGTTGGAGCGCCTGCCCGGCGACGCAAAGGTATGTCCCGTTGAATAATGAGTCGAAGCGGTTTCTGGTGACTGGCGGCGCCGGCTTTATCGGAGCCACGGTCGTCCGCCACCTGATCGAGCGCACGCAGCACCAGGTATTGGTCGTCGACAAACTGACCTATGCCGGAAATCTCGATTCGCTCGAGCCGGTGTCAAACAGCAACCGTTATCGTTTCGAGCACGCCGACATCGCCCATGCCGGCTCGATGCAGAGAATTTTCGATGACTTCAAGCCGCACGCGGTGATGCATCTGGCCGCGGAAAGCCACGTCGACCGCTCGATCGATTCGCCTGCACCGTTCATCGAGACCAACATTGTCGGGACTTATGTCCTGCTCGATGTCGCGACGAAATACTGGCACACGCTCGGCCCGAACGAGCGCGACAGCTTTCGCTTCCATCACATCTCGACCGACGAAGTGTTCGGTTCCCTGGGCGCCGAAGGGCTGTTCACGGAAGAAAGCCCCTATCGCCCGAACTCTCCTTATGCGGCGAGCAAGGCGGCGAGCGACCATCTCGTGAATGCGTGGCATGTCACGTTCGGCCTGCCGGCGGTGCTTTCCAATTCCTCCAACAACTACGGCCCCTATCAGTATCCCGAGAAACTCATTCCGACCGTGATCTTCAACGCCATGGAGCGGAAACCGATCCCGGTCTACGGACGCGGCACCAACGTGCGCGACTGGATCCATGTCGAAGATCACGCGCAAGCGCTCGTATTGATCGCCGAGCGCGGAGCGCCCGGCGCGTCCTACAACGTCGGCGCGGATTGCCAGCGTTCCAACATCGATCTCATTCACGCGCTCTGCAAAATTCTCGACGAACTGCTTCCGGATAACGGGCGCGGTTCGCATGCGTCGCTGATCGAGTTCGTCACCGACCGCCCGGGACACGATGCGCGCTACGCCATCGATTCCGCCAAGCTGAAACGGGAACTGCAATGGAGCCCGGCCATCAGTCTCTCCGATGGCTTGCGGTCCACCGTGCTGTGGTACCTGAACAACCGGACGTGGTGGGAGCGCCTGCGGGCGACCGGCTACAAGGGTGAGCGTCTCGGACGTCTCGCGCCGTCCGCGACCGCCACCTAGAGCCGCAGCGCCGATGAAAAAAGGCATTCCCTTCAACTGGCCCCCGCTCGTCGGCGGAGAACTCGATGCCTTGCGCTCCGTGCTGGAGCGGCGAGAACTCACCGGAAACGGCCACTTTACGCAACTCTGCCAGCAGTGGATCAAGGATCGCCTTCATGTCTCGGAGGCGCTGCTCACGCATTCCTGCACGGGCGCGCTCGAAATGGCGGCGCTGCTCTGCAATCTTGCGCCCGGCGACGAAGTCATCATGCCCTCGTTCACGTTCGTGTCCACTGCGAACGCGGTGGTCCTGCGCGGCGCGACACCCGTATTCGTGGACATCCGGCGCGATACGCTGAACCTCGACGAGAACCTGATCGAAGCCGCTATCACGCCGAAAACGAAGGCGATCTTCGTCGTGCATTACGCAGGCGTTCCCTGCGAAATGAAGAAGATCATGGAGATCGCGAAGCGCCACGGCCTTGTCGTCGTCGAGGACGCGGCACAGGCGCTGCTATCCGAATACGAAGGAAAGCCCGCGGGCTCCATCGGCGACGCCGGATGCATCTCGTTTCATGCGACGAAAAACGTCGTCTCGGGCGAAGGCGGAGCCTTTGTTACGAGCCGGCCGGATTTCTCCGAGCAGGCGCATGTGTTGTGGGAGAAGGGAACCAACCGGCGCGAGTTTCAGGACGGCCGCGTCGACAAATACACCTGGGTCGATCACGGATCTTCGTTCCTGCCGAGCGAACTGATCGCAGCGTTTCTTCACGTACAGCTTTCGTCGGCGGATCGGATTATCGAAGACCGGCTCGCGTCATGGAACGCCTACCACGAGCACTTCGCTTCCCTCGAGCAAGCCGGCGCGATCGTGCGTCCGACGATCCCGGATAACGTCACGCACAACGGGCAAAT
>CAZFPR010000174.1:0-1826 GCA_964521045.1 uncultured Hyphomicrobiales bacterium
TGGTCTGGAAGGGTTCGCGTGTCGGGAACGCGATCAGGGAAGGTTTGTGGATCGGCGTGCCGTCCTGCTTCTCCGGCGGACGCAGAATCGTGAAATGAACCAGATCGACGTTGGCGTCGGACTTGAGCAGATTGCGCCAGGTGCGCTCGCCGGCGTGCGGCTCTCCGGACACGAGCAGCACGCGCAGCTTCTCGCGTACGCCATCGACGGTGAGCGCTACGCGGTTGTTCAGCAGCGTCAGTTCGTTTTCGAGCGGAGCGGCCTCGATTTCGACGATGTTCGCGCCGGCATGCGCGATCTCGACCTCTACCCGTTCTTCGACGCCCGCGGTGACGACGGTGTTTGCGACCACGGCGCCGTCGCGGCGAACCGTGACGTTCACCCGCGCGCCGTTCGGGATGCCTTCGTCGACGACGCGGAAGCCGATGGTCTGCCGCTGTCCGACGATGCCGAAACGAGGCGTCGAAGTCAGTGCCACGCGGCGGTCGCGCTCGTTTTCGCGGCCGGTAATCAGCGCGTGAACCGGCGCCTCGAAGCCGAGATGCTGGGGCAGCGGCACGTCGTGTACGCGGCCGTCGGTTATCATGATCGCGCCTGCGACGCGTTCCGGCGGTACGTCCGAGAGTGTCGCGCTCAGCGCGGAGAACAGTTTGGTGCCGTCGCCTTCGCCATCGGTGCCGCCATCAACGATGCGCACTTCGAGATTGGGAATTGCAGCGAGACGCTGTTTCAGGAGTTCGGCGGCTTTGTCCGTTGCGTCAGTGCGGTCGCCGAAGCGCTGGCTTGCGCTGCGGTCGAGCACGACGGCGACGACGGAAGTCAGCGGATCGCGGTCCTCGCGGGTGAGCGAGGGATTAGCGAGCGCGATCACGCCGAGCGCAAGCGCGATCGTGCGGATGATTGCGCCTCGTGAGCGGGAGAACAGAAGAAGGGCTGCGACCAGCACGACGACCGCAGCCGCGCCGAAGAGCAGCGGCAGCGAGATCAGCGGTTCGAAGGCGATGCCGAGGTTCATGGGAGAACCTTGTTTTTGGTCCTCATGGTGAGGAGCGCCGCGAAGCGGCGCGTCTCGAACCATGAATCCTCATCCTTCGAGACGCCGCGCTTCGCGCGGCTCCTCAGGATGAGGATGGTGTGCCCCAACTTCATTGCCCCAGCCTCTCGAGTAGCGCCGGCACATGCACCTGATCGGCTTTGTAGTTTCCGGTCAGGATGTACATGACGATGTTCACGCCGACGCGATAGGCGAACTCGCGCTGGCGCGGCTCGCCCGGCGTCAGCGGCAGCATGGGCTGCCCGTCCGAGGAAACGGCCCAGGCGCCGGCAAGATCGTTCGATGTGATCAGGATCGGGGAAACGCCGTCGCCCGCGCGGGCGGGACGATCCGCTTCTTCTTCGGCGCTTGCGGGCAGCGCTTCGACCCAGAGGCTTCCGTTCGTGAAACGGCCCGGAAAGTCGCGCAACAGATAGAACGATTTCGTCAGCACGTGATCGCGCGGCACCGTGTCCAGTTCCGGCAGATCGAGCGAGGAGAGAATGTCGCGAAGTGCGGCGGTCGCGGGTGTCACCTCGCCGCCGCGCGGATTGGTGATCGCAAGCGCGTCCCGCGTGTCGAACAGGATGGTGCCGCCCTGCTTCATGTAGGCGTCGATCCGGCTCAGCACCGCGGGCGAGGGCTTCGCAGCACCAGGCACGACCGGCCAGTACAGCATAGGGAAGAACGAAAGCTCGTCGCTTGCGATATTCACGCCCATCGGCGCTCCGGGCTCGAGCGCGGTGCGCGCGGCAAGAAATGCGGAGAGACCTTCGAGACCCGCCTTGCTGAT
>CAZFPR010000174.1:1836-4009 GCA_964521045.1 uncultured Hyphomicrobiales bacterium
ATGGCGTCGGTCTCGCTGTCTCCGGTGATCACATAGGCGAGCCGCGTCTGCTGCACGGAGCGCACCTCGATCGGCAGCGAAGTATCGATGTTCTGCTGTACGCGCGGCGCGGTTTGCGCCTCTGCGCGCATATCCGCGAAGAAGAGCGGGATGCCGAACGCGAGCAGGATCGCCGCGGCCGCGCGGCGGCGCGTCATGCGGTTCAATCCGCCCGCGAGCCAGAACACGATCAAGGCGTCGATCACGAGCAGCAGGAGCACGAGCGACAAGAGTGCCGCGCGCAGATCGACCGGTTCGGAACGGCGGTACGGCTCAATGCTCGCTTTGAGCTTCGAGAGATCGAGCGGCGCGAGGCGGTCCTTCGGCAGCAGTGCATTCACGGCGAGCAGGCTTTCTGCCGGACCATAGAATCCGGGCGGATGATCCGCGTTGCCGCGGTCGGTGAAATCGGCCGCAAGCGGCTTTGCCGTCGGTCCCGGCGCGGTGAAGGCGCCGTAGCCGTCGAGCAGGCGCGAAGGCGAAACGGTCGGCACGTTTGAACGCGCCACTTCCTGCTTGCCGTCCGCAGGGCGATTGACGGCGCTACCGAGGCCGACCGTCCGGCGCAGCATTTCGACGAAGGCGCCGGAGAGCGGAAGATTAGACCACGAGGTGTCGGCTGTGACGTGAAACAGCGCGAGCAAACCCTTGCCGCGCCGTTCCGCTGTGACGAGCGGCGTGCCGTCGGCAAGCGAGGCCCAGGTGCGCTCGGCAAGCCGTCCGTCCGGCTCGGCGAGAACCTGGCGTGTGACGCTGACGTCGCCCGGCACGATCATATCGGCAAACGGGCTTTCGCGAGAGAAAGAGCCGAGCTTCTGCGGCTGCTCCCAGGATAGCGAGCCGCCGAGCACGCGGCCGCCGCGCCTGAGCCGCACAGGCACGAGATCGTCGTCGGTGGCGCCCGCAAGACGGCGTCCCGCGAAGCGGATCAGCACGCCGCCGTTCTCCATCCATTTGAAGAGCTGCTCGCGCGTTTCCGGCGGAATGGTGCCGACGTCGGAAAGCACGATCACGGGAATCTGCTGCTCGATGAAGCGCGCGATCGCGATGCCCGCGGCTTCGTTGCCGGATACGCGAACGTCCGCAAAGGGCGAAAGCGCGCGGGAGAGATAGAAGGTCGCCGCGAGCAGCGGCTGCGCGGTGTCCGCGGTGCCGCCGGATACGATACCGACCGTGCGGCGCCGCCAGCGCTTGTCGAGCAACTGCACGGCGCCCGCCGAGCGTTCGCCGGTGATTTCAAGCCGCGCGATGTCGTTTCTGATTTCGACCGGAAGTTCGAATTTCGCTTCCGTTTCGAGTGCGCCGATCGCGAACGAGAACGGCGCATCGCCGAGCGGAAGCCCGCGCAGGTCGCGCGCGCGGACGCTGCCGTTTGCGGGCGTGTTGGTATCCGGGCGCAAGACCTTCACGATCAGCGCGCCGGCGTTGTTCTCGGCTCCCGCAAGCGCGAGCGCGCTTTGCGTGCCGCCGGAGATCACGATGAGTTGGCCTGCGGGGATGCGCTCGCCAAGGGCCGCGGCGAAAGCTTCGCCGTCGCCGAGGTCGATGCCGTCCGAAAGCCAGATCACCGAAGCGTCGGGCTGGCGCTTCATCAGCTCCGCGAGGCCGGGAAGAATGTCCGCACGGTTCGGCTGGTGCGGGGCGGGCGCGAGCAGGCGCAACTGCTCGCGCGCTTCGAGCGGGCGCAGCAGTGAAACGTCCTTCTGCGGTTTTCCCGTTGCGAGCAGTGCGACGGGACGGTTTTCGGATTCGGCGCGGGCGATGATCGCGTTCGCGGTGTAGAGACGGTTCTGCCACTGCGCGGCGGATGCCCAGCCGGTGTCAACCACAAGCACGATCGCGCCGGTGGTGCGCGAGGTTGCCGGCGGCGGATTCAAGAGCGGGCCTGCCGCCGCAAAGATAATGAGTGCCGCGAGCAAGAGCCGGAGTGCCGTGAGCCACCACGGCGTACGCGCGGGCGTCTCTTCCTTGGGTTCGATCTCGAGCAGGAGCCGCGTCGGCGGGAAGCGGATCAGGCGGGGCTTCGGCGGCACGAGGCGCAGCAAGTACCAAAGCACCGGAAGCGCCAGAAGCGCGAGCAACAAGAGCGGCGAAGTGAATCCGATCGGGAGACCGATCATGCGGCCTCCGTTTC
>CAZFPR010000175.1:0-2210 GCA_964521045.1 uncultured Hyphomicrobiales bacterium
AAGGGCGATGTGGTCTGCCTGCTGATGCTGAACCGGCCCGAGTATGTCGTGATCTGGCTCGGCATCCTGCGTGCAGGCGGCGTGGTCGCGCTCTTGAACACCAATCTCACCGGCACGCCGCTCGCGCACTCCATTTCGATCGTGTCGCCGAAGCACGTGATTGTGGATTCGCGGCTCCTGAATTCGTTCAACGGTGCGAAATCGCAGATCACCGCGCAGCCGAAAATCTGGGTCCACGGCGAGTCGAACGAGTACGACCGCATCGAGCCCGCCATCGCGGCGATGGATAAGTCCTCGATCCCGCAAGCCGACCGGCCCGATCTCGACATCAACGACCGCGCGCTTTTTATCTACACCAGCGGCACGACAGGTTTACCCAAGGCCGCGAACATCAATCACTACCGCCTGATGCTTGCCGCCAACGGCTTCGCGGGTGCGATCGGCACCAAGCCTTCCGACCGTATGTATGACTGCCTGCCGATGTATCACTCGAACGGCGGCATGGTCGCGACGGGCGCGACGCTCATCGGCGGCGGGACGGTCATCATCCGCGAGAAATTCTCGGCACGGGAATTCTGGGACGACTGCGTCAAGTGGAAGTGCACCGCCTTCATCTATATCGGCGAGCTGTGCCGCTATCTCGTGACGGCGCCGCCGAACGAAAACGAAAAGAAGCACTCGATTCGCGTCTGCTGTGGCAACGGCATGCGGCCCGACGTATGGCCGGTATTTCAGGAGCGCTTCAAGATTCCGCGCGTGCTGGAATTCTATGCTGCGACCGAAGGCAACGTCGCAAGCTTCAATTTCGACGGCACGCCCGGCGCGGTCGGCCGTCTGCCGAAATATCTCGCGCACCGCTTTCCGACGCGCATCGTGAAATTCGATGTCGAGGCCGAGCAGCCGGTGCGCGACAAGCAGGGCTTCTGCATCGTCTGCGAACCGGGCGAGGTCGGCGAGGCGATCGGACAAATCCTGAACGATCCGTCGAAGCCGACCAGCCGCTTCGAGGGCTATGCCGACCCGGAAGCGACCAAGAAGAAAATCCTTCACGACGTTTTCGAGAAGGGCGACGCCTGGTTCCGCACCGGCGATCTCTTGCGGCAGGACGACAAGGGCTATTTCTATTTCATCGACCGCATCGGCGACACTTTCCGCTGGAAGGGCGAAAACGTCTCGACCAACGAAGTGGCTGAAGCTTTCACCGTGTTCCCCGGCGTGCAGGAGGCGACGGTCTACGGCGTTCCGATCAAGGGCTATGACGGCAAGGCTGGCATGATCGCGATCGTGTCGGAAGGCAGGCTCGATCTCGCCGATCTGCGTTCGCATGTCGCGAAGTCGCTCCCGGAATACGCGCGGCCGCTCTTCATCCGCCTGAAGCGGGAACTCGACGTGACCGGCACCTTCAAGCAGCGCAAGGTCGATCTCGTAAAAGACGGTTTCGATCCCGCCATGGTGAAGGACGATATATTCTTCAACGATCAGCAACAGGGCGCTTACGTTCCACTGGACGTGACGCTGTACGAGAAGATTCAGGCGAGGACATTCAGGCTCTAGATGGCAGTCGCGCGGCCGGAAGAAATATTCCTGTTCTGGAAGGATGCCGGGCCGGGCAAATGGTTCGCCGCCGATCCGGTCTTCGACGAGCAGGTCCGCGCGCGCTTTCTGGAAACCCACGACCTGGCGGCCCGATGCCGTGATGTCCTCGGCGAAGCGGGCGCGCGCGGCGAGCTTTCGCACTGGGAGCGCTCGGCTTACGGCGCCTTCGCGCTCGTGATCCTGCTCGATCAGTTTCCGCGCAACATGTTTCGCGGAACGCCGAAGGCGTTCGCGGCCGACGAAATGGCGAAGCAGGTCGCGGGCCGTGGGATTGCCGCGGGACGGGACAAGGCGGTCGATCCCGAGGTGCATACCTTCTTCTACATGCCCTACATGCATTCGGAATCGCTCGCCGATCAGGATCGCTGCGTCGAGTTGATGGCTGCGAGCGGAAAGCAAGAAAACATTAAGTATGCCGAGATCCATCGTGATGCGATCGCGCGTTTCGGCAGGTTCCCGCACCGGAACAGGATTCTCGGGCGGAAATCCACGCCCGAAGAGATCGCCTATCTCGAGGGCGGCGGCTTCAAGGGCTGAACGCTCGTCGATTTCCTGAAGGGTTTCTTAACAACACTCTGCTACCTCTCCCGAAAATGCGGGCGAAAGCCCCGGGA
>CAZFPR010000175.1:2220-4004 GCA_964521045.1 uncultured Hyphomicrobiales bacterium
ATGGGCGTGAGCCTTGCCAATCCGGATCGAGCGGAGCAGCGGAACCTGCGTGCAATTGTGCGCGGCCTGATCGCGCGCGCGATCAGCCTTTTCACCGGAAGCAGCGATCATTCGGTCGCGCGGCGCGGTGCGGCGACTGCCTTCGCCATTCGCATCGCAGGTGCTGCGGTGGCGTTCGTTTCGCAGATCGTGCTTGCGCGCTGGATGGGCCGCTACGAATTCGGAATCTACGTCTATGTCTGGACCTGGCTGCTTCTGATCGGTAGCCTTGTCCCGCTCGGCCTTTGCACGGCGGCGCAACGCTTCATTCCGGAATACGTGACGCAGGGCGATAACGCGCGGCTGCGCGGCTATATCTTCGCGAGCCGCTGGTTCGTCGTCGGTATCGCGACTTTTGTTGCCGGAGTCACGATCGCGATCCTGTTCCTGTTCCGGCAGTACATGGATAATTACTACGTGGTGCCGCTGGTGCTGATGTGCGCGTGTCTTCCCATGCACGCGCTCTCTGCCGCACAGGACGGCATCTCGCGGTCCTATAACTGGATCGATATGGCGCTCGCGCCCGGCTACATCGCGCGCCCGCTCGTGATCCTCGCCTTCATGGCGGGATTCCACTTCGCCGGATTTCCGAACACGGCGCTTTACGCGATGGCTTCCACGGTCATCGCCTACTGGCTGGTGACGGTCGCGCAGATGCTGATGCTGGACCGCCGCCTGAAAGAAAAAGTCCCGGCGGGGCCGAAGAAATACGAGACGAAGTTCTGGTTAGCTACCGCCTTCCCGATCTTCATGGTCGAGAGCTTCTATTTTCTCCTGACCTATACCGACATTCTCGTGCTCGAGGTCTACGTCGAGCCGGATCAGGTCGCGGTCTACTACGCGGCGACCAAGATTCTCGCGCTGGTCGCCTTCGTGTATTTCGCGGTATCGGCTGCGACTGCGCACCGTTTCGCCGAATATCACGTCTCGGGCCAGCGCGAGCGGCTGGAACGTTTCTTGAGCGACTCGATCAAGTGGACGTTCTGGCCTTCGCTCGCGGGCACGATCGGCCTGCTTGTGCTCGGCAAGTTTCTGCTTTCGCTGTTCGGCGAAGGTTTTGCTTCGGGTTACGGGTTGATGTTCGTGCTTGCGATCGGACTGCTCGCGCGCGCGGGCGTGGGGCCGGTCGAGCGGTTGCTCAACATGGTCGGCGAGCAGCGCGCCTGTGCCACGATCTACGCGCTCGCATTCATCGTCAATCTCGCGCTCTGCTTTCTCCTGATCCCGCACTTCAAGCTCTACGGCGCGGCGGTCGCGATCTCGGCAGCGATGATGTTCGAATCGGCGATGCTCTATCTCGTGACCAAGCGCAAGCTCGGGCTGCACGTTTTCGTCTGGAAGAAGCCCGCCTAACCTCGTCATGGCCGGGCTCGTCCCGGCCATCCACGCCTTCTTTTCTGAGAGGCCGTTAAGACGTGGATGCCCGGCACAAGGCCGGGCATGACGATTTTTTGTTATTCAAGCCTGCTCGCGCAACAAGCGGCGGATCACTTTCCCGGTCGTCGTCATCGGCATCGAATCCACGAAGGCAACTTCGCGCGGGTATTCGTGCGCGGCAAGCTGCGTCTTTACGAAATTCTGGATTTCGCCCGCCAGCGCTTCCGAAGGCGCATGCCCCGCCTTCAGTTGCACGAAAGCCTTCACGATCTCCGTGCGAACGGGGTCGGGCTTTCCGACGACGGCTGCGAGCGCGACTGCGGGATGGCGGATGAGGCAGTCTTCGATCTCGCCGGGGCCGATGCGGT
>CAZFPR010000176.1:0-3965 GCA_964521045.1 uncultured Hyphomicrobiales bacterium
ATGCGAGACCGAAGGTCATCCACATCAGCGAGCCGGTGCGCGCCCAGTTGATGAGATCGTCGGTCGCGGTGACGAGAAAGCCCTTGTCGGCGAGTTCGTTGGAAAGGCCCTGATAGAACGGATCGTCCGAGCCGACCGGCTTGCCGGTGTTCGGATCGAGAATCCCTTTGGCGGCGGGAGCGACTAATCCCATTCCAGCGCTCCCTTCTTCCACTCATAGACGAAGCCGATGGTGAGCACGCCAAGGAAGACCATCATCGACCAGAAGCCGAACGAGCCCAGTTCCCCGAACACGATCGCCCACGGAAACAGGAACGCGACTTCGAGATCGAAAATGATGAAGAGGATCGCGACGAGATAGAAGCGCACGTCGAACTTCATGCGCGCGTCGTCGAAGGCGTTGAAGCCGCATTCGTAGGCGGAGAGCTTCTCCGGATCCGGATTCTGGTAAGCGAGCAGGAACGGAGAAACCAGAAGCGCGAGACCGATTACGGCAGCGACGCCAATAAAGATGACGACCGGCAGGTAATCGTTGATCAGTACGGCCATCGGAAGCCCTCACGAGGCCGGGGCACATCGCCGGGAAGGCGGGCCTCCCGATCTCGCAGTTGCGAATACTTCGAAAGACGCTAGGGGAGTATCTCACCCCCCCAGCCGAAGCAAGGGCGCAAAGTGTCTAAACACAGGCCATTCCAATGACTTCCCGCCTTGCGCGAAGATGGGTAGGCTGTCCTCGTTGCTTTGCGAAGGATATGTGATGCGGACCCTCACAGGCACGACCCCGACGACCCGGTTTTACTGGATCCCTCTGGCCGGTCTTCTGATCGCGAGTTGCTCAGGCTCAGGCATGAACATGCCGAGTTTGACCGGCCCGGCGGCGGCTCCGCCAGCGTACAATGCCGACCAGATTTCAGGCCGCTATGGCCTCGCAGCCTTTCAGCGCGACCAGGATCGGACCCGCACGGAAACGGAAGCGCGCCAGCAATGCCGGCAACCCTATGTAATCGCCAAGGGTCCGGGCGGCGGCGTGATCATGCACCTTGCCGATCAATCCGAACCGCAGGAATTGCAGCTGAAGGGGCTCGCCGGGGGCAAGACCTTCATCGGCCCGGAAGGCGAAGCCGGCGGGCCGCAGGATCGGGAAGTCGTATCGTTTGACGGAAAAGTCCTGATCCTGCGCTGGGTCGATACCGAGGTCGCATCCCGCTACGGCACCGCCGTGTACGTGCGCTGCGAAACCGCACCGGTCGCGAAGAAGAAGTCCCCGCCGAAGAAGACCGCCGCCAAGGCAGCGCCTAAGGCCGCTCCCAAGGCAACCGAGCAGAAGGGACCCGTCTTCATGGCCCCGCCTCCCGACGAGAGCGACGATACGCCGCCCCGCAACTAACGGATCGGCGGGGCGTACTGGATGCCGCCGGAGCTCCAGAGGTGGTTGAGACCGCGCGGTATCATCACCTTCGACTTCATGCCGATGTTGCGCTCATAGACGTCGCTGTAACTGCCGACGTGCCGGACGATGCGCGCGACCCAGTCGCGAGTCAGCCCGAGTTTCTCGCCGTAATCGCCATCGCGGCCGAGGAGCCGCTTCACGTCCGGCTTTTCGGATTTGAGCGCGTCGTTCAGCCTCGCGGTATGCACGCCGAGTTCGTCGGCATTCAGCATCGCAAAGTGAACCCACTTCACGACCGCGAACCATTGCTCGTCGCCGCGGCGGACGGCCGGGCCCAGCGGCTCCTTGGAGATCACGTCCGCAAGAATGGTGTGGTCGGCAGGCTTCGAGGTTTCCAGCCGCAACGCATAGAGCTGTGACACGTCTGCGCTCAGCACGTCGCACTTGCCGCTCTCGTATCCCTTCACGACATCGGCGACGCCCACGGATTTCACGATCTCGAAACGCATCCCGTTCTGCGTGAAGTAGTCCGTCAGATTGAGTTCGTTGGTCGTGCCTTCTTGTACGCAGATCTTCACGTTCGAAAGATCGAGGGACGTCATCACGTTCCGCGATTTGCGGACCATGAAGCCCTGGCCGTCGTAATACGTGATGCCGGCAAAGGTGATGCCGTCATTCTCGCGGGCGATGGTCCATGTCGAGTTGCGAGAAAGAATGTCGATTTTGCCGGCTTTGAGCGCATCGAAACGCTCGGCCGCATTCAGGGGCACGTAGCGGACTTTTTTCGGATCGTCGAAGATCGCCGCCGCAAGCGCGCGGCAGAAATCCACGTCGAACCCGCTCCAGTTGCCCTTCTGATCGTCATCGGAAAATCCCGGGAGCCCCTGGCTCACGCCGCAGACCAGAGCGCCGCGCTCCTTGATGGCGTTCAGGGTCTGCGCCTCGGAGGCCGCTGCGGTCGCGAACAGGATGCCGACACTGCAAACGAACGATCTGAGTTTCGGCATACTGTTTTCCCCTCGCCTACATTGTCGGCGCGTGTTTGACGATCACCCGTGTACCGACAGGCACACGGTCGAACAGGTCGACGACATCGTTGTTCACGAGACGGAAGCATCCCGAAGAAACCGCGTGTCCGATCGTATGCGGCTGATTGGTTCCGTGAATCCGGTAAACCGTCGAACCGATATAGAGCGCACGCGCGCCTAGCGGATTGCCGGGTCCTCCGGCCATGAATCGCGGCAGATAGGGCTGCCGCTCGATCATTTCCGGCGGCGGCCGCCAGTCCGGCCATTCGGCCTTGCGGGAAATCTTGTGCAGTCCCTGCCAGGTGAAGCCGTCGCGGCCGACGCCGACGCCGTAGCGCATCGCCCTGCTGTTCCCCATTACGAGGTAGAGGTAGCGCTCGTTGGTGTGAATGACGATCGTGCCGGGCTCTTCGTTCGAGCGAAAGAACACGACCTGCCGCTGGAACTGGGGCGAAGCCTCGTCCTGCTTGGGAACGACGCCCGGCGTTTCCTCGTCAGGAAGTTCGTCCTGCGCATAAACGACTGCGGGTCCGCGCTGCGAAGAGGCGGGCAACACCGCCACCGCGAGAAGTATCGATGTCAAAGCGACCGTTCGCCAGCCAATCCGCATGATCCGCCCTCGCCTTACGCCAGAATCCGGCGCCATTTACGGGTAACGGAACATGCTTCGCGCGGTCGGTAAAGACCTCGCGTCCGTGTTGGCTCGACAAAGATGCCGCCTGCGGTAATTACAGCTTGATCCCGTAAGCTTCGTACTCCTCGGCGACATCCTTCTTGAGCGCTTTCGCCGCCGTGATGTCGGCATCGCCCGCCGTCTTGTCGCCCTTCCGCAGTTTCGCAAGGCCGCGCACATAGAACGATTCCGCATGCTTCGGGTCGAGTGCGATCGCCGCATCGAAATCCTTGATCGCCTCGTCGAAACGGTTGAGGCGGAAATATACGAACCCGCGGCTGTCGAGGGTCGAGGCGTTCTTCGGATCGAGTTGCAGCGAGCGGTCGCAGTCGGTCAGCGCACCGGGCAAGTCGGACGCAGTGATCGCCTTCGACCAGCATCTCGAATTCCAGGATTCGGCGTCTTTCGGCTCGAGCTGGATCGCAGCATTCAGGTCCGCGATCTGACTCTTGTAATCCTTCTTGTTGTAGTGGACGGACGCACGGTTCCGGAAGGCGGTCGCGAATTTGGGATTGAACTTGATCGCTTCGGAATATTCCGAAATCGCCTTGTCGTATTCTTTCCGCGCGGCATATACGAGACCGCGCACATTGAAGGCCAAGTGATTTTGCGGCGACAGACGGGTCGCCTCGTTCAGGTCCGAGAGCGCGCGGTCGTAGTCCCTCCGATAATAGAATTCGACGCCGCGCTCGACGTAAGCGTCCGTGAACTTCGGATCGAACCGCAGCGATTCACTCAGATCGCTCAGCGCGCGGTCGTAGTCCTTCTTGTTCTTGTAGGCGATCGAACGGTTATAGAACGCGATCGCGTAATCCGGCTTGAGGCGCAGCGCCTCATCATAATCCGAGATCGCCCGGTCGTAGTCGTTCCGCAG
>CAZFPR010000177.1:0-3862 GCA_964521045.1 uncultured Hyphomicrobiales bacterium
AAACTCGACCCCTACCTCAACGTCGATCCGGGCACGATGAGCCCGTATCAGCACGGCGAGGTCTTCGTGACCGACGACGGCGCCGAAACCGATCTCGATCTCGGGCACTACGAGCGCTTCACCGGCGTTCCCGCGAGCAAGCGCGACAACATCACCACGGGGCGCATCTATCAGGAGATCCTCTCCAAGGAGCGGCGCGGCGATTATCTCGGCGCGACCATTCAGGTCATTCCGCATGTGACCAACGCGATCAAGGATTTCGTGCTGGAGGGAAACGACGGCTTCGATTTCGTGCTGGTCGAAATCGGCGGCACGGTCGGCGACATCGAGGGCCTGCCGTTCTTCGAGGCGATCCGGCAACTCAAGAACGAGTTGCCGCGCGGCAACTGCATCTATGTCCACCTTACGCTCTTGCCTTACATCCCGAGCGCGGGCGAACTGAAGACGAAACCCACGCAGCATTCGGTGAAGGAGCTGCGCTCCATCGGCATCCAGCCGGATATTCTGTTGTGCCGCACCGACCGCGAAATCCCCAAGGAAGAACGGCGCAAGCTCGGTCTCTTCTGCAATGTGCGCGAGAGCGCGGTGATCGAGGCGCGCGACGTCGATAACATCTATGCCGTGCCGTCGAACTATCACGCGGCGGGGCTCGACGACGAGGTGCTTGCCGCCTTCGGCATCAAGGACGCGCGGGCACCCGAACTCAAGCGATGGACGACCATCGAAGACCGCGTCCGCAACCCGGAAGGCGACGTCACGATCGCGATCGTCGGCAAGTACACCGGCCTGAAGGACGCCTACAAGTCGCTGATCGAGGCGCTGTCGCACGGCGGCATCGCGAACAAGGTGAAGGTCAATCTCGACTGGATTGAGTCGGAGATCTTCGAAAACGAAGACCCCGCGCCTTATCTCGAGCATGTCAACGGCATTCTCGTGCCCGGCGGTTTCGGGCATCGCGGCGCGGAAGGAAAAATTCGGGCTGCGCAATTCGCTCGCGAGCGCAACGTGCCGTATTTCGGCATCTGTTTCGGCATGCAGATGGCGGTGGTGGAAGCCGCGCGCAACCTCGCCGGGATCAACAGCGCGAACTCGACCGAGTTCGGCGCGACACCCGAGCCGGTGGTGGGTCTTCTTACCGAATGGCTTCGCGGCAACGAACGCGAGCGGCGCGAAGCGGGCGGCAATCTCGGCGGTACCATGCGGCTAGGGGCCTATCAGGCGACGCTCGCGAAGGGCAGCCGGGTTGCTGAGATCTACGGCTCGACCGAAATTTATGAGCGGCATCGGCACCGCTACGAAGTGAACACGATCTATCGCGACCGGCTCGAAGCCAAAGGCATGCGCTTCTCCGGCATGTCGCCGGACGGAATCCTGCCCGAGATCATCGAGTATCCCGACCATCCGTGGTTCGTCGGCGTGCAGTTTCACCCCGAACTGAAGTCGCGGCCGTTCGAGCCGCATCCGCTGTTCTCGTCGTTCGTGGGCGCGGCGGTCGAACAGAGCCGGCTCGTCTAGTTCGCGATGTCCCGCGGCATCGATCACGTCATCCATCTCGTCCGCGATCTCGACGCGGCGGCGACGACTTACGAGAAACTTGGATTTCTCGTCAGCTCGCGCAACAAGCATCCGTTCGGGACGCATAATCGCATCGCGCAACTCGACGGCTGCTACATTGAAATTCTGGAAGTCGCGGAGCCCGAAAAAATCGAAGGGCAGGGCAGCCCGGTATCGTTTGCGCACTTTCATCGCGACTTTCTTGCGAAGAACGGCGAGGGCCTGAGCGGCCTTGTGCTCGGAAGCAGCGATGCGCAGGCTGACAAAGCTGCATTCGACAAGGCCGGCTTCGGCGGATTTCCGGTGTTCGATTTCGGGCGCATGGGAAAGCGCCCGGACGGCAGCGAAGCCGAGCTTGCTTTTTCGCTCGCGTTTCTGCGCGAGCCGCAATCGCCCGACGTGATGACATTCGTCGCGCATCACAAACGCCCCGAGAATTTCTGGTTCAGGGAATTGCAGGCGCATCCGAACGGAGCGAACCGCATCTCGGCAGCGGTTTTCACCGCCGAGAGCCCGACCGATCACCAATACTTTTTGCAGGCATGGACCGGCATTCGCGCGCCGCGTTCAACTTCGCTCGGTGTCGTCGCCGAAACCAAGCGTGGCCGCGTGCAGATCATGGAGGCGCGGCCATTCGAAGATGCGTTCGGCATGGTCCCGCCGGCGGGAAGCGGACTGCGTTTTTCGGCTGTCACATTCTCCGGTGACGGAGGAAAAATCCGCAGCGCGGTTTCAAAAAGCGGACTAGCCGCGCAGGAACGCCATGGCCGTCTTGTGGTCCATGCGCATGGCGCAGTGCTTGCTTTCGATCTCGATGCTGCCGGTTGACCGGGCCGCGGCTCCGACGCAAGGTCCGCCGCGATGAACAAGCCTATGACCAATCCTGCACCGAATGCCGTTGTCGCGGCCGGAAATGCGCGCTTCGGCAATGACTTGCCGCTCGCGCTGATCGCGGGACCCTGCCAGATGGAAAGCCGCGCCCACGCGCTCGAAGTCGCAGGCGCGCTGAAGGAGATCGTGGGCCGCCTGAAGATCGGGCTCGTCTACAAAACGTCGTTCGACAAGGCGAACCGCACCAGCGCGAAAGCCGCACGCGGCATGGGCATCGACGCGGCGCTTCCGGTGTTTGCCGAAATCCGCGAGACGCTCGGACTGCCGACGCTCACCGACGTGCATGAAATCGAGCAATGCGCGCGCGCGGCGGAAGCCTGCGACGTATTGCAGATACCCGCGTTCCTCTGCCGTCAGACCGATCTTCTGATCGCCGCGGCGAAGACCAGCCGCGTCGTGAATGTAAAAAAAGGCCAGTTCCTCGCGCCATGGGACATGAAGAACGTCGTCGAGAAAGTGACGAGCGCGGGGAATCCGAATGTGCTTGTGACCGAGCGCGGCGTTTCGTTCGGCTACAACACGCTGGTGAGCGACATGCGTGCGATCCCTGTGCTGCGCGATACCGGCGCGCCGGTGATCTTCGATGCGACCCATTCGGTGCAGCAGCCGGGCGGACAAGGCACGTCCTCGGGCGGCGAGCGCAAATATGTCGGCGTGCTCGCGCGTGCGGCCGTGTCGATCGGTGTTGCGGGTGTCTTCATCGAGACGCATCCCGATCCGGACAAGGCGCCCTCGGACGGGCCGAACATGATCCCGCTCAAGGATCTGGAGCGGCTTCTCTCCGATCTCATCGCCTTCGACACGCTTGCGAAATCGAAGCGCTAGGCGCCTGAAAGTACCCAGAACAGAACCATGAACCGGGCGCTCGTTGTCGTAAGCTTCATCGCGTTTTCGACCAGCCTGTTCATGCGCGCGATCGATCCGGTCGTGCCGCAGATTTCCGGCGAGTTCGGCATGCCCGCAGCCGACGTCGCGCTGCTTGCGACGGCCTTCGCCTTGCCGTTTGCCATCGTGCAGCCGCTGCTCGGGCCGGTCGGCGATTTCTTCGGCAAGACGAAACTGATGATCGCGGGCATGTGCCTGCTCGTGCTCACCACGCTGATCGGCGCATTCGCGCAGAGCTTCACCTGGCTCCTGGTCACGCGCATTGTCGCGGGCGTGGCAGCCGGTGGAATTTTCCCCGCAGGACTCGCGTTTGTGTCGGACTCCGTCGCCGTCGAGCGCAGGCAGGTTGTGCTCGGCCGCTACGTCGCGGCCGCACTCGCAGGCAATCTGACCGGCGCCTGGGCCGGCGGCATCGTCGGCGATCTCACGAACTGGCGAGGTGTGCTTTTCGCGGCGACGATCTGCGGTGCGCTCGCGCTGATGCTCGGGCTCTGGGGCTTCCGCGGCGTGAAGCACGAGAAAGGCGAGCGCT
>CAZFPR010000178.1:0-3470 GCA_964521045.1 uncultured Hyphomicrobiales bacterium
GATTCCCCAAGCCGCGGTTTCCCTCCCTCCGAAGGAGCGGGACCTGCGGCTAGATTTTTTTCGCGGCCTCGCGCTCTGGCTGATCTTTCTGAATCACATCCCCTCGAACTTCGTCGGCTGGTTCACCACGCGGAATTTCGGATTCTCGGATGCCGCAGAGATGTTCGTCTTCATCTCCGGCTACACCGCCGCCTTCGTCTATGGCCGCGTGATGATCGAGCGCGGGCCCACCGTCGCGAGCATGCGTATTCTCAAGCGCGTCTGGCAGATCTACGTCGCTTTCGTCTTTCTCTTCGTGATCTACCTCGCGCAGATTTCGTGGGTCGCCGCGCGCTTCGAAAACCCGCTCTACATCGAGGAAATGAACCTTATGCATTTCCTCCAGCGGCCCGAGATCGTGATCGTCGAGGCGCTGCTGCTGCGCTTCCTGCCGGCGAACGTGGACGTGCTGCCGCTCTATATCGTGCTGATGGCGTTCTTCCCGCTGATCCTGTGGATGCTGTTGCGCGCGCCGAACCTCACGCTTGGGCTTTCGTTTCTGTTCTGGGTCGCCGCCTACACGCAGAGCTGGAATCTGCCGGGCTACCCGCAGGACAAGGTCTGGTTCTTCAGTCCCTATGCCTGGCAATTCCTGTTCGTGATCGGCGCCTGGTGCGGGATCGGCTGCGTCCACCAGATCGACGGTTTGCTCCGCTCGACCGCTTTCCTGATCGTAGCCGGCCTTTACCTCGCGCTCGCAGGCGGGCTGCAACTCGTTACCAACCTCTCCGTGATTTTCTCGCTGAACTTAAGGTGGCCGGACTGGCTCCTGATCTTCCCGCTCGACAAGACTCACCTGAGTCCGCTGCGGCTGCTCCACTTTCTCCTGCTGACCGCGATCGTGGTCCGCTTCGTACCGGCGAATGCCCGTTTTTTGCGCGACGCCTGGGCGCGGCCGTTAATCGTCTGCGGCGAGCATTCGCTCGAAATCTTCTGTTTGGGGGTGTTTTTGTCGTTTACCGCCCATATTCTGATGATCGAAGTGTCGAGCAGGATACTGTTTCAGGTATTCGTCAGCCTTGGGGGCATCCTGACCATGATTGCTCTTGCCGGCATCATGACGTGGTATAAGAAGCTGCAAAGCCGGGCACAAAAGAACCTGGTAACTTAGACTAAAGTATAAGTGAGTGTGGGAAGGCGTGTTCTAGGGGGTCCCTTATGCGGGCCAAGGCAATGGGAGCGGCGTTACTGCCACTTCTGTTCATGAGTGGAATGGCTGCCGCGCAGGATCAACGCTGCGAGGCGCCGGACGCTTATGTCCAGCCGTACCACAAAGCCACCAAGGCAGCGCTTCACCTGCGCTCCCACAAGTCTCTCAATATTCTGATCGTTTCCAGTCTGCCGTCGCAGACGCGCTCGGGCGAAAAGCTTCGCGCCTATCCGCAGTTTCTGGAAAGCGCGCTGAAGGAACGTCTGCCGAATTACGAATTCCGCATTGGCGTTCACACCGAGCCGCGCAAGAACATCAAGCACATTCTGGCCGCGCTTCCCGGCGTCATCGAGAAGCACAAGCCCGACCTCGTGGTCCTGCAAACCGGGACGGTGGAGGCTATCAACGGCATCGATCCCGACAAGTACGAGCGCAAGTTGGAGCGGGCGGTCGAGATCATCAATGCGGGCGGCGCGGACGTCATTTTCGTGAACCCGCAGTTCAGCCCGCGCCTCTCCTTCGTGTCGAATGCAGGCGCACTGAACGATCGCATACGCCGTGTCGCGTCCTACTCGGATGTAGCTTTGTTCAACCGCTACGACATCATGCGCTACTGGAGCGAGAACGAAGCCTTCGATTTTACGGCACTGAAGAGCGACGGCACTTTCGAGGCGGTCCATCGCTGCCTCGGACGGCTGCTGGCTGAGTTCGTCTCGCGCGCCGCGTCTTTCTCGGAGTTGGCGAAGGCAACGCAATGAAGTCCCGCAAACTCCTGATCGCCGCAGGCATATTGCTCTGCCTCGCGCCTGCTGCCCGGGCTGAAACCCCAGCAAAGCCCGCCTGTTCGCCGAGCGCCGAACATCTGCGCCTGTCGGGTTCGCTTCCGCATGTCGCCGCGCGCATTGCGAAGCGAGAGCCCGTGACCATCGTCGCGATGGGGTCGTCTTCGACCGCAGGCGTCGGTGCGACCTCCGCCGAACACAACTACCCGAACCAGCTTTATAAGCGTCTCACCGCCCGCTTCCCCGGCGTCGAATTCCATATCGTCAACCGCGGCATGAGCGGCGCGGTCGATCGCCAGATGCTGGACCGCTTCGAGGAAGACGTGAAGTCGGCGCGGCCCGATCTCGTGCTGTGGCAGGTCGGCACCAATGCGCTCCTCAACTCCGACGGCATCTCGAAAGAAGGCGACGTCATGCGCGACGGCCTGCGCCGGCTGCGCGCGATCGGCGCCGATGTCGTGCTGATCGATCCGCAATACGCGCCGAAAGTGCTGAAAGATCCCGACGCCGAGCCCATGGTCGAGCTGATCCGCTCGATCGCGCGCGAGGAAGGCGTTCCGGTTTTCCATCGCTGGGCGCAGATGAAAGAGTGGAAAGAGACCCGCCACATTCCCTTCGAGGCGTTTCTCTCGCAGGACCTCTTTCACATGAACGACTGGAGTTACGCCTGCTGGGCGGAGGCGCTCTCCGGCGCGATCTCCTGGGCGTCGACGCAGCCTACAATCCAGTTTGCGGCGCAGCCTGCGTTCCGGCCGTAAAAGCCGCCGCTATTTCTTTTCCGGCTGAAGAATGAAGCACGTCGTCGTGGCGTGGGCGTAGAGCTTGCCGTCCCGGTCTACGAAACGGCCTTCCGCGATGGCGGTTCTAGCGCCGGCGTGAACGATCTTGCCTTCGGCGCGCATCCTGCCGGTTTTCGCGGTGATCCCGCGCACGAAGTTCAGTTTCAGCTCTAGCGTCGTATATCCGGTGCCCGCGGGCAGCATGGTCTGCACCGCGCAGCTCATCGCGGAATCCATCAGCGTCAGCGCCACCCCGCCATGCACCGTGCCGATCGGATTGTAGTGAAACTCCTTCGGCTCGATTTCGAAGACCACGAAACCGGGCTCGACCACCGTGAGCTCGTAATCGAGCGCGTCGGTGATCGGCGGATTCGGGATTTCGCCGTCGCGGATCTTGCGCAGAAATTCGAGCCCCGGCATCGCCAGCACGAGCCCGGCGCTCTCTTTCGGATCCTTCCAGCTGAACGTTCTCGTGCGCGCGGCTGTAGCGGTCTGCGTGTCCATGGCAATCCCCGGCTATTGACTTAAGCGTATATACCCTCATTATGCGAGCATATACGCCTTTGTCCAGACAGGAAACGAATGGCGAAACGCACCGACATCCACCGCTGCGCCTGCACCATCCTGCGGCAGGCGGCGCGGGTCGCGACCCAGCATTTCGACAAGGCGCTCGCGACCAGCGGCCTGCGCATTTCGCAGCTCTCGGTGCTGACGACGCTT
>CAZFPR010000178.1:3480-3850 GCA_964521045.1 uncultured Hyphomicrobiales bacterium
TATGTCGGGCCGAAGACGATCAACGAACTCGCAGAGGTCATGGTGCTCGACCGCACCACGCTTGGGCGCAATCTTCGTCCCTTGCAGCGGGACGGCTACCTTGCCGTAAAGGCGGGCGAGGAAGACCGCCGCACCAAGAAACTCGTACTCACGAAAAAGGGCGAAACCGCCGCAACAAAAGCGATGGACAGCTGGGGCGACGCGCAGACCGGCTTCGAAAACGCCATCGGCCTCGACAATGCGATCGCGCTGTCGAAACTTCTGCGGCAGGTCGTCAAAGCGGATTACTCAAAGTAAAAAAGCTCAGGGGGAAACATGAGTAAACTCGAAATCATCGGCAGCCCGTTCTCGAATTTCGTACGGACGGCGC
>CAZFPR010000179.1:0-3781 GCA_964521045.1 uncultured Hyphomicrobiales bacterium
CGGTGCTGATCGGCGAGCCCGGCGTCGGCAAGACCGCGATCGTCGAGGGCCTTGCGCTTCGCATCGTCAACGGCGACGTGCCGGAGAGCCTGAAAGAAAAGAAGCTGCTCGCGCTCGATCTCGGCGCGCTCATTGCCGGCGCGAAATATCGCGGCGAATTCGAGGAGCGTCTGAAGGGCGTCTTGCAGGAGGTCACCGCCGCAAACGGCGAGATCATTCTGTTCATCGACGAGATGCACACGCTGGTCGGCGCCGGCAAGGCCGACGGCGCGATGGATGCCTCGAACCTCTTGAAGCCCGCGCTTGCGCGTGGCGAACTGCATTGCGTCGGCGCGACCACGCTCGACGAATACCGCAAGCATGTCGAGAAGGATGCGGCGCTTGCGCGGCGCTTCCAGCCTGTGTTCGTCGGAGAGCCGACGGTGGAAGACACCGTCTCGATCCTGCGCGGTATCAAGGAGAAATACGAACTCCATCACGGCGTTCGCATTCTCGACTCGGCGCTGGTCGCCGCAGCCTCGTTGTCGAACCGCTACATCACCGACCGCTTCCTGCCCGACAAGGCCATCGATCTCATGGACGAGGCGGCCGCGCGGCTGCGCATGCAGGTCGACAGCAAGCCCGAGGAGCTCGACGAAGTCGACCGCCGCCTGATGCAACTCAAGATCGAGCAGGAAGCGCTGAAGAAGGAAACCGACTCGGCCTCGAAAGACCGGCTGAAGAAAATCGAGAAAGAAGTCGCTTCGCTCGAGGAGCAGTCGGCGTCTTTGACGTCGCGCTGGCAGGGCGAGAAGGAAAAACTCGGCTCTGCGCAGAAGCTGAAAGCCGACCTTGAAAGCGCACGAAACGAACTCGCGATCGCCCAGCGCAAGGGCGAATACCAGCGTGCGGGCGAACTGACCTACTCGATCATTCCGGGTCTCGAAAAGAAGCTTTCGGAAGTCGAGGAGCAGAGCAAGAGCGCGATGGTGGAAGAAGCGGTGACGCCGAACCATGTCGCGCAGGTCGTCTCGCGCTGGACCGGCGTGCCGGTGGACCGGATGCTCGAAGGCGAGCGCGAGAAACTCTTGCGTATGGAAGACGAGATCGCGAAGCGCGTGGTCGGGCAGGCGGAAGCCGTGCATGCGGTTTCGACCGCGGTGCGCCGCGCTCGCGCGGGATTGCAGGATCCGAACCGGCCGATCGGCTCGTTCATGTTCCTCGGCCCCACCGGCGTCGGCAAAACCGAGCTTACGAAGGCGCTCGCGCGCTTTCTGTTCGACGACGAAAACGCGCTCCAGCGCATCGACATGTCGGAGTACATGGAGAAGCATTCGGTCGCGCGTCTCATCGGCGCGCCTCCGGGCTATGTCGGCTATGAGGAAGGCGGCTCGCTCACCGAAGCGGTGCGCCGTCGGCCCTATCAGGTGATCCTGTTCGACGAGATCGAAAAGGCGCATCCGGATGTCTTCAACGTGCTCCTCCAGGTGCTCGACGAGGGCCGCCTCACCGACGGGCAGGGCCGCACGGTCGATTTCCGGAACGCGCTGATCGTCATGACCTCGAACCTCGGCGCGGAATTCCTCGTCGCGCTCGGCGAGAAGGACGATGTCGATAGCGTGCGCGAGCAAGTCATGAGCGTCGTGCGCGCAAGCTTCCGTCCGGAATTCCTGAACCGTGTGGACGAGATCATTCTCTTCCACCGGCTTAAAAAAGAGCAGATGGGTGCGATCGTCGACATCCAGATGGCGCGTCTTCAGAAGCTCTTGGACGAGCACAAGATCGAGATCGAGCTCTCGCCCGAAGCCCGCGCGCTGCTTGCGGAGAAGGGCTACGATCCTGCTTTCGGCGCACGTCCCTTGAAGCGCGCGATCCAGAAGATGCTACAGGACCCACTCGCGGAGAAGCTGCTCGGCGGCGAGATCAAGGACGGCACGAAGGTGAAGGTCGGCGCGAGCGCAGACCGGCTGCTTTTTGATACGTCCGGCAAGAGCGCAATCGGGCGCGCTGCCTGATAGAATGGAAGCGGCCGGGAAGTTACCCGGTCGTTTTCTTTTGGCTCCGGTTTCCGCCGTAACCATTTTGCACTTCGCTAAGCTTAACCGGCGGAAGCAGCCGTGCCGTGGGAACCCCCGGCTTTGATGACGAAAATGTGCCCAGGGGTAGCGTTGTCTTGCGGCGTTCCATGGTTATGATTTGGTCCAGCGTTCATCGAAAATCGGGGCCGGATATGAAACACACTTTCGCTGCCATCCTGTTCGGATCGGTTGCCTTGTTTGCCCAGTCCGCAGTTGCAGGACCGGCAGTAACGACGGAATGGATCGAAGCGCGTATATCGCTGGAAGCGTGCAAGCAGCGCGTCGAGGACTCGCTGCGGCGCGTGGGGGTTCGTGAAGTGGACCCGAAGAAATTCACGGTCTTCGCGCATCACGGGGAAAATACCGCTGCGATCCGCTGTCTACCGGATCAGGGCATTATCTTTTTCGTCGTCAGCGGCCCGAAATTGCAGAACGCGGACGATTTTCTCGACGATATTCTTGCGGCATTCCGCAAGCGGTAGCTTTCCGGCCGTGGAGTGATAGCCCCGGCGAAATCATGCTGAACGGAACCGCCGATTCCGGCAGAGCAAACTAATGGCCGAGAGAGAATGACAATGCGCCGTTTTGTTCTTTCGCTTTTTGCTGCGGTGTTTGGCTTTGCGGGCGCTGCTTCGGCGCAGACCGGCGACGCCATCCTGATCCTCGACGCCTCCGGCTCGATGTGGGGGCAGGTCGATGGACAGACCAAGATCACGGCCGCACGCAAGGCGGTCGATTCCATTCTGTCCAAATGGAAGAATACCGACCGCCTCGGTCTGATGGCTTATGGCCACCGCACCAAGGGCGATTGCAGGGATATCGAACTGGTCGTTCCGGTCGGCGATTTCGATGCGGACAAGATTCGTTCCGCGGTTCGCGCGCTCAATCCGAAAGGCAAGACGCCGATGGCGGACTCGCTCCGCGCGGCCGCGCAGGCGCTCCGTTCCACCGAGAACAAGGCGACCGTCATTCTCGTTTCCGACGGCATCGAAACCTGTTCGCCCAATCCCTGCGCGGTTGCAGCCGAACTGAAGAAGGCCGGCGTGAATTTCACCGCACATGTGATCGGCTTCAACATCACCGATCCGGCTGCGAAGAGCCAGTTGCAATGCATCGCGCGGGCGACCAATGGCGTCTATCTCGATGCGAGCAATGCATCGGGCCTGGAAAACGCACTCGGCAGAGCCGTGCAGGCCGTGCAGGGCGAGAAGGTGCAAACCCAGGCGCCCGCGAAGCCCGAACCCGAGCCCGATACGTTGAAGGGGAGGAATTTCCGCGGCGTCGTGCGTTTGGCGCAAGGCGGCGATCCGATTTCCGGCGAGAACAGCGTCGGCTGGATTTTCTTCAAGGTTCGCAGCGACGGAAAGAAGGGCGAACTCGCTGCGAGCGTTTACGGCACGCCCGGCATCGGCGAAGTGCCGCCCGGCGAATACATCGTCGAAGTCACCTATCGTCAGGTGAAGCGCGAATTTCCGGTCAAGGTCGAAAAGGGCAAGCTTGCCGAGCTTGATGTATCGCTCGATGCGGGTTACGTGACGAGCGAAGGCTCCGTTGCCGGTTCCGGCGATAAGGCCGATCGCGTGGCGTGGGAGGTTCACGGGGCAGACGGCAAGTACGTCGCAACCGAATACGAGCCGGTGCCACGTTTCGTGCTGCCCGCAGGCGACTATGTGATTACGCTCACCAAGGGCGCGTCGAAGACGAAGAAGGCGTTCTCCGTTGCG
>CAZFPR010000180.1:0-3720 GCA_964521045.1 uncultured Hyphomicrobiales bacterium
TGAAGCCGGCCTCGACCGTGTCGATGCAGACCTTCTCGAGCGTGGTTGAGAACTTCGCCAGTTCGGCGTTGCCGTCGAGCTTCGCGCGATGCGCGAGGCCGCGCGTCCAGGCGAAGATCGAGGCGATCGAGTTGGTCGAGGTCTCTTCGCCTTTCTGGTGCTGGCGATAGTGGCGCGTCACCGTGCCGTGCGCGGCTTCCGCTTCCATCGTCTTGCCGTCCGGCGTGAGCAGCACGGAGGTCATGAGGCCGAGCGAGCCGAAGCCTTGCGCGACCGTGTCGGACTGCACGTCGCCGTCGTAGTTCTTGCACGCCCAGACGTATCCGCCCTCCCACTTCATGGCGGCGGCGACCATGTCGTCGATCAGCCGGTGCTCGTAGACGGTCTTCTTGCCGGCGAACTTGTCCTTGAACTCCGCGTCGAACACTTCCTGGAAGATGTCCTTGAAGCGTCCGTCGTACTGCTTGAGGATCGTGTTCTTGGTCGAAAGATAGAGCGAGTAGCTCCGGTTGAGCGCGTAGTTCATCGACGCGCGGGCGAAGTCGCGGATCGACTCGTCGAGATTGTACATCGCCATGGTGACGCCGGCGCCCGGCGCCTGGAACACTTCCTTCTCGATCACCTTGCCGTCGGCGCCCTCGAACTTGATCGTGAGCTTGCCCTTGCCCGGGAACTTGAAATCGGTCGCGCGATACTGGTCGCCGAAGGCGTGACGGCCGATCACGATCGGCTGGGTCCAGCCGGGCACGAGGCGCGGCACGTTCTTGCAGATGATGGGCTCGCGGAAAATCGTGCCGCCGAGTATGTTGCGGATCGTGCCGTTCGGCGACTTCCACATTTCCTTGAGGTTGAATTCTTTAACGCGCGCTTCGTCCGGCGTAATCGTCGCGCACTTCACCGCGACGCCTACTTCCCGCGTCTTGTTCGCGGCATCGATCGTGATCTGATCGTTGGTTTCGTCGCGCTTCTCGACGCCGAGATCGTAATAGAGCAGGTCGATGTCGAGGTAAGGGTGGATCAGCTTGTCCTTGATGAGCTGCCAGATGATCCGTGTCATCTCGTCGCCGTCCATTTCGACGACCGGATTCTTGACCTTGATTTTCGCCATGACCGCGAGGCTCCCCCGAAAGCTTGGAAATTTGCAGGAAATGGCGGGCCGGAGTGGCCCGCCGATCAGGGGGTCGCTATAGCATCGGCTCATAGGCCGCGAAAGCCGACTTTGGCTGCGGTACGAGAGTTTCCAGATGCCGGGCGCGGGAACGGACAGTACGAAAGAATGGATTGCCGGCCGCGGGCCGGTGATCGTGCTCGTCGAGCCGCAACTCGCCGAGAACATCGGCGCGGTCGCGCGCGCGATGGGGAATTTCGCCCTCGCCGAACTCCGGCTCGTGAAGCCGCGCGACGGCTGGCCGAACCCCGGAGCATTCCGCACGGCTTCAGGCGCAGACCGTATCCTCGAGGAGGCGAAGCTTTACGAGACGCTCGCGGAAGCGATCACCGACTGCACATTCGTGATTGCCGCGACCGCGCGCCAGCATGACCAGATCAAGGAGGTCGTCGGGCCGGAACAGGCTGCGCGCGACCTGCTGCCCCATGTCGAGGCAGGAAATAAAGCCGCGCTCGTGTTCGGCCGCGAGCGCAACGGGCTCGAGGTCCACGAAGTGGGTCTTGCCAACAAGATCCTGACCATGCCGGTGAACCCGGCGTTTGCCTCGCTCAATCTCGCGCAGGCGGTGATTGTCTGCGCCTACGAGTTCTACAAGCTCGCCTCCGGCAACGCACTGCCGTTCGTGGCGCCGGATTTCTCGCCGCCGGCGTCGAAGGCGAAGTTCGAGGCATTCTTTGCGACATTGGTCAGCGAGCTGGAGCGTCATGAATTTTTCCGCCCGCCGGAAAAGCGTGAGAACATGATCGTGAATCTCCGCAACATCTTTCTGCGGATCGAGCCGACCGAGCAGGACATGCAGACGCTGCACGGCGTCGTGCGCACGCTCGCGCAGGGTTCGAAAGGGCCCGCGACCGGGGGCATTCTGCGGGGCGGGGAGGCGGAGTTACTCCGCGATCTCCTGAACAAGCAGGGGGCGAGCACTGCAAGCGGCACCGCGCCGGGAAAGGGTCTCGCGCGGCTCCTGCGGCGCAACCCTACCGAACTGGAACGCAGCCTCTGGAAGGCGCTTACCAACGACAAGCGATTTGCCGGTCAGTTCAAGCGCAACGTGCCGATCGGGCCGCATGTCACCGACTTTCTCGCGCAGCACCTGCGTCTCATTCTGGCAATCGTTCCGCCGGAAGAGGATGACGAAGCCCGCGCGATGCGCGAAGCGCAGCATTCATGGTTGCGCGACCGCAATTACCGGATCGTTGAGATAAATTCGAAGGAGCGGGAACTCGATGCTCTGCTCGATCAAATCGAGCAGGCGATGAAAGTAACCTCTCCTAGCTGAACATGAATCCGGAACCGCGAGATTCGATGATCGCATTAAGCGGCAAGAGAACGCGGCGAGAACCGAAGTTGAACGAAATGCAGCGCGTTTACGATACCCGATGAACAAAAGCATATTGCGCGCTAAACTCGGGTTCCGATGCAGGATTCGTTAGCCAACTCCGTCAACCCCGCCGTGCTGGTGTTCGATTCCGGGCTCGGCGGACGGTGCTGCGCGAGATCGCAGCACTCCGGCGTGGCCTTAAGCTTGTCTATGCCGCCGACGACGCGGTTTTCCCCTATGGCAGGCTCGACGACGCGGCGCTGATCGCGCGCGTCTCTTCAGTCATGGACGATCTGATCGCGCGCTTTTCCCCCGCGCTCGTCGTGATCGCCTGCAATACCGCTTCCACGCTCACGCTCCCCGTGCTGCGGGCGAAGCACACGGTTCCCTTCGTCGGGACGGTGCCCGCGATCAAACCGGCTTGCGCGCAGTCGAAGACAAAGCGGATTTCCGTGCTGGCGACGCCCGGAACCGTGAAGCGCGATTACACGCGCGAACTAATCCGCGAATTCGCGGCCGACTGCGAGGTGGATCTCGTCGGCAGCGAATGGCTTGCGCCGCTCGCGGAGGCCTATCTGCGGGGTGAGGACGCAACGGACGAGGCGATTGCGAAGGAGATCGCGCCTGCTTTCAGAAGCAATGGTGCGAAGACCGACACGGTCGTGCTCGCCTGCACGCATTATCCGCTGCTGTTGGAGAAGCTGAAGAAACTCGCGCCATGGCCGGTGGAATGGATCGACCCGGCTCCCGCGATCGCGCGGCGGGTCGCGAGCCTGCTTCCGGCCCCCGGCAGCCCCGTGACGGAGCCCATCCGGGCACATTTCACGAGCGGGAAACCGCCCGGTCAGGCGCTGGCCAAGTCCTTGAAATCCTTCGGGATAGAGGCGGCACTAGCAACTTAAAATTGGTAGTACCCATTACTTTCCGAAGCTCATGAAAGCGGTTGCTTAGGGGCATCACGAGCTTCGGAAAGTGGGTACTACGGCGGTTTGACAGGTCCGGGACGACCCTATATCCCCACGCACTTCCCGCACCCGTGGCGGCCTTCCTCAACGAGATCGGCAAAAACCGGTCCCGGCGCTCGGAAGTTCGCCTGTCGGCTGATCCATCCGGGTCCGCAAAGGAGGGCGCAATCCAAACGTGAAGAGGATTTGCGATGTCGAAGCGTCACTCGGCCAAGCACAAGCTTGACCGCCGCATGGGCGAAAATATCTGGGGCCGCCCGAAGAGCCCC
>CAZFPR010000181.1:0-3633 GCA_964521045.1 uncultured Hyphomicrobiales bacterium
CCGATTCTTCCTGTCTGGCCGTGGTTTTCGGCTGGACCCGCGCGGCCATGGCGGCCGGCAAATCCTTGCGCGTGCTGAATCCGCCGCAAAGCCTGCTGAGCCTGGCCGCCGTTTACGGCGTTGCCGATCTGCTCCCGCAGGGCTGAGATTCCAGTCGTTTCAACTTTCGGATTGGCGTGATGTCGGTCGCGATCCGCATTCAGCAGGTCTCCAAATCCTTTGGCGCAGTTCGTGCCCTGGACCGCGTCGACCTCGCGATCGAACCCGGGGAATTCTTCGGACTATTGGGTCCCAACGGTGCCGGCAAGACTACCCTGATTTCGGCGCTGGCCGGCCTGGTTCGGCCCGACCACGGCACGCTCAGTGTCATGGGGCACGATGTCCAGTCCGACTACCGCGCCGCGCGCCGCCAGCTGGGTGTGGTCCCGCAGGAGCTGGTATTCGATCCATTCTTCACCGTCCGCGAATCCCTGAAGATTCAGTCCGGCTATTTCGGCATCGGCAACAACGATGCCTGGATCGATGAAATCCTCGAAAACCTCGGGCTCACGCCGAAAGCCCATGCCAACATGCGCATGCTCTCGGGCGGCATGAAGCGCCGGGTGCTGGTGTCCCAGGCCCTCGTGCATCGGCCTCCGGTGATCGTCCTCGACGAACCGACTGCGGGCGTCGATGTCGAGTTGCGGCAGACGTTGTGGGCCTTCATCCGGCGCCTGAACGAGGCCGGCCATACCATCGTCCTCACCACGCATTACCTGGAGGAGGCCGAGAGCCTGTGCAGCCGCATCGCCATGCTCCGGTCCGGTCGCGTGGTCGCCCTCGACACTACGGCAAACCTGCTGCGCCGCTTTTCAACGCATACCCTGCGTCTGCGCTGTCGCGGCGAAATGCCGGCAGACCTGGTCCGCAGCGCAGCGCAGAGCGGCGGCTGGTGGTCATTGCCTTTCGATCGTTACGAGGACGTGGAGGCATTGCTGGCGCGAGTACGCGAAGCCGGCTGCGGCATCGAGGATCTCGAGATCGGCAAGCCCGACCTCGAGGAAGTCTTCATTCGCGTCATGCAGGGTGAAACCCGGGGCGAGGGTCGCTGAAATGGGCCACGGCTTTTCCACGCTTTTGTACAAGGAAGTGTTGCGCTTCTGGAAGGTGGCATCGCAGACCGTCGCGGCGCCGGTGCTCACCGCGCTGCTCTACCTGCTGATCTTTTCCCACGTACTGGAAGGGCACGTGAAGATTCACGGCGTGGCCTACACTTCCTTCCTGATTCCCGGGCTGGTGATGATGTCGGTGCTGCAGAAGGATTTGGTAAACTCGTCTTCGTCGCTGATCCAGTCCAAGGTGACGGGAAACATCGTCTTCGTCCTGCTGCCGCCGATTTCCTACCTAGAATTTTTCGCCGCCTATGTTCTTGCTGCGGTCGTGCGTGGCGTCGTCGTCGGGGCCGGCGTGCTGCTGGCCACCTGCTGGTTCGCTCCGCTGGGTTTTGCCGCGCCACTCTGGATCATCGTCTTTGCCCTGATGGGAGGGGCCATCCTCGGCAGCCTGGGCGTAATCGCCGGCATCTGGGCCGAGAAATTCGACCAGCTCGCGGCTTTCCAGAATTTCCTGACAGTGCTTGCCGAGCTCCGGCATCTCCAGCGTCGGACCCGTGTCCTTGCCGGACTTCGGCTCGTAGTTCAGCGCGCGGGCGAGGATGCGTGCGGTCGTGGTCTTGCCGACGCCGCGAACCCCGGTCAGCAGATAAGCCTGCGCGATGCGGCCGCTCGCAAACGCATTCGAGAGCGTACGGACCATCGCTTCCTGGCCGATCAGGTCGTCGAAATTACGCGGGCGGTATTTGCGCGCGAGCACGCGGTAGCCGTTGGTGGCGTCGCCGAACAAAGAGGCGCCGTCCTGCCCTGCCGTGTTCTTTTTGGGCGTATCGTCCATCCGGCCCGCGTTCCTAGGAATTGGGTGGGAGGCTGGAACGATGACCCAAACCGGTCTCGTTAGGGCTGCTTCCTTCCGGACCTGACCCGGTTGGCGAGTGGCTCGTCCACCGCCAACCTCCCGCTCTCTATATCGGGCGGGGCGTCACGGAAGGCAAGCGCGGACGGGGATTTCGCCATATTGTTCCTCGAACTCGCGGGGATTCGCAGAAAATGACGCAGGAAATTTCGCTCGATCCGCGGCTCTCGAGCGATTCCGCGCTCGTCGGCAGGCTCGCGCTTTGCGAAGTGCGGCTACAGGACGATGCGCATTTTCCCTGGCTCGTGCTGGTGCCGCAGCGGCAGGGAATCTCCGAACTGTTCGAGCTTGCCGTTGCCGACCGCGCAGCGGCAATGGAGGAAATCGCGCAATGCGCGGCAGCACTTCGCGCGGTCACGCAGTGCCTCAAGATCAACGTTGGCGCGCTGGGCAATATCGTGCGGCAGCTTCACATTCATGTCGTCGCGCGCAACGAGGGCGACGCGGCCTGGCCGGGGCCGGTATGGGGCGCAGGAACGCGCGTGCCGTATGGCGAAATGCAAAAGTCCGAATTGATCGAAAGATTGCGAAGCGCACTAGGTATGCGCGGCTGACGGATTGCGGCACTTAGCGCATCGTGGCAGCGTCCCACAAACAAAGACGCCAGCAATGTCTCTTCCCGAAACCAGACTCACCTACTCCGGTTCTTCGCTCGACCGGCTCAGCGAACAGCGTGGCGACACCGCGCTGATCGAATCGCTTCGCGCGAATGCACGCAATTTCGTGCTGGCCGGAGAATCCTTCCTGCTTGCAAAACGCGGCGAAGGTTTCGACGCGGGCCTCACGAACGACGAGGCGGCACACGCGGGCGAACCGCTCGAGGCCGCAATGCTCGGCAGGGACGCAAGCGGACGCGGGCATTTCGCACGTGCGGTTCCGCCCGAGCGCATCGAAGGGATCAAGGCACGCGGCGACTTCATCGTGGTCGACCTGCGCTCGATCGCGCTCCAGGGACTATTGCCGCCGGAAGACCTGTCTGCGCTCGCGACGGCGAAGGCGCTTCTCTTTTGGCACGAGCGGCACCGTTTCTGCGCGAACTGCGGCAAGCCGACGAAACCCGCGCAGGCGGGATGGCGGCGCGACTGCGCGGCGTGCGCCGCGCAACATTTTCCCCGTACCGACCCTTGCGTCATCATGCTCGCGATTCACGGCGAGCAATGCTTGCTCGCGCGGCAGACGAGATTTCCTCCGGGCATGTGGTCCGCACTCGCCGGATTCGTCGAGCCCGGCGAAAGCTTCGAGGAAGCGGTGCGCCGCGAGACGATGGAAGAAGCGGGAATTCCCGGAGGCCGGGTCGCCTATTTCGCGTCCCAGCCGTGGCCGTTCCCGATGTCGATCATGATCGGCGCTTTCGTCGAAGCGAAGACCGACAGGCTGAAGATCGACGAAGTGGAGCTGGAAGCCGCACGCTGGGTGACCAAAGACGAATGCAGGCTGTTACTCGCCGGCAAGCATCCGGCACGTTTCTTCGCGCCGCCCCCGCTCGCAATCGCGCATCATCTGATCAATGCCTTCGTCGAGCGCGGTGAAGGGGTGTTTAGATAGCGTGAAATTATAGCCAGACGTCACACACCTCTTTTCCCTCCCCATGATGGGGAGGGTGGCTGCGAGCCAGAGCGAGCAGCC
>CAZFPR010000182.1:0-277 GCA_964521045.1 uncultured Hyphomicrobiales bacterium
AGGGTGTGGTCGGTCATTTGCAATTTCCTCGCGGACAATACCGGCGGCGAGTGTGAAGAAGCAAATGCAAAAAAGAGAAGGGCGCGGCCCGAAAGCCGCGCCCCGTACGATCCGATTATTCAGGCCCTAGAACTTGAGGCCGAGCATTGCGCCCACGAAGGGCTTCAGTTCCATGCCGCCGCGGAAGATCATCTCCAGCGCGACGTACAGGATCACTGCAAGGCCGACATAGGCGATCCAGCGATACTTCTGGAGCAGGCTCGCGATGAACGAAGCG
>CAZFPR010000182.1:300-3582 GCA_964521045.1 uncultured Hyphomicrobiales bacterium
AAGGCCGAACACCAGCACCCAGGGATGATCGCGCGCGGCACCCGCGACCGCGAGCACGTTGTCGAGCGACATGGTGACGTCGGCGACGACAATCTGCCAGGCGGCTTGTGCGAATGTCTTGCGCGGCGGGCCGCCGACGTGGCCGTCCTTGTTGGTGTCTTCGCCGGTGACCGCTTCGAGCGCATCGTGATGTTCATGCGCGGGCACGCGCAATTCGCGCCACATCTTCCAGCAGACCCACAGCAGAAGAATGCCGCCGGCGAACAGCAAGCCGACGATGGCAAGCAGCTGCGTGGTGATCGCTGCGAAGCCGATACGCAAAACTGTCGCCGCGATGATGCCAAACAGAATGGCTTTGGCGCGCTGATCTTTCGGGAGGCCGGCGGCGGCAAGGCCGATGACGATCGCATTGTCGCCGGCCAGCACGAGGTCGATCATGATCACCTGGCCGAGCGCTATCCAGGCGTCCGCCGGCATGATGGAGAGAAACGGATTCATGCTACACCTCCCGCGACAAGCGGGACGCAGTCAGGCAGGTAGTCTCGATCGTAGTGCGATAATAGGTCCACGGACCCTCTCCTTGTTTAAGACCGACATCGCAGTTCGGATGAACTACCAGAGGGGCCCGGTCTTCGTTATGAAATGTGTGGCTACTTCGTTGCGCTCATCCCGAAGAGTTCGAGTGCGGCGGCCGGATCGGACATTGCGCCCGCGCCGAAACCGACGAGTGCGAGCATACCGGCGAGATCCCAGAAGGTCAGCCCTTGCGCCCGGTAATTCACACGGGCGCGCCACGCGTAGATCGCAACGGCTAAAGCCAGCGTGAGGGAAAAGAGGCTCGCAGCGGGAAGGGCGACGGCCTTTGGCGCGAGCAGCGCAACACAGGCGGCGGGTATCGCGCCGAGAACGAACAACACGCGAAGCCGCGTGCGCGAATCCGGCAGCTCGCTGCCGGCGGCACGACGACGTGATGGTTCGAATCCTGTGAGGGACATACCCGGTTCCTGACGGATCGCCCGGCTATCGGGGCAGATCGATTGGTCAGGAATCGAAATTAGTTAGGCGTCTTCGATGCGAATATTCGTACTAAACAGGGGGTATTAGTACGGTGCGCCTTAAGGCGTTATGCAGCCAAGTTTAATCGCCTGACGGACCAGCACAGCCACGCTCTGCGCCTGCATTTTTTCCATGATTTCGGCCCGGTAGCTTTCGACGGTACGCACGCTGATGCCGAGCTTCTCGGCGATGTTCTGGCTCGTCAGTCCCTCGGCGACCAGCGCAAAGATCTCGCTCTGGCGCGGGGTGAGGCGGGCGAAACGTTCCTGCAATTCGTCGTGCGAACGCGAAGCGTTCATGTTCTCGTGCAGGTGCGCGAGGCCGCGATTGATGGCGGCAACGAGCTGGGTATCGTCCACCGGCTTCTCGATGAACTCTTCGGCCCCGGCCTTGATTGCCGATACCGCCATCGGGATATCGGCGTGGCCCGAGATCAGGATGACCGGTATCGAAACGCCGCGCTTGTTGAGTTCGCGGACCAGTTCGATGCCGTCCGTTCCCGGCATGCGCACGTCGGCGACGATGCAGGCAGGCCGGGCCGGATCGACGGTCTTGAGGAATGCATCGGCGGATTCGAACTTCTCCGTATCGAAGCCGAAAACGCTCAGCATCTCGCCCAGTGCGTCGCGCACGGACTGCTGGTCGTCGATCACATGAATGACAGGCCCCGCCATGCTCAACTTTCCTTGGTGTTTTCGATCGGGATCGAGAAGCGGAATTCGGTGGCGCCGGGAGCGGCCGAATGCAGCCATATCTTCCCGCCATGCGCCTCGACGATGGAGGTGCAGATGGGCAGACCCAGACCGAGCCCTTCGTGTTTCGATGTCATCAGCGGTTCGAACAGCCTCTGTGCAGTCGTGTCGTCGATTCCCGGACCATTATCACATACGCTAAATTCGACGCGCTCGGGTGCGGAAAGTTGCCGCGCTCCCACCACGATCGCTCCGGCGTTACCGGTCGCGCTGATCGCATCGATGCTGTTGCGGACGAGGTTCAGGATTACTTGCTGCAACTGCACAGTGTCGCCGAAGATGTTGGATATGCTGCGCCCTTCGCCCACCGTGAGCTGGATACCGTGCGCTTCGGCCTCGGGCCTTCCGAGCAACACGGCGTCATGCAGCACCGACGGAATGTCCACGGTGCTGACGCGCGGATGCCCGCGGCGCAGGAAGGCGCGCATACGGCGCACGATGCCGCCGGCGTGATCCGCCTGCGCAATTGCGCTCGCGAGATTTGCATCGGCGCGAGCCAGATCGGGCTGAGGTTTGCGCAGGAGTTCCTGCGACGAGCGTGCGAGCGCGCGTGCGGCAGTCAGCGGCTGATTGATCTCATGGGCGAGTGCGGAAGCCATGCCGCTGACCAGCGTGAAGCGTGCCGCGCGTGCCGCTTCGGCTTCCTTTTCCTTGAACCTGCGCTCGGCTTCCCGGGCCCGCTCGTTGGACCGCTCGCGTTCGCTCACGACCGAGCCGACTACGAGCCCGGTCGTGGTCAGGACGAGCATGAGGATCTGAAACTCCGTGAAGATCCGCGCATCCGCGGCGAAGTATTGCAGCACACCAACCAGACCGAGTTGCAGGACGGCAAGCGCAACGCAGGCGCCGTCAAGGCCGTGTCGAAGCGATGCCAGCACGACCGGAAGAAAGAGCAGATAGAAGAATTCGACTCCCTCGGCCGGGCCTTTGGTCGCGATAATCCACAGCGATCCGAAGATCAGCGCGAGGTAGCACGCGATTTCCAGGAGCAGCATATTGGAAAGCGCCGGCAGCGGATGCTTGTGAAGGATGCGAAGCACCAGCGGGGTTACGACCGCAATTCCGATCGTATCGCCGACCAGAAGCGGCACGAGCGCGATGATGCCGTCGGTCCAGTCCAGCCCGGGTGCGAGCGTCAGCATCAGCGAGAAGAACGCGGTCGCAAGCAGTGCGCCGAAGGCGCCGGCCCCCAGCAGGGCGGCAACGTCCCGCAACTCGACGAGGCCGACATTGAGACGGAAGCGGTTGCGCGCGAGTACCGTCGCACCTGCATAGACCGACGCGATGACGGCGGCGATTCCGACGATGACGGGCCATTGCAGGTTCGTCTTCAGCACGAGCGTTTCGGAGATGATCACGCCGACGAACAGCACGGCACCGTAGACCGGCCCGGCAAATACCATCAGCGCGAAAACCGCACCGAGGCCCGGGTTCCAGGGCGTGATCGGAACCCCGTTGTATTCGTGAATGAAGC
>CAZFPR010000183.1:0-1220 GCA_964521045.1 uncultured Hyphomicrobiales bacterium
GCTCTCCACGATCGTGGTCGAAAGCAGCACATCGAACTTGCCGTCGTAGAAATCCGTCATGATGCGCTCAAGCTCGGTCGCAGCCATCTGGCCATGCGCGACGGCGCAGCGGATTTCCGGCACATGCTCGTCGAGATACTGCTTGCGGGCGGCGAGATCCTCGATGCGCGGACAGACATAGAAGGCCTGACCGCCGCGGTATTTCTCGCGCAGGAGCGCTTCGCGCAGAATGAGCGGATCGAAAGGCGAGACGAAGGTTCTGACCGCAAGCCGGTCCACAGGCGGCGATGCGATCAACGAAAGCTCGCGGACTCCGGTGAGTGCAAGCTGGAGCGTGCGCGGAATCGGAGTGGCGGTCAGTGTCAGCACATGGACTTCGGTGCGCAGTTCCTTCATGCGCTCCTTGTGCCCGACGCCGAAATGCTGTTCCTCGTCCACGATCACGAGACCGAGATTCTTGAATTGCACGGTCTTTGCGAGCAGCGCATGCGTGCCGATCACAATGTCGATCGAGCCGTCGGCAAGACCCGCGCGGGTCTTTGCGATGTCCGCCGACGAAACCAGCCGGCTCGCTTGTCCGATCAGCATCGGGAAGCCGCGGAAGCGCTCCGAGAAGGTCTTGAAGTGCTGCCGCGCGAGCAGCGTGGTGGGCACCACGACCGCGACCTGCGCGCCGTTGCTCGCGGCGAGAAACGCGGCGCGCAACGCGACTTCGGTTTTGCCGAAGCCGACGTCGCCGCAGATGAGCCGATCCATCGGCCGCCCTTGGCCCAGATCGTCGATCACGGCATCGATTGCGGTGCGCTGGTCTTCCGTCTCGTCGTAAGGAAAGCGCGCGCAGAATTCGTCGTAGAGGCCTTCGGGCACGGTGAACTTCGGTGCGTCGTGAAGACTGCGCGCGGCCGCGATTTTCACGAGCGCCGCCGCCATCTCCCTGATGCGCTGCTTGAGGCGTGCTTTGCGGTTTTGCCAGCCAGCGCCGCCGAGGCGATCCAGTTCCGCGCCGGTATCTTCGGAGCCGTAGCGCGAAAGCAGTTCGAGGTTTTCGACCGGAAGGAACAGGCGATTGTTGTCGGCGTAGTGGATTTCTAGACAGTCGTGCGGCGTGCCGAGCGCTTCGATGGACTTGAGCCCGATGAAACGGCCGATACCATGATCGACGTGGACGACGAGATCGCCGGCATGCTTCAAGGGCTCTTCTCGCTCAAGGGCGAGCGGCT
>CAZFPR010000183.1:1230-3558 GCA_964521045.1 uncultured Hyphomicrobiales bacterium
CCTGTGCGCGCTTCTGGCGGCGCTGTGGCCTGCCCAACCGATCGCCGAGGATGTCCTGCTCGCTGACGATCGCGACACTCTCAGTCTCGAAGCCGGATTCGAGACCGAGCAGCGCGAAGCCGGAAGTCTGTGCAGCGAGTTTCTCTATGTCCGCCCAGCGAGCGACCGCTTCGCTACGCTCGAGACCGTGATCGGCAAGCACCTGCTGCAACCGCTCGCGCGAGCCTTCGCTCCAGGTCGCGATCACCGTTCGCTTGCCTTCGGCCTGTTTCGCCTCGACATGCGCGACGACCGCGCCAAATAAGCTTTCAGTCTGTCCGGCGCGTTCCGGCGCGAAGCTGCGGCCCGGGCGGATTCCCGAATCCAGAACGCGGCCCGTATCAGGCACGCTAAACGACGTGATCCGCGCGAGTGCGATTTCCTGAAGGCTGCGCTTCCATTCCTTCTCGGTGAGATAGAGGCGTTCAGGCGGCAGCGGTTTGTAGAGCGGCGACTGGCCTGCCTCGAACGCCTCCTTGCGGGCCTCGTAGTAATCCTTGACCTGATCGTGGCGCTCCTGCGCTGCTTCCTCGACGAGCGGCTCAAGGACGAGCGGCGCTCCGGGCAGGTAATCGAACAGCGTTGCAAGCTTCGAGTGGAACAGCGGAAGCCAATGTTCCATGCCGGGATAGCGCCGGCCCGCGCTCACCGCTTCGTAGAGCGCGTCGTCGCGGGTATTGCCGCCGAAGATCGCTGTGTATTCCTTGCGAAAATTCGAGATCGTTTCGGGCGCCAGCTTGAATTCACTGTTCGCAATCAGTTCCAGCGTGGAAAGTACATCCGTGGAGCGCTGGGTCTGTGCGTCGAAGCTCTTGATGGTCTCGATGCTGTCGCCGAAGAAATCGAGGCGCACCGCGCCGATCCCGCCCGGCGCATAGAGATCGATGATACCGCCGCGCACAGCATAGTCGCCGGTATCGCGAACGGTCGAGGCGCGGCTGTAGCCGTTCTCTTCAAGCCAGGTGACGATATTGTCGAAGGCGACGTTCATGCCCGGCTTCAGGTAGAGCGAGGCCTTGGCCACAAACTCCTTCGGCGGGGTCCGCTGCAACACCGCGTTCACGGTCGTCAGCACGATGGCCTCGTGCTCGTCCGCCGCGAGTTTCGTAAGCGTCGTCATCCGCCGTGCGCCGATCTCGGCAATCGGCGAGACGCGGTCGAACGGCAGACAGTCCCATGCGGGGAACTGTAGAACGGCAAGCTCGGGCGCGAAGAATTGCAGGTTTGCCGCGAGCGCGTTCATCCGCTCGGCATCGCGGCAGACGACGAGCATCCGCTTCGCGGCTCCCGTCCGCGCGAAGTGCGCGCGGGCCAGATCGCCGATGACAAGACCGTTCGCGCCTTCCGGCACGTTTGCGATCGTCAGCGGCTGCTGCGGCAGCAGTGCCGCGCGCGAGGTGTCGGGCCGCGTGTTCACTTCGGCCCGTTCCTGTGGAATGCGACGACCTTGCGGAAAATCACCGTGTCGTAGTTCGAAGGCACATCTGCGGTCCCTGCGATCCACAGGTACAGTTCCGGATCGGGGACTTCCATCAGGACTTCGAGCGCCGTGATTTCGTCGTCGCTCAGCGCGGTGACGTTCGCGTCTACGAACCGCCCGAGCACGAGATCCATCTCGCGCGTCCCGCGATGCCAGGCACGGAAGCGCAATCGCTTCCTGCGGTCGTCCAGCGGATTTTCTTCTTCGCCCACGGTTCGCTCCAACGCCAAAAGCCCGGACGTGCCGGGCGAGCCTCTATAGCCGCGCGCAAAGCTTCATTTCAAGCGCGTTTCGCGCATGGTTGCGCCGCGCGGATCGTTCCTCCAATTTGGGATGAAGATGCGTCCGCCCGTGCTCAATCCTCTGTTTGCCGGCCTCAAGGGTCTTTCCGGGATCGGCCCGAAATTCCTGGCGCTGTTCGCGCGCCTGTTTGGCCGCGACGAGCCGCGCTTCATCGACGCGCTGTTCCATCTCCCGCACAGCGCTATCGACCGCCGCGCAAGGCCGAAGCTCAGGGACGTTCAGCCGGATACGATCGTCACGGTCGAAGTGCATATCGACAAGCACAAGCCTGCTCCCCCACGCGGACGCGCGCCCCATCGTGTGCTGGCGCATGACGAAACCAACGACATCGAACTCGTCTTCTTCGGCATGCCCCGCGAGCGGATCGAGAAGATGCTGCCGGTCGGCGAGAAACGTTTCGTATCGGGCAAAGCCATTCTCTATGACGGGCGGCTGCAAATGACGCACCCCGACCGGGTGGTCGATGAAGCCGGACTCGCGAAACTCGCCGCAGTTGAGCCCGTCTA
>CAZFPR010000184.1:0-3508 GCA_964521045.1 uncultured Hyphomicrobiales bacterium
GATCTCGGCGACGTCGAAGAGATCGAACTTGATGCCGCATTCATGCGCGATGGCCGGAAGATGCAGCGCAGCGTTCGTCGAACCGCCGGTAGCCGCAACGACAGCGGCCGCGTTCTGAAGCGCCTTCAAGGTCACGATGTCGCGCGGACGGATGCGGCGCTGGATCAATTCCATGACCTTTTCGCCGGCAGCGGTGCAGAACTGGTCGCGGATTTCGTAGGGCGCAGGCGCGCCAGCCGAGTACGGCAGCGCGAGGCCGATCGCTTCGGAAACCGTCGCCATGGTGTTCGCGGTGAACTGCGCGCCGCAGGCGCCGGCGGACGGACACGCGACCTGTTCGATTTCGTCGAGGTCCTCGTCGGTCATCTGACCGACCGAATGCTTGCCGACCGCTTCGAACATGTCCTGCACGGTGACGGTCTGGCCGCGGAATTTTCCGGGAAGGATCGAACCGCCATAGATGAAGATCGAAGGCACGTTGAGGCGGCACATCGCCATCATCATGCCGGGAAGAGACTTGTCGCAGCCTGCAAGGCCGATCAGCGCGTCATAGGCGTGGCCGCGCATGGTCAGCTCGACCGTGTCGGCAATCGCTTCGCGCGACGGCAGCGAGGCGCGCATGCCGGCATGGCCCATGGCGATGCCGTCGGTGACGGTGATGGTGCAGAATTCGCGCGGCGTGCCGCCTGCGGAAGCGACGCCCTTCTTCGCGGCCTGCGCCTGGCGCATCAGCGCGATGTTGCAGGGGGCGGCTTCGTTCCAGCAGGAAGCCACGCCGACGAACGGCTGGTGGATCTGCTGCTTGGTCAGACCCATCGCGTAATAATACGAGCGGTGCGGCGCGCGTTCCGGGCCCTCCGTCACATGGCGGCTGGGCAGCTTCGATTTGTCGAAAGTCTTGGCGTCCATTTTTCTTTGCCTTCGACCGCACCCCGCGCAGACGGATTCGCCTGCGCCCCCACGGGCGGCTCTTGATGATTGGAAATCGGTGCCGTTTATGGCGCCATCGCGGCGTATGGTAGCGCCGGAAGCCGTTTCGTGACGATCCGGCAACGGGTGTGGCTAAAGCGCCACATGGCCGTTAACCAGTCCTTTATCCGCCGGAGCGCGCAGGTGGCAAAACCCAGGCTTCTGAAGCCCTCTTTCTTTGCCCAGAGCGTGCATCAGGTTGCGCCGGAACTGATCGGTGCCACCCTTCTGGTCGATGGTGTCTACGGCATCCACTGGTGCCTGAACTTCGTGTCCGAGCCGGAAGGCTCCGCTTGCGGAATACTGATCCGCGCGATCGAGCCGACGACAGGCCTTCCGGTCATGCGCCGCAGGCGGGGGCTCAAAGACGAGAAGCTCTTGTGCTCCGGTCCCGGCCGCCTCGGCGAAGCGCTCGGGATCACGCGCGACAAACACAACGGCGCGCGGCTCGACAGGCTGCCGTTTCAGGTTTTCGCGCGCGTGCAGACGCCGGATCTCGTCGCGGGCCCGCGGATCGGGATTTCGAAGGCGGTCGAATTACCGTGGCGGTATGGGATGAAGAACTCGAACTTCGTGAGCAAGCCGTTTCGGTAGTGAGTCTGTGTACTGGCGCTCTTGCCCCGCTCAGCGTCCCTTCACTTTCAGCCAGTTCGTGCGCTTCTTGATCGTGTACATGCAGACGTAAATCGCGGCGCTCGCGACGAATACCACCATCCAAACCGGCTCGTCCGCGATCCATTCGGAGAAGTTCTGTTTCTCGAGGATGAGCGCTTCAAGCATTTCGACCAGCGCGAACGCGGCTGAAATCAGAAACAGAGTATGAAACTCCCGAACCAGCGCCGACCGCCATGAAAACGGCGGCGACGGACGCACGAACCCCGTCAGACGAGGGAGAAATGCCGGCGTACTTCCGGCCCATGCGCGGTAACCCTCGCCATACTTACCTTCGAGGAACTGCTCCTCGGCGAGCATGATCCGCTCGTAATAGAGAAAATACGCGAGCGCCATGAACAGCACGAGCAGCAGGCTCTTGAAGAGAAGAATGAAGGCGATGAAAACGATGAAGTTCGCAAAATAGAGCGGATGCCGGACGACCGAATACATACCGCTCGTGTTCAGGACGTCGGCCCGTTGTTCGACTGCGTTCCGCCCGGAAGTGCCCGAGGGCACATAACCCACAATCGCGATCCGCAGCGCGAGCCCGACGAGAGCCAGCACGTAGCACGCGATGTCCCATACCTCTTCCAGCCCGTTTCCGAACGTTTCAATGAACCATCCGGAATTGCGGAAGGAAGCCGCTGCCAGCGGCAGGATGAGAAACGGCAGATAGGAGCGCCAACGGAAGAGCCAATTGCCCTGGCGGACGAGTTCTTGCTGTAGCATGACGGAAATCCGGACCTTGTATCCGGTAGCCCATTCGCCCCGATTGAGGCTGACTTTGGGCGGCTAGGGCTGCAAAGCGTCGCGCATGCCCGCGGTGTCGAAATATTCGAAGAACTCGATGATCTTGCCGCTCGCGAAACGGAATGAATCCGCCTTCGGCGACCAGACGGTCTTGTTCGTTCTCCGGCATCGCCAGCTGCAACGGCCGAGCATGACCACGCGGTCGAGTTGCGCGACGAAGTGCTCGGGACGGAATTCGATCATCTCCCAGTCGCGTGCGAGGCCCTGAAAGTATTCTCCCAGTTTCGACTTCTCGTCGTAGAGCGTCATGTACGGTGCCGCGTTCACGCCCTGGCCGATCGAGCCGAACGTAAGCTCGTCCGCACAGATATCCATCCAATGATCGACGCTCTTGCCTTTGGTGTCGTGCCAAAGACGATAAGCCTCTTTAAGGATCGCGACGTTGCGCGCTTCCTCGGACATTCCCCAACCCCCGAGTCGGAGAAAATCTATCAGAGGAGCAACGCGTAAACTACGATACCGCGCGGTATCGGGAATAACTTTCGCAGTATTACTCCGCGCCTTTCAGGCGCTCGAGCGCTTCGAGCGTTTTCACCTTGCGTTCTTCCGCTTCGCGGCGGCGTTCTTTCTCCAAATCGAGGATTTCTTCCGGAGCGCGGGCGACAAAATCCTTGTTTTCGAGTTTTTTATCGACGCGCTCGATGTCGGCGTCGCACTTTGCGATTTCTTTTTCGAGGCGGGCGCGTTCGGCGGCAAGATCGACGACACCTGCGAGCGGCAGCGCAGCAATCTGTCCGCGTACCAACAATTGCACCGAGCCCTTCGGCGGCGCGTCGGCGAACGTGATTTCCGAAAGACGCGCAAGGCGCTTCAGCGCCTCCATCTCGCGCACGGCGCGGGCTTTCGTTTCCGCATCCGCGATGAGTTGCAGCGGTATCTGCGTGCCGCCTGCGATATTCATTTCCATGCGCACGGAACGGATGGAAGTAATCAGGTCTACCACCCAGCCGATTTCGCTTTCGGCCTTTTGATCTTCAAGACCGGATAGCGTCGGCCACTCGCTCAGCGCGAGCATGGATTTGCGCGGCGTCCCCTCCTCGCCTTTCACACGCCAGAGTTCTTCGCTGATGAAAGG
>CAZFPR010000185.1:0-3501 GCA_964521045.1 uncultured Hyphomicrobiales bacterium
GCTGTTTTTCTTTTTCCATTCCTCTATTTTTTGGTGGTCCCCCGAGGTCAGGATGTCCGGAATGGCTACCCCCTCGAACTCCTGCGGCCGGGTGTATTGGGGGTACTCGAGGAGCCCGTCGGAGAAGCTTTCCTCGGTCCCGGAAGCCTCGTGGCCCATGACGCCGGGCAGGAGCCGCACGCAGGCATCCAGCAGCACGAAGGCCCCGATCTCGCCCCCCGAAAGCACATAGTCGCCGACCGAAACCTCTTCGAGTTTACGGGCCGCGATGATGCGCTCGTCCACGCCTTCGAAGCGGCCACAGACGATCACGACCCCCGGCCCGGCGGAAAGTTCGCGAACGCGCGCCTGCGTGAGCGGCACGCCGCGAGGGCTCATGAGCAACCGAGGGCGCGGATCGTCCTTCGGCGAGGCAGCGTCGATGGCTTTGGCGAGAATGTCGGCCCGCATCACCATGCCCGGCCCTCCGCCCGAAGGCGTGTCGTCTACGGTGCGATGCTTGCCCGTGGCGGAGGCACGGATGTCTTGCGCCTCCAGCGACCAGGTTTCATTCGCAAGCGCCTTGCCCGCGAGCGAAATACCGAGCGGCCCCGGAAACATTTCCGGAAAAAGTGTCAGGACGGACGCGCGCCAGGGCTTTGTGCTCGTCATTTCGATTTCGCCTTCGGCTCGTCGAACAACCCTGCCACCGGCTCGATGATCACCCGGCCTGCGTCGAGATCGACCTCCGGCACGAACCGATCGATGAACGGAATCAGCGTGCCGGATTTGCCCGTCGGCTCGCCGACTTCGATCAGGTCGCTCGCGCCGTAATTTCTTACGGCGATGACCACGCCGTAATTCTTGCCGGCTTTGTCTTCCACGCGCAGCCCGATCAGGTCCGCGTGATAGAACTCGCCGTCTTCTTCGATTGCAGGAAGTTTTTCGCGCGAGACGTAAAGCTCGATGTTCGTGAGCAGCTCGGAGGCATTGCGGTCGTTCACGCCGTCGAGCTTCGCGACGAAGTGCCCCTTGGCCGGGCGAAGCGAGGCGACACGGAATTTCTTCGTGCCGTCCTCGCTTGTGAGTTCGCCAAACTTGAGGATCGCGCCGGGGTCTTCGGTGAAGACCTGCAATCGCACCTCGCCGCGCAGGCCATGCGCGGCGCCGATCTTTGCGACGCAGACGCGATCCGCCATCTCGTTTTACGCGGCGGGTGCTTCCGCAGCCGGAGCCGCAGCAGCGGGAGCGGCGGCTTCAGCCGGAGCTTCCTTCTTCGGCTTCGCCTTCTGCGGATTGTTGCGCGGCGTACGCTTCTTCACGCCGGCGGCGTCGAGGAAGCGCATGATGCGATCCGACGGCTGCGCGCCCTTCGAGAGCCAGTACTTGATGCGCTCGAGCTCGAGCTTCACGCGCTCCGGAGAATCCTTCGGCTTCTTCGGATCGTAGGTGCCGACGCGCTCGATGAAGCGTCCGTCGCGCGGGAAGCGCGAGTCGGCGACGACGAGGCGGTAGAACGGACGCTTCTTTGCGCCCGCGCGGGAAAGACGGATAACGACTGACATTCTAGTTTCCTTTCGAGGTCTACTTTTTCTTGAGTGGGTTCACGCCGCCGAGTCCCGGCAAACCGGGAAATTTCGAAGGCATGTTGGAGAGGCCGGGAAATTGCGCGGGCAGTTTTCCTGCGTCAGGCATTTTCTCGGCGAGTTTCTTGATCTCTTCGGGCGAAGGCATCTGACCGCCGCCCGAGCCGCCCATTCCAGGTCCCATGCCCAGCATGCTGCCGAGACCGGCCATCATGCCGCCCTTGCCGCGGCTCATCGACTTCATCACGTCGGCCATCTGCCGGTGCATCTTGAGCAAACGATTGATCTCTTCGACCTTCGCGCCGGCGCCCGCGGAGATGCGGCGCTTGCGCGAGGCTTTGAGAATGTCGGGGTTGCGGCGCTCCTTCGGCGTCATGGAATCGATGATCGCCTTCTGCCGCTTGAGCAAACCGTCATCCAGATTCATGTTCGCCATCTGGTTCTTCATCTTGGCGACGCCGGGCATCATGCCCATCAGGCCCGACATGCCGCCGAGCTTCGCCATCTGCTCGAGCTGATCGCGCAAATCCGATAGATCGAACGAGCCCTTCCGCATTTTTTCTGCGGTGGCGGCCATCTTGGCGGCGTCGAGATTTTCCGCGGCCTTTTCGACAAGGCCGACGACGTCGCCCATGCCGAGGATACGGCCTGCGATGCGCGAGGGATCGAAGTCTTCGAGCGCGTCCAGTTTTTCGCCGACGCCGATGAGCTTGATCGGCTTGCCGGTGACGGCGCGCATGGAAAGTGCTGCGCCGCCGCGGCCATCGCCGTCGACGCGGGTCAGCACGATGCCGGTGACAGCGAGCTTCGCATCGAAGGCACGTGCGGTGTTCACCGCGTCCTGGCCGGTCAGCGCGTCGGCAACGAGCAGAATTTCGTGGGGCTTTGCGAGGGCTGCTACATCCGCCGCTTCCTGCATCAACTCTTCATCGATAGTGACGCGGCCAGCGCTGTCGAGCATCAAGACGTCGTAGCCGCCGCGCCGTGCCTCGACGAGAGCGCGCTTCGTGATCGTGACCGCATTTTCGCCTTCGACGATGGCAAGCGTATCGACGCTCACCTGCTTGCCCAGCACCGCAAGCTGCTCTTGCGCCGCCGGGCGGCGCACGTCGAGCGAAGCCATCAGAACTTTTTTCTTTGCGCGCTCTTTCAGGCGCTTCGCGATCTTGCCGGTCGAGGTCGTCTTGCCCGAACCCTGCAAGCCGACCATCAGGATCGCGACCGGCGGCGTAGCCTGAAGATCGATCGGCTTCGCGTCAGAGCCGAGCACGGCCACGAGTTCGTCGTGGACGATCTTGGCGACTATCTGGCCCGGCGTGATCGAGCGGATGACTTCGCTGCCTACCGCGCGCGCCGTCACCTTCTCGACGAAAGCGCGGGCAACTTCGAGCGAAACGTCGGCTTCAAGCAACGCCTGACGCACTTCGCGCATGGCTTCGCTCACGTCGCTCTCGGTGAGAGCGCCGCGGCCGCGTAGCCTGTCGAGTACGCCGCCTAAGCGGCCGGTCAGGTTCTCGAACATTCGTCTTCCGTTTTCCTCGTCCTGAGGAGCGATCCGCAGGATCGCGTCTCGAAGGGCGAGGCTCGTTTCTCATCCTTCGAGACGCCCGCTTCGCGGGCTCCTCAGGATGAGGCCGTCTTGTTTGGGCATGACCTGATCCGAAAACCGGTACCCACTTTTCGGGGTCATGCCTTCGCCAAACGACGAACGCCCCCGAGGGCGCAACGCGCTGTCGGAGGGTGACCTCCGGGCTCTAAGTCCCGGTGGGCCGCGAGAAGTCCCGCGGGGTCGATTGGTGGCAGGACGACTAGGGGCCGGGCCGGGCCAAGTCAAGGAAAGCAAGGGCTTGAGCGGCTAGAGCCATTCCAATCTATTGATTCTGCTACGATTTCGTTTGACGGCGGCGGAATGCGCCGGGACCATCCCGCCATAACG
>CAZFPR010000186.1:0-3492 GCA_964521045.1 uncultured Hyphomicrobiales bacterium
AGGCGGGGAGGGGAAGTTCGTCGAGATTTTCAATCCATTCCCTCGATTTGTTTAACACTGTGGTGTCGCCGTCGCGCCGGGCGATTCCATCAACGTTTCGATGACGCTCGATGTCGGGAAACTCGCGGTCAGCGCGGTCTATGCCGAAGGCGGTCCCAAGGTCGAAGCCGGCATCGCGGTCGAGGTTTTTCGTCCCGCCAAGAGCGATACCGTGAAAGCGGAATGGGTTGCCACCCATTATGACGAGCTTTCGCAGTTCGACCTGCCGGCGGGCCACTACGAAGTGGTGGTTGGCGTGGGCTATGCGAAGCGCACGTTCCCGGTCGAGGTGAAATCGGGCGACACGACCCGCGCGAACTTCAATATCGAGGCGGGTGTCGCGGCGATCAAGGCGCTTCAAGGGAATACGATCGAGATTTACAGCGCCGAACGCGACATCAACGGCAAGCGCAAATGGGTCGGGACGCACTACGACGCGGAAGTCAACGTCGCGCTGAATGCCGGAAAGTATGTCGTCGTGGCGATAACCAAGGACGACAAGCGAAGCGAGCGCGAGATTGCGGTAACGGCCGGCAAGCGTTCGGAAGTTTCGTTCAGATAATCAGCGGACGTTGGCGACGCGGCCGGGCGCGCCCTGCCCGAGAATGCCGTTGATGCGCTCGCGCTCACGCTCGAATGCACGGAGAAAATCGTTCTCGAGCACGCGGCCCTGCGGCAGCTTGATGCGCATCGGGTCGACATAGTTGCCGTTGATCGCGACTTCATAGTGCAGATGAGGCCCGGTCGAGAGGCCGGTGTTGCCGACAAAGCCGATGATCTGGCCCTGGCGTACTTTGACGCCTTCCTGAATACCGCGCGCGAAGCCCGACATGTGCGAATAGGTCGTGACATAGCCGTTCAAGTGCTGGATCTCGATGCGGCGGCCGTAGCCCGAACTCCAGTCGGCGTGAATGATGGTGCCGTTGCCCGCGGCATAGATCGGCGAGCCGGTATCGTCGGCCCAGTCGACGCCGGAATGCATGCGCGAATAACCGAGGATCGGATGGCGGCGGATGCCGAAGCCGGAGCGGAATACGCCGCCGGCGAGCGGCTTGCGCATCAGGAACTTCTTCGCGCTCTTTCCGGACTCGTCATAATAGTCGATCACGCCATCGTCGGTGGTGTGAAAGCGATAGTAGCGGCGCGGCGTTTCGCCGGAGAGGTTGAGCGAGGCGAACTGGACTTCGCCTTTCAGGTCGTTTTCGTCTTCGGCATAGAGAATGTCGAAGGAGTCTCCCGTCTTCACGGGACGCTGAAGGTCAACGTCGAAGGAATAAACCTTGATCAGCGCTTCGATGATGTTCGTCGGCACGTTGTTGCGGAGCGCCGTCTCGTAGATCGCATTGTAGAGGCGCATCTTGCCGTCTTCTTCGTCATCGTCGCCCGCCGACTTGGCGATTTGCATGTCGCGAGGTTCAGCAACCGAGACGTAGCGGCCGACGTCCGAAAGCGCGACCGTGCCTTCATGCGCGGTGTCGTTGAAAATCGAGATGCGCAGCGGCTGGATGCCTCCGGTCGGGGCCGGCGTCATCAGGATGCGAACGCGCAGGCCTTCCTTGAGGGCGCCGTCCCGGCCCCGATTGAATGCGGCGATCAAGGCGCGCGTGGGTTCCGGCTGCGTGCCGAGTTCCTTCAGGACCGACGCAAGCGTATCGCCTCGCTTCGCGACGACAGTCCTTTCGGTCCAGTCGTTGCCGCCTTTCGTCTCGACCGTCGTCTTCTGCACGACCATCATGTTTTCGGCGATGGCCTGTAGCGGCTCGAGAATGCCCCGCACGCTTCCTTCGGCGGCATAGCCGAGCGCATTGCCGAGCGTGAAGCCTTGTATCGGAAGCGCCGGCGCAGAAGGGTTTGCCGCCATTTCGAGATGTTCGCGCACGCGAATAAGCACGTCGTCAAGACGTGCGGTGCCGGCAACGCGGGCGTTCGCCGGAAGCTGCGCGAGGTCGCGCATTACGATCGAAAGTTCGCCGGTCGGTTCGATGTCCGGCGCTTCGGCGGTCTGGTCGTCTTCGCCCATGAGTTTCACGGGGTTGAAGGCCGGGATGTTCGCGGAAACAGCGGAGGGAGACAGCGCGAGACTGGTTGCGACGCGCACGAATGGACGCACACGCACGATCTCACGCTCGCCGACGCGCACGGTGGTCGAGACGCGCAGCACCTGACGCGCGAGCACGTTTTCGCTCAACACGTTGATGCGATCGCCTTTGCGGTTCGGATTGATCGAGCGTTCGTTGCCGGACTTCGCAGCGATACGCACAACCTCCGGCGCTGCGGCGAAGCGATAGTCGCCGTCGAGCGCGGCATACACTGCGCCGCCCATGAGGCCTGCTCCGGAAACGGCGGTGATTACGGTCGCAGCGAGCCAGCGCACCGAAACGGCGCGACGGTCGATCGGCTCCTCGTCATGGCCATCAACGCCAAGCGGAGGCTCGTTTCCGAGATCGATTTCCGCAGCCAGGGGCTCGAGCCCTTCGCCGGCCGCTCGTCGCTGGTCCACGCTTCGTCTTGCTCCCCTTGCGGCGGGCCTGGGGTGTCCCTCTCCTGGATCCCCGGGCTGGTCACGGCACTGTAAAAGGCCTGAATTCCGGATGCGCGGACAGCTTATCGCGCATCAATCTTTCAAACACCCCACCATGATGGCACCAAGATGACGCAACGTACCTGCCATAACGAATTAGCCTTACATTGCGTGGGGTTAAGCACTGCGCCCGGAAGCGAAGAATCGCGTTTTTTGCTGCCAAACTTGCTTGACACTAGCGTAAAGCCCCGCATATAACCCCGCCTCACGAAACGCAGCCGCCTCGCCGCGACTGCGCTCGTTTAAGCTTCAAATCGACCTCGGTCGCTTCCGGCCTTCCGGAAGAGAGGCTTTTGACGGCCCTTTTTTCGGCTCCGGCCGCGGGGAGGGTGGGTTTCGGCCCTGCTGTTTGAAATTGTGGAACGGAAGAAAGAGAAACGTAGGCGGCGGAGTCCTTGCGGACGGCTCGCTTCTACGGGTGAAAACTCGTGGGTGCGGACGTCATAAGAGACTTCGGCGGAAACTACGTTTCGATATCAAGCCAATCCAATCGCGAAAGCGATTGTTTGTGCTTGGGACTCGTCAAAAGTAGTGACCAAAAGCAAAGCCGATCAAGATCTCATTCAACTTGAGAGTTTGATCCTGGCTCAGAGCGAACGCTGGCGGCAGGCTTAACACATGCAAGTCGAGCGCCGTAGCAATACGGAGCGGCAGACGGGTGAGTAACACGTGGGAACGTGCCTTCTGGTTCGGAATAACTCAGGGAAACTTGAGCTAATACCGGATAAGCCCTTCGGGGGAAAGATTTATCGCCGGAAGATCGGCCCGCGTAAGATTAGCTAGTTGGTGAGGTAATGGCTCACCAAGGCTACGATCTTTAGCTGGTCTGAGAGGATGATCAGCCACACTGGGACTGAGACACGGCCCAGACT
>CAZFPR010000187.1:0-3388 GCA_964521045.1 uncultured Hyphomicrobiales bacterium
CCGCGACTACCTCGCGCGGCTACGAAACGCAAATTACCCCCGCAACCGAGCATGTTCTGGTTCAAGAAAACCGATTCCGGACGCCGAAACACCATCGAACGCCTCTATGGCGCCATCGTGGCGCAGGCCCGTGCGCCCGTTTTCTACCGGGATCTGGGCGTGCCCGATACGGTGGAAGGGCGCTTCGATTTCCTGGTGCTGCACATGCATCTCGTGAACGAGCGGCTCGTGCGGGCAGGTGAGGCGGGTGCTGCGCTGGGACAGGAGCTTCTGGACCGCTTCTTCGAGGACATGGACGCGAGCTTGCGCGAGATCGGGATCGGCGACCTCGCGGTGCCGAAGAAAATGCGTACGCTGGCCGAGGCCTATCTCGGCCGCGCCGCGAGCTATGCACCTGCGATTGCGGCTGGTGACGAGGCCGCTCTTTCAGCCGCCATCGCCCGCAATATTCTCGGAACGGAAGACGCCGGGAAAGCCGCGCCGCTTGCAGCCTACGCAATCGAAACGGCGGGCGTTCTCGGCCTTCAGCCTCTCGAGCAGTTTCTGGAAGGCCGCGTGGAATTTTCCGTACCTGGGGGAGTGAACGCCGATGCAGGATGATCTGCCGTGGTCCTATGAGATCGAACTCGCTTCGGTTCCGCCGGAGGGAAAGTCGTTCGAACTCGTGCCCGACGAGGCGACGCGCAAGCGGCTTGCCGACGCCGCCGGCGTATTGTCCGTGAAGTCTTTGAAGGTCGCGCTTGAGGCCAGGCCGGTGGGCGACGATGGCGCCGACGTGTCTGGCAAGCTCGAAGGCGTGGTCCGGCAGAACTGCGTCGTCAGCCTCGAGGAGTTCGACAACCCCATCGCCGAGAACTTCTCGGTGGACTTCGCGGCCGATCCCGAAAGCAAGGCCGAAACCGACGACGAAGAGGAGATCGAGGATCTCCCGGACCCGATCATCGACGGTAAGATCGATCTCGGGGCGCTTGCGACCGAGTTCCTGATCCTCGCCGTCGATCCTTATCCTCGAAAGCCGGGGGTTGCGTTCGAAGCGCCGCAAGCGGAGGAGCTGCCGGACGAGCCGAAGCCCAACCCGTTCGAGGGGCTTTCGGCGCTTAAAAACAAGATCAAGAAGTAATATTAAGCTGTTGAAATAGCATATTTTATAGGTCCCCGGTTGAACCGGGATGCCGAACCGCTATTGTCGGTCAGCGCCGGAGCGGGGCCGGGCATCCTCAATCATTCGGCTGAAGCCCGACAGCCTGCTGCCATTCCGCATGTCCAGAACGGTTCGCATCGCGATCGACGTCATGGGAGGCGATCACGGCCCCGCCGTGATCGTGCCGGGCGCGGAAATCGCTGCCGTGCGCAGGCCCGATACCGAGTATCTCCTGTTCGGCGACGAGAAGCAGATTGCGCCGGTCCTCGCCAAACAGAACCGGCTGAAGACCGCCAAGGTTATTCACACCGACGTTGCCGTCCGCATGGACGACAAACCGAGCCAGGCGCTGCGCAAGGGCCGCAAGGTTTCCTCGATGTGGCTTGCGATCGAAGCCGTGAAGAAGGGCGAAGCCGACGTGGCAATTTCGGCGGGCAACACCGGCGCGCTGATGGCCATGAGCCTGTTCTGCCTGAAGCCGCTTTCCGGCATCGACCGGCCTGCAATCGCAGCGATCTGGCCGACACTCCGGGGTGAAAGCGTCGTGCTGGATGTCGGCGCATCGATCGGCTCCGATGCGAAGCAGCTCGTGGACAACGCCGTGATGGGTGCCGCGATGGCCCGCGTCGTGTTCGATCTCGACCGCCCGACGGTGGGGCTCTTGAATGTCGGTGTCGAAGAGATGAAGGGCGTCGAGGAAGTACGCGAGGCTGGCCAGATCCTGCGCGATATGAACGCCTCAACGCTGGATTATCGTGGCTTCGTGGAAGGCGACGACATTTCCAAGGGCACCGTGGATGTCATCGTCACCGAAGGCTTCACCGGCAACATCGCGCTGAAGACGGCGGAAGGCACGGCACGCCAGATCGGCGAATATCTGCGCTCCGCCATGAGCCGCACGCTCAGCGCCAAGATCGGCTACCTGTTCGCGCGGGGGGCGTTCCGGGTGCTGCGCGAGAAGATGGACCCGCGGAAGGTGAACGGCGGGCTGTTTCTCGGCTTGAACGGGCTCGTCGTAAAAAGCCATGGCGGAACCGATGCGGAAGGCTTCGCTTCCGCCATCGAAATCGGCTACGACGTCGTCCGCCACGATCTATTGAAGGGAATTGCCGACGGCCTGCGGCGGGAAACGCCCGCGGTGCCGGAACCGGCCGAGGAAATGCAGCAGTGACAGTTTACCGCTCGGTCTTGCGGGGGGTGGGTTCCTATCTCCCGGCCCACACGCTGACCAACGCCGAACTGGCGACGATGGTCGATACGTCGGACGAATGGATTGTGCAGCGCACGGGCATTCGCGAACGCCACGTCGCAGCGAAGGACGAAAAGACCTCCGATCTCGCAATCGCGGCAGCGAAGGCCGCACTCGCGAACGCGGGCCTGACCGCAGCCGACATCGATCTCATCGTGCTTGCGACTTCGACGCCGGACCTGACCTTTCCCGCGACCGCGACCACCGTTCAGGCGGCACTCGGAATTACGCGCGGCGCCGCCTTCGATCTTCAGGCGGTGTGCTCGGGCTTCGTTTTTGCGATTTCGACGGCGGATAAATACCTTCGTTCCGGCGATTTCGAGCGCGCGCTCGTGATCGGAGCGGAAACCTTCTCGCGGCTCCTCGACTGGGAAGACCGGACGACCTGCGTGCTGTTCGGCGATGGCGCCGGTGCGGTCGTGCTGGAGCGCAGCGAGCAGCCGGGAACCCGTGACGATCGCGGCATTCTGGTTTCGAAATTACGCTCGGACGGACGGCACAGGGAAAAGCTTTTCGTCGATGGCGGGCCGGGTTCGACGGGAACGGTCGGTCACTTGCGGATGGAAGGCAAGGAAGTCTTCCGCCACGCGGTCGGGATGATCACCGACGTGATCGAGGATGCCTATGCCGCGACCGGGTACTCTTCGGAGGACATCGACTGGTTCGTGCCGCATCAGGCTAACCTTCGTATTATCGACGGCAGCGCGAAAAAACTTAAAATTGCACCGAATAAGGTTGTCGTGACGGTCGACAAGCACGGAAATACATCCGCGGCGTCGATTCCGCTCGCGCTTTCCGTTGCCGTTAACGACGGTAGGATAAAGAAAGGCGATCTTGTTCTATTGGAAGCCATGGGCGGTGGCTTCACGTGGGGTTCTGCGCTGTTGCGCTGGTGATACGGTCCCGCGGGCGCGTGACAGAATTATTCCAAAGCTGTTGACCCGGCACGCAGCCGCAAATAACGTCGCATTATCAGTACGATAGAAGTTTGCACCGCG
>CAZFPR010000188.1:0-3362 GCA_964521045.1 uncultured Hyphomicrobiales bacterium
GGCCGGCACCGTCTCCGGGGCGCCCAAGGTGCGCGCCATGGAGATCATCGACGAACTGGAGAAGGAAAAGCGCGGCGTCTATGCGGGCTCGGTCGGTTATTTCGCCGCCGACGGCTCGATGGATACCTGCATCGTGCTCCGCACCGCGCTCGTCAAAGGCGGCAAGATGTACGTGCAGGCCGGCGCCGGGATCGTCGCGGATTCGAACCCCAAATCCGAGCAGGCCGAGTGCGAGAACAAGGCAAAAGCCCTGTTCCGGGCGGCCGAAGAGGCACGCCGCTTCGCCTCCGCCGCCAAACGCGGGCAATAACCTTCCCTTGCGAGGCCGCTTCCAGCCGGGACCTTAAGCGTCTAGAAAAACCCCATGAAAGTCGCCCTGATCGACAACTACGACAGCTTCACCTGGAATCTCGTCCATTACCTGGGCGAGCTGGGCGCGGACGTGGACGTCTATCGCAACGATACGATCACCGTGGACGAATTGAAGGCCAAAAAGCCCGACGCCATCGTGCTGTCGCCCGGCCCCTGCACGCCGAACGAGGCCGGCATCTGCCTCGACGTGATCGAGAAGCTCGGCGCGGAAACCCCGATCTTCGGCGTCTGCCTAGGCCAGCAGTCGATCGGACAGGCCTATGGCGGCAACGTCGTACGCGCGCCCTCGCCCGTGCACGGCAAGCTCTCGACCGTGAAGCACACCGGCGAAGGCGTCATGCGCGGCATCAACGGCCCGTTTCAGGCGACCCGCTACCACTCGCTCGTGGTCGACCGCGACACCATGCCGAAAGATTTGAAGGTGACCGCCCAGACCGACGACGGCCTCGTCATGTCATTGTCGCACAAAGAACATCCGGTACACGGCGTACAGTTTCACCCCGAAAGCATCGCGTCCGAGCATGGCCGCGTGATCCTGAAAAACTTTCTCGATCTTGCCGCCGCATGGAACGCGGCCAAACGCGCGTGAGGAAATAGAATGGAAAAGTTTCGCGCATTGATTGGCAAGGTCGCGACGGGTGCCGCGCTCACGCAGGAAGAGTCGGCGCACGCCTTCGACAAGATGATGTCGGGCGAAGCGACCCCTTCGCAGATGGGCGCGTTCCTGATGGCGTTGCGCGTGCGCGGCGAAACCGTCGACGAGATCGCGGGCGCGGTCGCGACCATGCGCGCGAAGATGACGACGGTCGCGGCCCCCGCGGGCGCGATCGACGTGGTCGGCACCGGCGGCGATGCCGCGGGCAGCTACAACATTTCGACGTGTGCCGCTTTCATCGTGGCGGGCGCAGGCGTGCCGGTCGCTAAACACGGCAACCGCGCGCTCTCCTCGAAGTCGGGGGCGGCAGACGTACTCGCGGCCCTCGGCGTGAATATCGAATTGAAGCCAGAAGGAATTTCCCGCTGCATCAAGGAAGCCGGCATCGGCTTCATGTTCGCGCCCGCGCATCATCCTGCGATGAAGCATGTCGGCCCGACGCGCGTCGAACTCGCCACCCGCACGATCTTCAATCTGCTGGGGCCCCTTTCGAACCCCGCAGGCGTGAAGCGCCAGATGGTCGGCGTGTTCGCCCGCCACTGGATCGAACCGCTCGCGAAGGTGCTAGGTCAACTCGGTTCCGAGAAAGCCTGGGTCGTGCACGGCTCCGACGGCCTCGATGAAATCACCACGACCGGCCCGACCCATGTCGCGGAACTCTCCGGCGGCAAGGTCAAGACGTTCGACATTTCGCCGTCCGATGTCGGTCTGCGGCAATCCAAGCCCGGCGAACTCAAAGGCGGCGAAGCAATCTATAACGCCGAAGCGCTGCGCGCGGTCTTGGACGGACAGATGGGCCCATTCCGCGATGTCGCGGTCTTCAACGCGGCAGCTGCACTCGTGGTCGCGGACAAGGCCGCGAACCTCAAGGACGCCGCCGATCTTGCGATCAAGTCCATCGAAAGCGGAGCGGCAAAGGCGCGGCTCGAAAAACTCGTCGCCGTCTCGAACGCAACATGAGCGACATTTTAGAGAAGATCGGCGACTACAAGCGCGAAGAGATCGCGAAAGCGAAGCGCGAGCGCCCGCTCGCGTCTGTCGAAGCCGATGCGAAATCGAAGCCTGCGCCCCGCGGTTTTATCAAGGCAATCGAAGCGAAACTTGCGCGTAACGAATACGCGCTGATCGCCGAGATCAAGAAGGCGAGCCCCTCGAAAGGCCTGATCCGCGCCGACTTCGATCCGCCGTCGCTCGCACGCGCCTACGAAGCGGGCGGTGCCGCATGCCTTTCGGTGCTGACCGACACGCCGAGCTTTCAGGGTGCGCCGGAATTTCTCACGAAAGCCCGCAACGCGACGCGGCTCCCCGCGATCCGCAAGGATTTCTTCTACGACACCTATCAGGTCGCCGAGGCCCGCGCGTGGGAAGCCGACTGCATTCTCATCATCATGGCGGCCGTCGATGACGCCGTCGCGCGCGATCTGCTTGATGCCGCGCATTCATACCAAATGGACGCGCTGATCGAAGTCCACGACGCACCCGAACTCGACCGCGCCTTGAAGCTCGACGGCAAGCTCATCGGCATCAACAACCGCAACCTGCGCACGTTCGAGACGAAGTTAGAGACCACCGAAGAACTCGCGCCGAAAATCCCGCGCGGCAAAATCGTCGTCGGCGAAAGCGGCCTCTTCACGCCTGCCGATCTCTCGCGGCTCTCGCGCATCGGCGTCAACACTTTCCTGATCGGGGAAAGCCTGATGCGGCAAGCCGATGTCGAGCTTGCTACCCGCACGCTGCTCGCCAAAACTCCCGCGCGGGCTTCAGCATGAGCAAGCTCACGCATATCGGCTCCGACGGCGAAGCCCGCATGGTCGATGTGTCCGGCAAGGACGCGACTGAGCGCATGGCCGTCGCCGAAGGCCGCGTCGTCATGCGCAAAGAGACGCTCGATCTCGTGCTCTCCGGCAACGCCAAGAAGGGCGACGTGCTGGGTGCCGCGCGCATCGCCGGCATCATGGCGGCGAAGAAGACGAGCGAACTCATTCCGCTCTGCCATCCTCTGCTCTTGTCCAAGGTCGAGGTCGACATTTCGCCGGATGCAGCACTCCCCGGCCTCGTCGTCCGCGCAACGGTAAAAATCACCGGCCAGACCGGCGTCGAGATGGAAGCGCTGACTGCCGTCTCGGTCGCGTGCCTCACGATCTACGACATGGTGAAGGCTGCCGAAAAAAGCATGCGGATCGAAGGCATCCGCCTTCTCGAAAAATCCGGCGGCAAATCGGGCGACTACCGCGCCTGATTATTCGACAGCGTCCAGTAGCGCGGGCCGCACGCCGATCTCCTGCACCAGCCTGTCCAGTTCCGCCTGCGCCTTCGGATTGGTCATCTGATGCCG
>CAZFPR010000189.1:0-3275 GCA_964521045.1 uncultured Hyphomicrobiales bacterium
GGCGATCCCCATCATGACAAAGGGCTTGGTAACTAACCGCAGCCCGGTCCAGTCCTTGGGCCAGAACAGGCGCATATATTCGAGCGCGAGTTCCCGGGAGCGGGCGCCCGTGAACCATGCCGGCAGGTCGCGCGGGCGGTAGAAGAGGTCGATCAGGACGACCGCGATTGCGAAGATCAGCACGCCGCGGGCGACCCCGAACAGAAGCCCCATCAGCCGGCTCGGCGTCGTAATCCACGGGCTCATGCCGAAGTGCGAAACCCACGCCGCGATCAGGAAGGTGACGAGGGTCGCGCCGAGGAAGACGTAGGCCGCCATGTAGCGGAACGACGGCCGCACCCACTGCGCGAACCCCGCGTTCAGTGCGTAAGCATAGACCACGCCCAGCGCGACCCCGAAGCAGACGAGCCCGATCGCTTCGCGCAAGAGCCCGCGCGCCCAGCCGAGGATCGCGGAGAACAGGACGACGGCTATGAAAATGCCTTCGAGCAGCGTGAAGTTCATTGTCCGCTTACCCCGCGTCGCGGCTCGGCATGCGGCGGACCTTCTGTGCCGCAGCACCAATGTCGGCGACCAGCGCGTCGAGTGCGGCGACGGTGCGGACGCTCAAGCCCTCGGAACTGTCGCCGCGCCCGGCTTCCGGGATCACGGCGCGGGCGAAGCCGAGCTTTGCCGCTTCCTTCATTCGCGCGGTCGCCTGCGGCACGGCGCGCACCGCGCCGGTGAGCGAGGCTTCGCCGAAGTAGACGCAGTCGGCGGGCAGCGGAACGTTATACAGCGATGAGATGAGCGCGGCTGCGATCGCAAGATCGGCGGCGGGTTCGGTGATGCGAAGACCGCCTGCGATGTTGAGATAAACATCCTGCTGGCCGAGGCGGACGCCGCAACGCGCTTCGAGCACCGCGAGGATCATCGAGAGGCGGCTCTGCTCCGCACCGACGACCGCGCGGCGCGGGGTGCCCAGCGAAGTCGGCGCGACCAGCGCCTGAATCTCGACGAGCAAAGGCCGCGTGCCTTCCATGCCGGCGAAGACGGCCGTGCCGGGCGAAGACGTGTCGCGGTCGGACAGAAATAGCGCGGAAGGGTTTTCGACTTCCTTCAGGCCGCCGCCGGTCATTTCGAACACGCCGATCTCGTCGGTCGGGCCGAAGCGGTTTTTCATCGCGCGCAGGATTCGGAATTGATGCGCGCCATCGCCTTCGAACGAAAGCACGGCATCGACCATGTGTTCGACCACGCGGGGGCCGGCGATCTGGCCGTCCTTGGTGACGTGGCCTACGAGCACGATGGCGGTGCCGGATTTTTTCGCGAAGCGGAGGAGCTGCTGCGCGGAGCCGCGCACCTGCGTCACGGTTCCCGGCGCGCTTTCGACCGTTTCGGTCCACATGGTCTGGATCGAGTCGATGATCGCAAGCGCGGGCGGCGTGCCTTCGGAGAGGGTCGCGACGATGTCCTCGACATTCGTTTCGGAGGCGAGTTCGACGGCTGCGTCGGTGAGGCCGAGACGCTGCGCGCGCATGCGCACCTGATCGATGGCCTCTTCGCCGGAGACATAGACGACACGGCGTTTCTTTCGCGCGAGCGCAGCACTCGCTTCGATGAGTAGCGTGGACTTGCCGATGCCGGGATCGCCGCCGAGCAAAATCGCCGAGCCGCGCACGAAGCCGCCGCCGGTGACGCGGTCGAGTTCTTTAATCCCCGAGGCCACGCGCGGCGCTTCCTCCGATTTTCCGGAGAGCGGCTCCAGCACGAACAGCCGGCCCTTGCGCGAAGTGCGCTGGGTCGCGGGCACGGAGGCCTGTGAGGCAGTCTCTTCAACAATACTATTCCACTCGCCGCAGGATTCGCACTTGCCCTGCCAGCGCGGGGTCACCGCGCCGCAGCTTTGGCAGACGAAGGTCGAGCGGGCTTTGGCCATGGGGAATCGTACTACTCTATAGAAAGGACACTACCATGAATCGTCCTTCGAGACGCGAGCGCCTTGCGCTCGCTCCTCAGGACGAGGTTGGAAAAGCCTCATGGTGAGGAGCGATGCGGAGCATCGCGTCTCGAACCATGAGGCTATTCCTTCTTCGCCGGCAGGAGATTGCCCGCAAGATCGGAGAGCTTCGGGCGCGGGAGTGCCGCGAACGGCAGGGGCCTTGTCACTTCGATCGCGGCGATGCCGAGCCGCGCGGTCAAGAGCCCGTTCAACACGCCTTCGCCGAGTTTCGCGGAAAGCTTCGCGGCAAGCCCATGCCCGAGCACCTGCTGCACCAGACTGTCGCCGACCGCCATACCGCCGGTAAGCGCAAGATGCGAGATCACGTGGCGCATGAGGCGGAACATGCCCAAGACGCCCGGGCGCCCGCCATAGAGCGTAGCCAGCTTGCGGACGAGAAAGAGCGTGTTGAAGAGTACGAACAGCATATCGACTGCCGCCCGCGGCGAGATCGCGGTGACCAGCGACACGCGCTTCGCGGCGGAACTCACGAGCTTTCGCGCTTCCGCATCGAGCGGCGAGAGCAGTTCGCGCTCGGCGAGTTTTACGAGATCGGCGCCGTCGATGATGTCGCGCGAATAGCCTTCAAGCGCGGCGCGGCCTTTCGCGAGCCGCGGCATCGTACGCGCGAGGGAGACGAGTTCGTTCACCACCGCGCGGCCTTCCTCACGGTCGTCGGAGGCAAGCACTTCCGCCGCGCGCTTCTGGATGCGCTCGATCTTCCCCAGACGGAAGATCGCGAAGAGTTCGCGCATGGCGATGACGAAGAGAGCGAGCGAAGCAAGCGCGGTGAGGGCGAGCGCGAGCCAGCCGAGCCACGGTGCATAGGAAAAGAGCGACTGCACGAGGTTCGCGACCGCGAGACCGAGCGCGAGCGAGACAAGGCCGCCCGCCGCCGACCAGAACAGTTTGCCCCAGAACCGGCTTTTCTTCTGCGCGGGCTCGACCACGGCGGGAAGGTTCGCGGCTTCCGTGGCTTCGAGCTCGCGCAGCTCCGCGCGCGTGAGCAGCGGCTCGTCGGCATCTGCCACCGTCACGCGCGGATCGTCGGGCCGGAAGGAAGCGGGTTTCGTCATTCGAGGCGGTCTCCGGTCAGGAACTGCAACGCGCGGTCGAGGCGAATGTGAGGCAGCGCCGCTCCGGCTTCAACGAGCGGCGGGCGGAATTTCAGGAAGCGGAAATCGGTAGTTTCAAACGAGCCCGCGGCGAGGCCGCGGAATTTCCAGCTCATGTTCTCGCCTTCCACGAGATCGGGGAGCGCGCCGGGAAATACGGCGGTCTCTTTCGCGCCGTC
>CAZFPR010000190.1:0-3231 GCA_964521045.1 uncultured Hyphomicrobiales bacterium
TGCCTGCCTTCTCAAGCGCGCGAAGGACGCCGATATGCGCCCAGCCGCGCGCGGCACCACCGCCGAGTGCGAGACCGATGCGCGGCGTGCCTGCTTTCGGCTCCTGCCTATCGACGGAGATATTCCGGTCGGGTTCTGCGGTGGATTTGTTTCGGCTGAAAACGTTCAACAACATGCTGTACCGGGTCGCGTGAAATTGCCTGCTTCAATCCCAAATAGCCTTTGCCGCGAATTTTCTAGCCGCAAACCTAGGCAGGATCGCGTCAAGAAAATGCGCGGCTTTAGTCCAAGGCGAGTGCGGCTTTCGGGCTCCCGAGCGGGATCGTGCGGTAGAAGCAGGAGCGGCGGCCGGTGTGGCAGGTCTTGCCGTCGCCGCTCACGCTGACCTTGAGCAGCACGGCATCCTGATCGCAATCGATCCGCATCTCGGAAACGCGCAGCACGTTGCCGCTCGTCTCGCCCTTCTTCCAGAGGCTTTTTCGCGAGCGCGACCAGAACCAGCCCTCGCGCGTCTCGATGGTGCGTGCGAGCGCTTCCGCGTTCATGTGCGCGAGCATCAGCAGTTCGCCGGTCTTTTCGTCCGTGACGATCGCGGAGATGAGCCCGTTCGCGTCGAAGCGCGGGGCGAGGGTGGTACCTTCCTCGAGTTCTTTGTCGTGCATCGTATGAATCCTGTTCGTGCGATTTTAGCACGGCACAAAACAAAACGGGCCCGCGAAGGGGCCCGTTTCTATTTCTCTTGCGGTGGCGCTCAGTCCTTGCGGCTGCCGCGCACCAGCGTGAAGAAACGGACCTGTTCGGCCGGATCGTCACGGAAGACGCCGGTGAACTGGGTGGTCACGGTCGATACGCCCTGACGCTGCACGCCGCGCATCGCCATGCACATGTGCTCGGCTTCGATCATCACGGCGCAGCCGCGCGGCTTCAGGTGATCATCGATCGCGTCGGTGATCTGCGAGGTGAGGTGCTCCTGCGTTTGCAGGCGGCGGCCGAAGATTTCGATGAGACGCGAAAACTTCGAAAGCCCGACCACGCGCTCGACCGGGAAATAGGCGATGTGCGCCTTGCCGATCATCGGCATGACGTGGTGCTCGCAGTGCGAGTGGAACGGGATGTCGCGGACCACGACGAGGTCGTCGAAGGTCCCGATTTCGCCGAAGGTGCGGCCGAGAATTTCTTCCGGCGTCTCGCCATAGCCGCCGAAAACTTCCTCGTAGGCCTTCACCATGCGGCGGGGCGTGTCGAGCAGTCCTTCGCGGTTCGGATTGTCGCCAGTCCATGCGATCAGCGTACGGGCAGCAGCCTCCGCCTCTTCACGAGTGGGGCGCTTTACCGGGGTCAGTTCGGGTGCTGCATCCGGCTGCTTCAGCAGCGACGTGACGACGGCATCCATCTTGGTCTTCTCCATTCGAGCCGGTCGACGCCCGTCGTCCGGCGAAACTTTGCGTTTTGCAGTCCGGCCTCCGGGCGGAGGGGCGGCCATGCAGGAGGCACATTACTTCCCGTCAGCCGGGTGCCTTCCAACCCGTGCTTACCGGTCTTATCTTTCCGGGGATCGTGGCCTGCGAAAGACGCCCTTGTGGCAGTTTCCCGAAAACCGTCCGCCTTCGACAGGCGACCAGCAACCGTGAGAACTAGCACCCCCGTACATTAGTTCCCGCAAGCCGTGAAGGAATCTGGTTATGGATTGCGGCAAATTCGCGAACTTCCAAATAGCCGCCGGATGCTGAACAGAGCCTGACCATGCTGAACGACGTCTATAACCGCCGAATCCTAGAACTGGCCGCGGATATCCCGCGGAGCGGCCGGTTGCCACATCCCGACGCCTCGGCAACCGCCCATTCCAAGCTTTGCGGCTCTACCGTCACGATAGACCTCAAGATGGAGGGGGACCGGGTGACCGACTTCGCCCATGACGTCCGCGCCTGCGCCTTGGGGCAGGCGTCCTCCTCGATCATGGCGCGAAACGTGGTCGGGTCGACCGCCGCAGAACTACGGAGCATCCGGGGCGAGATGTACAAAATGCTCAAGGAGAACGGCCCGGCACCGACCGGTAAGTGGTCGGACCTTCAGGTGCTGGAGCCGGTGCGCGACTACAAAGCCCGGCATGCCTCGACGTTGCTCACCTTCGACGCCGTGGTCGATGCCATCGGGAAGATCGAAAAAGCCGGAAGCGAAAGCTAGGCGCAGCAGCGCTCTGGCGTTACGCGGCGAAACCGAAAGTGATGAAAACGCAGCAGCCGGAATGCACGCATGGACGGGCGGAGAGGGGATTTCCTCTCCGCTGGAGCGCGCCTGCTGCCTCGGCGCTACGGCTTCTCGTGCTCGGCTACCGCTACAGCCTTTCGATGCTGATGGGCCGGACCTGCCGCCACCTGCCGACCTGCTCGGAATATGCCGACGAGGCGCTGGCGCGGCACGGCGCCTGGGCCGGAGGCTGGATGACGCTCTCGCGCATCGTCCGTTGCGGGCCGTTCGGTACGTCCGGGCTCGATTTCGTGCCGGATGCTTTACCCGCGCGGGCGCGCTGGTATATGCCGTGGCGCTACGGACGCTGGCGCGGGACGAACGAGTCGCCGCCGGCTAAACACTGAAACATATTTTAATCGCTTACCTGCCTGGTTTGCAGGAGTGAGCAGGAGGACGAAGATGGTCACGCTGACCTTTCCTGACGGCGCACGCCGCGAATTTCAAAACGGAATCTCCGGTCTCGATATTGCGAAGGGCATCTCGCCCTCGCTCGCCAAGCGCACGATTGCGATGGCGCTGGACGGCGTGGTCATGGACCTCGCCGATCCCATCGATCGCGATGCGAAGATCGAATTCATTTCGCGCGAAGACCCGCGCGCAATCGAGCTTATTCGTCACGATGCGGCGCATGTGATGGCGGAAGCCGTGCAGGAGCTTTTCCCGGGCACGCAGGTCACCATCGGCCCTTCGATCGAGAACGGCTTCTATTACGACTTCTTCCGCAACCAGCCGTTCACGCCGGAAGACCTCCCCGCCATCGAAAAGAAGATGAAGGAGATCGTTGCGCGCGACAAACCGTTCACGAAGGAAGTCTGGACGCGCGATCAGGCGAAAAAAGTTTTCAAGGACAAGGGCGAGAACTTCAAGGTCGAACTCGTCGAGAGCATTCCCGCCGATCAGGAATTGAAGATTTACAAGCAGGGCGAATGGTTCGACCTCTGCCGCGGGCCGCACATGCCTTCGACCGGCAAGGTCGGCACG
>CAZFPR010000191.1:0-3197 GCA_964521045.1 uncultured Hyphomicrobiales bacterium
CGGCGGGCCACCGCAACGTGTCCCGTCGCAGTAATCACCGCCGTGGGATTGCGGCCATCGCGATGGCATCGGTTTTGGCGCCGAGCAGCTCCGAGCGCTCTGACGCACGCTTCACTATGCGCGAGAGAATGTTCTCGAGCCGGTCGTGCTCGAGGTGATGCAGATGATCGGCCTTGGTCGCGGCGAAGAGGATATTGTCGGCGCGCGGCTTGAAGATCGAGGACAGGATCGTGCGGCGGCCGGTGTTGAAGCAGGCGGTGATCGCGCCGAGCGTCTGTTCGAGATCGGAAAGCGCTTCCGGCCCGGAATTGATCGCGGAGAGCACATCCGCAAGCACGATCTGGCGGTCGAGCCGCGCGAAGTGTTCGCGGAAGAACGGACGCACCACGCGCGCGCGATAGGCTTCATAGCGCTCGGCCATCAGGGCCCAGAGCGAGCCGCGAGGCGCGCTCTCGTCCTTCGGTAGTTCAAGCGGGGCGAAAGTGACTGCGGGCGAGCCCGCAAGATCGCCGGGCATCAGGAAACGTCCGGGCGGCAAGAGGTTCATCGCGAAGCGTTCGTCGCGGCAGGCGATCAGATATTGGGTGAAGAGTTTCGCGGCATGGATCGCCTGCTGCTCGTCGGCGGGCGCACTGGCGCTGAGCGATGCGAGATGCGCGTGCCACGCGCCCGCGAGTGCCGCGCGCGGGGCTTCGTTCGAGCGCGCAATCGTCTCCGCCGACCATTCCTCGTAGGTCTTGTCGAGCAGGAGAAGGTCCAAGAGCCACTCGCCGGGATAATCGACGATGTCGAGCGTCAGCGTCTTCTCGCTGCCGCGTTTGCTCTGGTATTCGATCTCGATGCGGATTTCGGAAATCGCGCGGGTCGATTCCGGCCAGCGGCGATGCTCCACGAGATCGCGCAGATGCTTTTCATATTCGAAGCGCGGGATCGCGGCGTCGGGCTGGGGCGAGAGTTTCACGCGCGCGATGCGGCCTGAGGTCAGCGCCTCGAATACGGGAAGGCGCGTGCCGTGCAGGAGCGCATGGATCAGCGCCGTAATGAAGATGGTCTTGCCGGAGCGTGACAGGCCCGTGACCCGGAGGCGAAGCTGCGGGCGCAGGAGTCCGCTGCCGTAATCCGCAATCGCGCGGCCGGCGAGGCGGGCTTCCTCAAGATAGTCGTCGAGCGCCATTTCCGGCCTTCTTTTGCTTCCGGGCGGAATATGGGGAGGGAAGGCGCGGGATGCGAGTCTTAGCCATGTCGTCCCGGCCAAGCGAGCGATAGCGAGCGCGAGCCGGGACCCATAACCACCTGCTTCTCATTTTGAGCGCAGGGATTATGGGTCCCCGCTTTCGCGGGGACGACGAGGGATTACCCCAGCCCCGGAATGCTCACGATCAGCAGGAACCCGTTGATCATCAGGAGCGTGCCGACGATGCCGAGCGCGGCACTGCCGATAACTAACCACGAGATGCCCGAGACGATGGCGACGGAGGCGAGCACGATCGCGATCTGCAACAGCACTTCCGCGTAATCGAAATAAGGGTCCTGCTTCAGCGCGTGGTCGCGCAATTCCTCGGCCGCTTTCGCGCGCACGAGCAACTCCTTCTTGCCTTCCTGCGTGCTGGGCTCGGATTCGTAGCGCGCGACGTTCTTGCGGTAGGCGTCGATCTTCTTCTGCATCTCGGCGCGGGCTTCTGGCGTGAAATAGCCCGGCACCGTCATCTGGATTTCGAGCTGATCGGCGGCAAGCGCGAAGCTGGTCTGGCGGATGTTCTTCGCCTGATAGAAAGCATAGAGGTTCGAGGCGAAGATGTTGTTGTTGGTCGCTTCCTTGGCGGCGTTCTGCCCGCCGAGGCCGGTGACTGCGAGCAGCATCGCAAGCACCGCGATCATGATCGCGGTACGGGTCTTGAAACGGTCTTCGGATTTTTCGGCGTCCATCAGTTCGCCGGCTTCGTCAGCTTTCATGGTAGCCCCCTTCGAGAAAGTTATTCCTTGTAGATGCGTTTCCAGCGCCGACCCAGTGCGGTCAGCACTTCGTAGCCGATGGTGCGCGCGTGGCCTGCGAGGTCGTCGACGGTGATGCCGTCGCCCAAGAGCGTCACGAGATCGCCGCGCTTCACGTTGCCCGCGGGCACGTCCGTCACATCGACGGCCATGAGATCCATCGAGATGCGGCCCGCGATATTGCAGCGCGTGCCCGCGACAATCGCCTCGGCGCCCTTCTTGTTGTCGGAGGAGCCCGCCGTGCGGAAGATGCCGTCGGCGTAACCGGCGGAGACGATTGCGAGCTTCGAGTCGCGCGCGAGCTTCAGCCGCGCGCCATAGCCGACCGTGGTGCCCGCCTTCGCTTCGCGAACGGTGACGACCCGCGCTTGCAGTTTCACGACGGGCTGCATCGGGTTCTCGCCCGCGTTCAGCGCGCGTCCGCCATAGAGCGAAACGCCGGGCCGCACGAGATCGAAATGCGCTTCCGGGAAGGCGAGGAGGCCCGCGGAATTGCAGAGCGACGCCGTGATGCCGGGAAACTTTTTCGCGATCGCGGCGAAGGCCTCGATCTGCTGCTTGTTCAGCGCGTGCTCCGGCTCGTCCGCGCAGGCGAGGTGGCTCATGACCAGCGACGGCTTGAAGGTGATCTCGGAGGAGACGAGCCGCGGCGCGAGCGCTTCCGCTTCGGCTAGCGAAATGCCGTGGCGGTTCATGCCGGTGTCGATGTGAATGGCGGCGGCCGCTTCCTCGCCGCTCTCGTCGGCATGCGCTTCCCATTCCTCGATCTCGGCCATGGAGCCGAGCACGGGGCGTACGTCGATGCCGCAGACGAGTTCGGCGCTGCCGGGGCTCAGGCCGTTCAAGAGATAGATCGTCACCATCGGCAGGATGGTGCGAAGCCTGAGCGCCTCGTCGAAGGTCGCGACGAAGAAGGTGTCGCAACCTGCTTTAGAGAGAGCCTGCGCCGCCTGCTCAAGACCTACGCCATAGGCATCGGCCTTCACGACGGCCGCGCACTGCGCGCGGCCCGCACGCTTGGCGAGCGCTTTCCAGTTTGCTGCGAGCGCCGAGAGATCGACGGTCAGCAATCCTGTCGCTTCGGCGGGGAGAGAGTCGGACATGGCGCTTAGAATTATAGCCTCTGTCGTCCCCGCGAAAGCGGGGACCCATAACCCCTGTGCTCAAGATTGACTCGGTGGTTATGGGTCCCGGCTCGCGCGGCG
>CAZFPR010000192.1:0-1896 GCA_964521045.1 uncultured Hyphomicrobiales bacterium
GATGCCCTTCGAGTTTCCGGTAAAGTTGTCGACAAACTCACGGAAGTTCTCGCCGACCGTTGCCGAGCGGCCGTAGCGCAATTCAGACCAGAGGCGCGTCAGTTCATCATTCCAGCCGACACGGATATTCTGCTCGAACATCAGCGCTTCACGGCTCAGCGCAGGACCACCACGCGAAGTCGTCGGGCGGCCCACAAGATTCTCGTCAAACGCAAGAGCAGTTTCGGCAAGGTCTGCCATCGCGCGCCGCGCGGTGACGCCGCTCGATTGATAGGTGCGAAGATCGGGAAACAGCCGCTTCACGATGTCGCGAACGACAGGAACCTTATCAAGACCGAAGCCAGCAACATTCAGTGCGCGGGTGTCGGTTGCCGCGGCGCCAGCGGAAGCCGCGAGCGGAGGTGTGATTTCAGAAACCGATTCTAGGGGTTGGGCTTTTCGCGCCCACTCCTTGGGTAACTTACCGTTGATATTGAAGCCGTTGACTTCGTCGCGCAGTCCGAGCGTGCCAAGCTGGTCGTTCGGAATATCGACATACCACAACTTGTTTTCCTGATCGCTCATACGACGGAAGTTCGCGGCGTAGTCGCGATGTGGGGAAACCCAAAGATCGTCCAGCCCCTTTATCTCTGCGTCGGCACGGTGTCCGCCATGATAAAAACGAGTAACGCCTTCCGGCACTTCACGAACCGGGGCAATCGACGGCGAGACAGTCTTTTGCACATTACCCGCCAGATGATCGCCGAGGATTTCACGCTCGCGCGCAAACCCCTTTTCGATCACAGACAGTTCGGCGCGCGACAGTTTCGCGACACCGGCACCAAGCAGCCCGCCGAGCAGCGCGGCAGTGCCGACCGAGAACACCGAGTCCGCAAACCCGTAGGTTTCGTGCGTTTGCTGCAGCACAGCCTCCGACAAAACAGCCTGCGATGCGCCGCCGAGCATGAACGACCGCGCCGTCCGCAGAATGTCATACCCGCCACGCGCCGACTTGTAGACCGCGCCGGCAGGCAGAAAGATCGTCGGGTCGAGCAGCCCGGCACCGATGGAAGCAACAATGCCCGCATTGCCGGATGCCGCCAGCGTTTGCGTATCGCGTTCCTCTGCATCGATCCGCGCCATGATCGACTGCGTTTCGAGCGAAGACCGCGACCCGAGGAAATTGTTGGCGTAGCGCTCGAAGTATCTCGTGCCGCGAATGGTATCGAGCGGGTTGTGATCGGGCTCCGCCTCGAAGTTCTGCTGAAGACCCTGCCGGGCGACCGAAACGACTGGGTTGAACTGACGAAATGCCGCCGTCACTGTGTCAAGCGCCGAAGGCTGCTTGATCGGATCAGGTTCACCGGCGCCGAGCGAAACGGGATCGCGCGGAATGACCGGAGTGTTCTCGAAATAAATACCCATTACCGGCCCGACATAGCCTTGAGCGCGGCTTCGTTCATATTCCAGAACGGCATCATCTGTTCGCGATAGGCGCCGAACCTGCGCTCGTCTTCGCGCAGCGCGGTATCAGACCACTTGAAGCGCGGTGCCGCAGTAGGTCGCGGCTGCGCGGGAGCGCTGACCGGCATCGCTTCGGTCGCCATGTTCGGCCCGCGGTCCCACAGGTTGATCTCGCGCTTTTCCTTGTCGAACACAACAAGCGAGTACGACGGCCAGAGATCGGCCGGCGGCGTCTTCCCCGGGTTCGCGGCCTTCCACTGATTGAAGCGCGAAATCTCGCCTTCGGTCTGCGGATCGGAAACGAGCGCGTACTGCCAGTTCGGAATCGGCGTCGCGATAGCGTTCAATACATTCGGCGCGCCTGCCTGCTGCGTCGCCTTCAGGCCAGCGCCGAGACCCGAATACTGCGGCCCGAGCACGGTTTCGATCTCGCGCTCGACTTCAGACTTCAGC
>CAZFPR010000192.1:1906-3185 GCA_964521045.1 uncultured Hyphomicrobiales bacterium
ATCCATGCGAGCCATTCACCATCGGCGCCCACGATTCCGGCGGGCGGCGCATGAGGCGGTTGTCGTTCGTCGTCGAAACGCCCCAGACGCGGCCCTGCCATTCGACCGCGCGCTTGAGCGCGTTCTCCTGGTCTACGCCGCTTGCGCGCAGTTCGGCATAGAGGTTCGCAAACTCGTTCTTGAAGATGCGTGCCTGCATGGGATCGGCGCTGGGCTGCGCCGCCTTCCACGTGATGCCAAGAGACTGCGTGCCAAAAGCATTGAGCACATCCTTGTCGGCAAGCTTCAAGCCTTCCTCTTTCATTTCCTTGATGACTTCGCCGCGCACCTTTGCGGTGCCGGGATCTTCCGCACGTTGCAGCATTTCCGTGATGCGCTCCGGCGGCAGATACGAAAGGTTCGACTGCCAGATCGCCATTTTCGCGTAGAGCGCCTTGCCGAATGTCGCATCGAACTGCTGCGGGTTCACCCGATAGGCAACATCGAGCGCAGAGAACGCCGCCCCCATGCGCGTGACGTCGCCGCTGCGGACCATACCTTCGAGCGCGGTTTTGAAGCCGGGCTGCGAGATCGTCTGCGCAAACATCTCCTGTGTCGTACCCTGATGCAGTTTGCCGAGTATTGCAGCCGCGGCCTGCGGATTGCCCTGCGTCAGCACCGCACCGAGACGCTCGATTTCGGTAGCGTCGAGCGCAGACACCGGACCATTCGTCGGATTGTGGCTCTGGATCGCGCGCGCCGTGGCGACGCGCTGCGGCAGCGCTTTCGCGATTTCATCCGGGTTCGATACGTCAAGATGCTGTGGCGCGGTCTGCACGATGCCCTGCCGCGGCGCTTCGGCATGCGGGTTCTTCGCAAGGTTTTCGGTCCCGGCCTTGACCTGTTCCTCGATCGCGGTCTGCACCATGCGCTCGGCGCGCGTGAGCCCGCTAGTTTCCGCTTTGCGTTGCAAATCCGCCAGCAGGCCGTCGCGCTGCGCAGGCGGCATGCCCGCAATCAAGCGACCGCTTTCATGCGCGGAAAGGTGTTCGGCAAGCCGCTTGCCTTCGTCGAACTTGCCCGTGATCTGAATCCAATCGACCAGCGTATTCAGTTCATCGGCATTGACGGCGGTGCGCTTCTTCGTCGCCTCGATGAAGCCGTCCACCATCTGCTTCACGTTCTGCGACATTTCCTGCGTGACGACGCCCGCGACGTCTGCGCGCGCAGCATTGACCCACGGGTTTGCGCCGACGTTCGCATCCGTTCGCGTCGTCGCCTCGCCCGCCATCTGCTTGAT
>CAZFPR010000193.1:0-1633 GCA_964521045.1 uncultured Hyphomicrobiales bacterium
GCCGCGCCTCGAGTCGGCCAAGCTGGTGATCGGAACCGCCCTCGGCGAAGGCCGCAAGTCGCTCAACGAAATGGAATCGAAGGCGCTGCTCGCCGCCTTCCGCATCCCGATCGCCCAGACCGTGGTGGCGCGCTCGCCTTCCGAGGCGATGGTGCTGGCCGAGGAGATCGGCCTGCCGGTGGTGATGAAGATCGATTCACCGCACATCACGCACAAGAGCGATTCCGGCGGCGTGCGCCTCAACCTGAACTCGCTGGCCACGGTGCGCGATGCCTACAACGAGATCCTCGACGAGGTGAAGAAGAACCGTCCCGACGCGATCATCCACGGCATCGCCATCGAGCCGATGATCCAGAAGGCCAACGGCCGCGAACTGGTCGTCGGCATGACGCGCGACCAGATCTTCGGGCCGACGATCATCTTCGGCTCCGGCGGTACCGGCGTCGAGGCCGCCTGCGGCGGCAACCAGCGCGCGGTGGCCCTGCCCCCGCTGAACCGCTTCCTGGTCAACGACATGCTCGCCTCGACGCGCACCTCGGCCCGGCTGGGCGAGTTCCGCAACATGCCGCCGGTCAGCATGGAAGCGCTCGAGGCGGTGCTGTTGCGCGTCTCGGAGATGGTCTGCGAACTACCGTGGATCCGCGAGATGGACATCAACCCGCTGATCGTCGACGAGCACGGCGCCGTTGCCGTCGATGCGCGCATCGCCATCGAGAACATCCCGCTCACGGCCGGCCGTTACGATCACATGGCGATCCATCCGTACCCGTCGCACCTGACGACGGAGTACCAGACCCCCGATGGCCTGACCGTGAAGATCAGGCCGATCCGGCCGGAGGATGCCGACCTGGAGCAGGAATTCGTCCGCAACCTCTCCTCCGAGACGAAGTACTACCGGTTCATGAATACCCTCAAGGAGCTGTCGCCCGCCCAGCTGGTGCGCCTGACGCAGATCGACTACGACCGCGAGATGGCCTTCGTGGCCGTGACCGAAATGGCCGGCCGGGAAGTCGAGATCGGCGTGGCGCGCTACGCGATGAATCCGGACGGCGAGTCCTGCGAGTTCGCCATCGTCGTCGCCGACGACTGGCAGGGCAAGGGGCTGGCGCGCCGGCTGATGGGCGTGATCATCGACACGGCGCGCTCGCGCGGCGTGAAGTACATGAACGGCGACTTCCTCGCCGAGAACCGCCGCATGATCCAGTTCGTCACCGCCCTCGGTTTCGTACTCTCGCCGCATCCCGAGGATTCCGGTCTCAAGCGCGGCGTGCTGGCCCTGAATTGACGGAACGCTGCCCCTGGTGCGGCACGGACCCGCTCTATGTCGCCTACCACGACACCGAATGGGGCGTGCCCTGTCATGACGAGCGCACGCTGTTCGAATTCCTGATCCTCGAAGGCGCGCAGGCCGGGCTGTCGTGGATCACGATCCTGAAGAAGCGCGCGAATTACCGCCGCGCCTTCGACGGTTTCGATCCCGCGAAGATCGCCCGCTACGGCGAGCAGGAGGTCGCGCGCCTGCTCGGCGACGCAGGCATCGTCCGCAACCGGCTGAAGATCGCCGCCGCCATCGACAACGCGCGCGCCACGCTGGCGCTCTACGATTCGGGCGGCAGCCTGAACGACCTGTTCT
>CAZFPR010000193.1:1643-3165 GCA_964521045.1 uncultured Hyphomicrobiales bacterium
CGCTCGGAGAGGTGCAGGTTTTCACGCCGAAGGCCGAGGCGCTGTCGAAGGAGTTGAAGCGCAGGGGTTTCCGTTTCGTCGGCCCGACGGTGATTTATTCGCACATGCAGGCGACGGGCATGGTCAACGACCATCTCCTCGCCTGCCCGCGCCACGCCGCACTGACTCGATGACACTGGATAGCCCCATTCCTTGACTTTGATTCTTCGCTGCCGCGTTGTATTATTACTTTATATATACATACGAGGTGTGCGATGAGCGGCTCTCCTTTATCCCGGAAGATAGATTTTCACCGTGTGGCCAAGGCGGCGAGCGCCTTGATGTGGGTGGCCGATGCCAATCGCGCCTGCATCTGGTTCAACGATGCATGGCTGGACTTCACCGGGCGCACCGCAGCCCAGGAATATGGAAGCGGCTGGCTTGAGGGCATCCATCTCGACGACTACGACCGCTGCCTGCAAAAGTATTTGGTCAGTTTCGATGCCCGCAAGCCCTTCACTATCGAATACCGGCTGCACCACTACAGCGGCAGGTATCGCTGGATCGTTGTGCACGGCATGCCGCTGTTCGACGATGACGGAAATTTCCAGGGATTTTCGGGAACGGGTTGGGACATCGACAACCTCAAGCAGCAGGAAGAGCACATCCGCTATCTCGAGCATTACGATCGGCTGACCGACCTGCCGAACCTCAAGCTGTTCGCCGACCGGCTGACCACGCTGATTGCCGGCAGCTGGGGACAAGGCAAGGGCTTTACCATAATGCTCGTCGACATCAACGACTTCAAGCCGATCAACGACATGCATGGGCGCGCGATGGGCGACGAAGTGTTGCGCATCATCGCGAACCGGCTTCGTCACAACCTCCGCGCGGCGGACACGGTCGCCCGGCATGGCGAGGACGAGTTCATCATCCTCGTTCCCGAAATGAGCCGGCCCGAGGAAGCCGAGCGCCTGGCCGAGAAGATCACCCGCGCGCTGGCCGAGCCGCTGGGTATCGGGCGCATGCAACTGAACCTCACCGTCACGCTCGGCATCGCAAGCTATCCGGCAAATGGAGCCAATGCCGAAAAACTGATCACCGCCGCGGAACAGGCCTTGCAGCAGGCGAAAAGGGCAGCCCGCAGCCTTATGTATCGCGCCGGCGCGGAATCCGCGGCCTGAACAGGCGCGTTCAGGCCTTTGCGAAGCTGATCTTCCCGTCCTGCACGCCGACGCGCACGCGGTCCTTGGCGCCGAACCGGCCTTCCAGAATCGCCTTCGCCAGCGGATTCTCGATGCGCTCCTGAATCGCGCGCTTGAGCGGCCGGGCGCCGAACACCGGGTCGAAGCCGGCTTCCGCGATGCTCGCCAGCGCCTGGTCGGTGACTTCGAGCGCCATCTCCAGTCGCGCCAGGCGTTTCTCCAGATACTGCAACTGGATCTTCGCGATGCCGGCGATGTGCTTCTGGTCGAGCGCGTGGAACACGACGATCTCGTCGATGCGGTTCACGAACTCCGGCCGGAAATGCGTCTTCACCTCG
>CAZFPR010000194.1:0-602 GCA_964521045.1 uncultured Hyphomicrobiales bacterium
CCTCATGCGCGAGCATCTGCGCTTTCAATTTCTTTGCGTTCTCGGGAACGCCCTCATCCTTTTCGAGGTCGCCGTTGTAGATCGGCAATTCGTAATCGGCGAGCGAGATCAGCGTCGATTCCGCATCCATCAGCGAAAGCTCGCGGGCGGCATGGGCCGCGAGCTTGGCGCTCAGCGCGCCCGAGCGGATCGATCCTGCGAAGACGAGAATCTTTTTCATCGCGCTCCTTATCTTGCCCGATAGGTCCAGACGCGGGCAGGCGGCAGATTCCACCAGATGCGCTTCGAGGCAGACGTCTCGTAGAGATGCGACTGCACGGGCAGCGGCGAATTCGCGCCATAGGTGAACTGGATGAATGGCGACCGCGGACGCAACAGCTTCATCGAACGCTCGATCAGCGTCTGCCTTTGCTCCTGCGTGAAGTTCAAAAGCGGCAGGCTCGAGACCACCGCACAGAACGGCGCCTCGGCATGGCCGCGCAGCGTCTCGTCGAGTGCGAAGGCGTCACCCTGCACGACCTTCACCGCCGGATACTTGCCGCGAAGCGATTTGCAGAACGCCTCATCATATTCCACGAGTACGAGCCGCGAGGGATCAATCC
>CAZFPR010000194.1:612-3151 GCA_964521045.1 uncultured Hyphomicrobiales bacterium
CCCCTGATTCCCAGGGCTGCGCATGACAAACGCAGCATCAGGATCATTTGGTGAAAGCTCAAGCATTGTTCGCCCGCCTCCACCTGTCACCGGTCCCGTTCCCGGTCCCAATTCGATAATCGGGCCATCAATGGAAGGATCGACGATCGCAGCCATCGTGCGCGAAAGCGCAGGGCCGGAGGGCGCAATTGCGCCGACGGTCTTCGGGTTTCTGAACCAGGAGGTAAGAAAATTGAGAAGCGCGGACTGCTGCGGGATTGGCTCGTTGCCGGAATTCGCCTGCATGGACCGCCGACTTTCTTTTGCGCTTCGCGCGCTGGCGTAGCGCCTCGCCGCAGGCAGCGTCAAGCGAGCGAAGGCTTAGTCGAAAAACTCGCGCATTTTTGCGAAGAAACCGGAGGATTCCGGCTGCGTATCCTTCGAGCTGTCCTTCTCGAATTCGCGCAGCAGCTCTTTCTGCCGCTTGGTGAGCTTCTGCGGCGTCTCCACCGCGACTTGCACGACCATGTCGCCGCGGTCGCGCGAGCGCAGCACCGGCATGCCTTTGCCGCCGAGGCGGAAACGCTTTCCGGTCTGCGTGCCTTCCGGCACCTTCACCTTGGAGCGCGACCCATCCACGGTCGGCACCTCGAATTCGCCGCCGAGCGTCGCCGTCACCATCGAGATCGGCACGCGGCAGAAGAGATCCGCGCCCTCACGCTGGAAGATCGGATGCTGTGTGACGGAGAGGAAAATATAGAGATCGCCGTTGCCGCCGCCGCGCACGCCGGCCTCGCCTTCGCCGCCGAGACGAATCCGCGTGCCGTCTTCGACGCCGGGCGGAATGTTCACTTCGAGCGCGCGTTCCTTCACGACGCGGCCCGCGCCCGAGCACGATTTGCATGGATCCTGGATCACGGTGCCGCGGCCCTGACACGACACGCAGGTGCGCTCCAGCGTGAAGAAGCCCTGCGCCTGACGGATGCGGCCCGAGCCCTGACAGGTCTTGCAGGGAACGGGCTGCGTACCCGCTTTCGCGCCGGTGCCCGAACAGGTTTCGCAGGTGACGCTGGTGGGAATTTCGATCTTCGCGGCTTTTCCGCTGAAGGCTTCTTCAAGCGAGATTTCGAGATTGTAGCGAAGGTCCGCGCCGCGCTCGCGTCCGCCCGAACGGCCGCCGCGGCGACCGCCCATGCCGCCGAACAGGTCGTCGAAGATGTCGGAGAAGGCCGACGTGAAGTCGCCCCCGAATCCGCCGAAGCCGCCCTGCCCGCCGGGTCCGCCATTCTCGAAGGCGGCATGACCGTAACGGTCATAGGCCGCGCGCTTCTGCGGATCCTTCAGGCAGTCATAGGCTTCGTTGATTTCCTTGAACTTCGCCTCGCAATCGGCGTTGCCCGGATTTTTGTCCGGGTGCCACTGCATCGCGAGCTTGCGGAAGGAAGTTTTCAGTTCGCCGTCGCTTGCCGTGCGCGAGACGCTCAGGACTTCGTAATAGTCGCGCTTGGCCATCAACTTCCGTCTCGCACAAAAAACCTCGTCCTGAGGAGGCCGAAGGCCGTCTCGAAGGACGAGGTTTGCATCAATCGACCCTCACCCTTCGAGACGCGCTTCGCGCTCCTCAGGATGAGGGTCATGGTTGCTGTTCGCCCTTACGCGGACTTCTTGTTGTCCTTGTCGTCCTTCACTTCCGTGAATTCGGCATCGACGACGTCGTCTTTCTTGGCGTTTGCGTCCCCGCCAGCGTTGTTATCGGCCGACTTCGCGGCATACATCGCTTCGCCAAGCTTCATCGAGGACTGCATCAGCGCGTTCGTCTTTGCCTTGATGTCTTCGGCGTCGTCGCCCTTCAGCGCTTCCTTGAGATCGGAAAGCGCGGACTCGATCGAAGACTTGGTCGCGGCATCGACCTTGTCGCCGAACTCGGCGAGCGACTTCTCGGTCGCATGCACGAGCGCTTCGCCCTGATTCTTGGCTTCGACGGCCTCGCGGCGAGCCTTGTCTTCGGTCGCGTGCAGTTCGGCATCCTTCACCATCTTCTCGATGTCGGCGTCGGACAAACCGCCCGAGGCCTGAATGCGGATCTGCTGCTCCTTGCCGGTGCCCTTGTCCTTCGCCGAAACGTTGACGATGCCGTTCGCGTCGATGTCGAAGGTGACTTCGATCTGCGGCACGCCGCGCGGCGCCGGCGGAAGGCCGACGAGGTCGAACTGGCCGAGCAACTTGTTGTCGGCCGCCATTTCGCGCTCGCCCTGCGAGACGCGGATGGTGACGGCGCCCTGATTGTCCTCGGCGGTCGAGAAGACCTGGCCTTTCTTGGTCGGGATCGTGGTGTTGCGCTCGATGAGCCGCGTGAACACGCCGCCGAGCGTTTCGATGCCGAGCGAGAGCGGGGTCACGTCGAGCAGAAGCACGTCCTTCACGTCGCCCTGCAACACGCCCGCCTGCACCGCGGCGCCGATCGCAACGACTTCATCCGGGTTCACGCCCTTGTGGGGCTCTTTCCCGAAGAACTGCTTCACGACTTCCTGCACCTTCGGCATGCGGGTCATGCCGCCGA
>CAZFPR010000195.1:0-3142 GCA_964521045.1 uncultured Hyphomicrobiales bacterium
TTCTGGGCCTATTTCGACGCCGCGTTCTTCCCCGGCGAAATACATCAGTACATGCGCACGGAGCTGCTCGGCGGCGTATGGCCACCGAAGCCCGGCGAAGGTTTCAAGGGCACTTTCGACCCGTGGCACCTGCCGCTCCTGAACACTTTGATCCTCCTGACCTCCGGCACCACGGTTACCTGGGCGCATCACGCGATCCTCGAAGGCGACCGCAAGGCGGCGAAGCAGGCGCTCTGGCTCACCGTCGCGCTCGGCGCGCTGTTCACCTGCGTGCAGATCTATGAATACATGCATGCCGGCTTCACCTTCAGCGGCCACATCTACGGCGCCGCGTTCTTCATGGCGACCGGCTTCCACGGCGTGCACGTGCTGATCGGCACGATCTTCCTCGCCGTCTGCCTCTATCGCCTCTACCTCGGCCACTTCACGCCGGAGCATCACTTCGGCTTCGAGGCCGCCGCCTGGTACTGGCACTTCGTCGACGTCGTCTGGCTGTTCCTGTTCGTCTGGATTTACGTCTGGGGTGCGGGCACGCCGCTCGCGCACTGACGCCTCAATCGCAGGCTGGAAGGCGGAGATGAAAAATTCCGCCACTACCGAGAAACACGCAGTCCCGCCCCTCAAGGCGGGACTGACTTGTTCTTGCCCCCGCTGCGGCCGGGGAAAACTCTTCAACGGCTACCTCGCGCTCGCGCCGCGCTGCACGCAATGCGGCCTCGATTACTCCTTCGCCGATTCGGGCGACGGCCCCGCGGTCTTCGTCATTCTGTTCGGCGGCCTGATTGCCGTGCTTGCGGTTCTCGCGGTCGAACTGATCTGGCGGCCTTCCTATTGGGTGCATGCGGCGGTCGGAATCCCGGCGGTGCTGATCGCGACCCTGTTTCCGCTGCGCGTGCTGAAGTCGCTGCTGATCGCCCTTCAGTTTCATCACAAGGCCGCGGAAGCGCGGTTGGACAAGCGCAAGTGACCCGCGCGCAGGCTATCAAGGGTCTGGTGCTTCCGGGCGCGCTTTCTCTTCTTGCGCTTGCCGTGCTGATCTCGCTCGGCAACTGGCAGATGCAGCGGCTTGCGTGGAAGGAAGACCTGATCGCCCGCGCAAGCGAGCGCTCGGCGATGACGCCTGCGCATCTTCCCAAACTTTCCGAGTGGAACGATCCGCGATGGCGCGAAGCGGAGTATCGGCCGTTCGTGACCGTCGGTACCTTTCGCCACGAACTCGAGGTGCAGGTTTATACCGTGCTCTCCGATGCGAAGGGCACGTACTCCGGCGCCGGCTATTGGGTGCTGACGCCGCTCGAACTCGCGGACAAAACCTACGTGATCGTCAATCGCGGCTTCGTGCCGCTGGACCGCAAGGATCCGGCGACGCGAGCCAAAGGACAAGCAGCTGGTGAGATACCCGTGACAGGGTTCCTGCGCGCGGCCGAAGAAGCAAACTACTTTACGCCTGCAAACGATCCTCTGAAGCAAGCATGGTATCGCCGTGCCCCCGATGAGATCGCGCGTGCGCACAATCTCAAAAACGTGGCACCGTTCCTGCTCGACGAAATCCTCGATTACCGTAAAGGCGAGTTGCCGCAGCCGAACGAGACGAAACTGACCTTCACCAACAACCACCTCGGCTATGCGCTGACCTGGTATGGCCTTGCCTGCACGCTGATAGGCGTGTTTTTCGTTTTCGCGCGGCAAAGGCTGAAGGCCGGCGGTTGAAACTTGCCTTGCCTCGGCACCCTGAATAGGGTGCGCCGCCATCAAGGGAACCCACGGATTTGAAATACGTCTCGACCCGCGGCGAGGCGAAGCCCGCCTCTTTCAACGAAGCGCTGATCGAAGGTCTCGCGCGCGACGGCGGACTCTATGTGCCGGAGGCATGGCCGCAGCTTTCGCGCGAAGAAATCGCTGCGTTCCGCGGCAAGTCCTACGCCGAAGTTGCGCTACGCGTGATCGCGCCCTTCGTCGGCGGCGACATTCCCGAGCGCGATCTCAAGCGCATGATCGAGGAAGCCTACGCAACCTTCTCGCACAAGGACGTGACGCCGCTGCATAGGCTCTCGAGCGGTGAATATGTCCTCGAGCTGTTCCACGGGCCGACGCTCGCCTTCAAGGACGTGGCGATGCAGCTCATCTCCCGGCTGATGGACTATGTGCTCGCCGCCCGCGGCGAGCGCTGCACCATCGTGGGCGCCACTTCCGGTGACACCGGCGGGGCCGCGACCGAAGCGTTCCGCGGCCGCGAGCGCATCGATCTGATCTTCATGTTTCCGAAAGGCCGGGTCTCGCCGGTGCAGCAGCGCATGATGACGGCGATCGCCGAGCCGAACGTGAATGTCATCGCCATCGACGGAAACTTCGACGACTGCCAGGCGATCGTGAAAGCGCTGTTCAACGATCACGCCTTCCGCGACCGCGTGAAGCTTTCCGCCGTAAACTCCATCAACTGGGCGCGCATCGTCGCGCAGATCGTCTATTATTTCACCGCCGCCGTGGCACTCGGCGCGCCGGAGAAGAAGATCACCTTCGCGGTGCCGACCGGAAATTTCGGCGATGTCTTCGCGGGCTATGTGGCTGCGAAAATGGGCTTGCCGATCGAACGGCTCGTGGTCGCGACCAACGTGAACGACATTCTCGCGCGAACGCTGGAAACCGGCCGCTACGAGGTGCGGGGCGTGGTCCCGACCTCGTCGCCCGCGATGGACATTCAGGTCTCCTCGAACTTCGAGCGGCTGCTGTTCGATGCGGCGGGGCGCGATGCATCCGCGGTGCGCGAAGCGATGAACAGTCTCGCAACGAAAGGCAACTTCGCGCTCGGCGATCGAACGCTCGCAAACATGCGCGCAATCTTCTCGGCTTCCCGCGCGGACGAGCGGGAGACCGGCGAAACGATCAGGGAAGTCCATAAGGCTGCCGGCTATGTGCTCGATCCGCATACCGCGGTCGGCGTTGCAGTCGCGCGGAAGCTCGGCCTCGACAAAAGCGGTAGCCCGCTTGTTGTGCTCGGCACCGCCCATCCCGCGAAATTTCCGGAAGCTGTCCAGGCTGCCTGTGGCGTTAGCCCGCAACTGCCGTCATCCTTTTCCGGTCTGATGAGCCGGCAAGAGCGCGTGAAAAACCTTCAGAACGAAGCCCACGCGGTCGCGGGCTT
>CAZFPR010000196.1:0-3085 GCA_964521045.1 uncultured Hyphomicrobiales bacterium
CGGCTCGCTTGCGGCCGGATCGGCTGCGCCCGTCGAAATGGATCAGGGTGTCGTTTTCGGCGGCAGCGAGGGCAACAGCATCATCGCGATCCTGCCGGTCGGCGCCGATCAGCGGCCGTGGGAACTGCGGGATGTATCCCGCTATCATGCGGGACTCATCAGCGGCCTTCGCGGGCTTGCCGTGCAGGCTGGTGGTGAGGATTCCGCGGAACAGGTGCTCTGGGCCGTTAACGGTGACGGCACCGCGGTTGCCGGGCGCCTGGACCCCGACAACCAATGGATCGGCTTCCTGCCGGTCGAGAGCACCGGTGCGATCAAGTGGATTTCGGCCTTTGGCTCGGAAGTCCTGCTGAACACGGCCTACGATCTCGGTGCCTCCGACCAGTGGGTCGTCGAGCGCATCAACGAGGACCGCTATATCGACGGCTGTGTCGACATCAACGACCCCGGTGTTTTGCTCGCTGGCGGGGAAGATGACGGGGCGCTATGGATGTATGCGGGCCTGACCGTGGATATCATGCTCGGGCGGCGCTACCTCGGGCAGCGCGCGGTCGATGTGAACGGCGAGCTTGTCGAGCTTCCCGGCGACGATTTTTCGACCGCGGGCACGGTTGCGGGCTTCGGCTTCACGACGCGGGCGAAGCAGTTCATCCCGAACATCGACGAAGGCGAGGCCCGCGGGCAGCGGATCACCCGCCGCAAGATCAAGTCGGCCATGATTACGGTGAGGAACGCGACCGAGTTCAAATGGATGAACCGGACGCTGGCGGCGTTCAAGGCATCCGATGTCGGGGAGGGCGACCCGCCGCTCTGGAATACGAGCTTCAAGGCGCGGTCGCTCGGCCGCTCCTACGATCCCGAGACCGTTTTCGAGAAGACGGTGCCGGGGCCCTGCGAAGTGCTCGAAATGGCCGGCGAAGTTACGGTCTAGGGGTGCGTTGCTCGAGGCGCACACCCGCGCGACACCGTAGCATCGGCGGGAGAATGCGATGCAAGCGGGACCGGCTCTTGGATTGGTAGGCGTCGGCCTTCAGGTGGCGGGCGCGCTCGGGAAGGGCAAGGCTACCTCCGACCAGTTTTCGTTTCAGGCCGACCAGGCGACAAGGAACGCACGTGCTGGCCGCACCGCCGCCGATCAGACCGATGCATTCCTGCGCGATGAACTCGAAAGCACGGTCAGCCATATCCGCGCGATCCGCGCGTCCGCGGGCATGCCGGAGAGTCCGACGTCGGATGCCGTCATCGAGAAGGAAAAGGAAGTTTCGGATAACCAGCGACGCATCAAGGTGGGCAACATCCGCGCGCAGGCCGATGAAGACGAGCGCTCGTCCGCTTTCCTGCGCCGCGCCGCACGGTCGTCGCTGAACCTGTCCTATCTCAGCGCGGCCGGCATCGGCATCAAGGGCGCTTCGGCGAGGTAGCGCAGGTGGTCGATCTCCCGAAGGTTCCCCGCCGACTTGCAACGACCGAAGCGCCGCGCTCGCGGGTATCCGCGGAGGCGATCGGTGCGCCCTACGCGATGATGGGCAAGGCGCTCGGCGATTTCGGCGAGGGCGTCGAGGCTGCCGGCGTCCGCATCGCGGAGGACGAAGGCCGTCGCGCGGTCACGACCGGCCAAGACGGTATGCCGAAGTTCGAGCCGTTGCCTGCATTTATGGGTCGTGCTGGCGAAATGTACAACCGTGTCGGCCTCAACAAGTGGGCGACGGAAATGCAGAACGCGACCGAAGACGAGGTCATGAAGGCTCGTCTCGATCATCGCGGCGACCCTGAAAAATTCAAGGAATGGGCTTCGGGCTATGTCGAAAAGCTTGTCGCGAATGAGCCCGACGAAAAACTGAAGGACGTCATCAAGTCGCATGTGACCAATCAGACGCAGCAGCATTATCGCGCGCTGTCGGTCGAGCGGCAGAACCTTGACATCGATAGCACGAAGACCGGGCTGCTGCTGCGCTCGCAAAAGCTTGAGAACGAAATGGCCGCGCTCGCGCGTACCGGTGGCACGCAGACGCCGGAGTATCAGGCGCTGCTCGCCGACCATCGCCAGATCGAAACCGAACTGACGAAGAACCCGCTCTACAAATATCCGCCGGAAGTTGCGACTGCGGCACGGCGCAAGATGGAGTCTATGCACATCGTCGAGGCGGCGATTGGTGCGATGGACGGCATCTACAACAGGAAGGGCCGCACCGAAGCGCGCAAGCACATCGAAAGCATTGCGTGGCGCTCCGATCTCGACCTCACTCCCGCAGAACGCACGCAGCTCGTTTCTCGCGCGCTCTCGCGCCTTGACGGCATGACTGCTGAGAATGCTGCTCTGTTGCAGGGGTTCTCGCAGGAAGTCGATCAGGTAACGCAGAACTACAAGCGTGGGGTCGAAATCGACCCGCGCACGCACGAAGAATTGGTGAATCGCGCGGAGCGCTTGGGCGACGTCAAATCGCTGTCCAAACTGCACAGTGGATTTATCGGGAACCAGTTGCTGCGCTGGTCCCGCTCGCTGCCGGATGCCGAGAAGCCGAACTTCGTCCGCGATCTGAACGCTGGCCTGAACCTCTCTCCGGCGCAGCGCGGCGTGAAAGACAAGATCGTCGCCGAAGCAATCGCGCAGGGAGTGTCGCCGGAAATCGCGACGATGGTTGCCTATCGCGAAAGCCGTCTCGATACGAAGGCGGTTAGCAAGACCGGCGCGCTCGGCGTGTTTCAGCTCGATAAGCAGCAGCGCCAGCAGTACGGCGTGCCTGATGCCGCCGACGAAGAAACACAGATCAAGGCCGGGATCACTTCGCTGAAAGAGCGCATCGCCGACATGACGAACCGGCTCGGCCGCGCTCCGAACGCCGCGGAAGTCTATCTCGCGCATTTTCAGGGCGCGCAGGGTGCGGAAACGCTGCTCAAGGCAGACCCGGCGGCATCCCTCAAGGGCACGCTCGATGCCGTGAAACCCGCTTGGCGCGGCGCAAGCGGCGAAACCTGGGGCGATGCTGTCATCGCGGCGAACCCGTGGATGAAAGCCTATACCGATGTCGGCGGCTTCCTCGGGCGCATCAAGCAGATGGCGGGCGAGGCGACGACGCGCACGGAT
>CAZFPR010000197.1:0-2923 GCA_964521045.1 uncultured Hyphomicrobiales bacterium
TCGAACAGACCCCCGAAGAACTCAAGGCCGGCGAGGAAGCCGCTGCCGAAGAGGCGCCGAAGGCATAACGGCCCCGCGAATTCTTGCACAAACCCCGGAACGGCGTGCCGTTTCCGGGGTTTTTGTTTTCAGGCCGGTGCCGCAATTTTGAATATTGCCTGACCGCCGCCTTTGCGCTTGAATTTCTCATCCGCGGAAGGCGGCTCAGACGAACGGACGCCGGTCGCGGGACGACGAGGCGTGCCATGTTCGAACGTTTTGCACGGGGCATATTCTCTTCGCTGGTAAAAGAGGGATCGCTGGAGATCGCGATCGCCGATAGGCCGCCTTTTGCCGTGGGCGACGGCACTGGCGCACCGATCCGCATCCGCTTCAGGAACCGCCTCGCCCTCCTTCGCTCGCTCATCAATCCCGAGTTGCGTTTCGGCGAAGCCTATATGAACGAAGGTTTCGTGATCGAGCGCGGCGATATCGCTTCGCTGCTTGATCTTCTCCTGCGCCAGACCGGCGCCGATGCGCCGACGCCGACGGCCCGGCTGTTCGACACCGCGCGCTACCTCACCCGCCGCCTCGCTCAGTTCAATCCGCGCGGGCGGGCACGCAAGAACGTGCACCACCATTACGATCTCGACGGCCGGCTCTATTCGCTTTTTCTCGACGCGGACAAACAATATTCCTGCGCCTACTTCGAAGGTCCCGAGCAGAGCCTCGACGACGCGCAGCTTGCGAAGAAGCGGCACATTGCTGCGAAGCTACTGTTGAACCGGCCGGGGCTCGCCACGCTCGACATCGGCTCCGGCTGGGGCGGGCTCGGCCTTTATCTCGCGGAAATCGCGGGCGCGAAGGTGACGGGTGTCACGCTTTCCGACGAGCAATACGCAGTGTCGCGGCAGCGCGCGGTGGAGAAACGTCTGGAACGGCAGGTCGAGTTCCGCTTACAGGACTACCGCGACATTCCGGAAACCTTCGACCGCATCGTTTCGGTCGGCATGTTCGAGCATGTCGGCGTCGATCACTACAAGCAGTTCTTCAGGAAGGCCGCTTCGCTCCTGAAAGAGGACGGCGTCGCTGTCCTGCACTCCATCGGCCGCTCCGACCCGCCCACTTCCACGAGTTCCTGGATCGCGAAATATATCTTCCCCGGCGGCTACATCCCTTCACTCTCCGAAGTGATCCCGGTGATCGAGCGTTCCGGGCTCGTCGTGACCGACATCGAGATCCTGCGGCTGCATTACGCCGAGACGCTGAAGGCCTGGCGTGAGCGTTTCCTCGCACACCGGGAAGAAGTGCTGACGCTTTACGACGAGCGCTTCGCGAAAATGTTCGAGTTTTACCTCGCCGGCTCCGAAATGGCGTTCCGCCACAGGCATCTGATGGTGTTCCATATCCAGATGGCGCACCGGCAGGAGGCCGTGCCGCTGACGCGCGCCTATATCGACGACGCGGAAAGGCGGCTCCGGATTATCGAACGCAATGTCAAGCGGCCGCTGCAACTGGCAGGCGAGTAACCTGCGGCGAAATTTTGCCATCCTGCGTCTGTCAACTTCCTTCCCGAATCATTTTACGCCTTGTGGATTCCTGTGAACGGCGGATTCACGCTTGCGACCGTGCGAGCGCGTGCTAATCCAATTTCCTTGAGCGTCACGGTTGCGTCTGGCAAAGCTCAATTCAAAGAAAACGCGAGACGATGGCCCTCGAAAACGCACTCAGAAAAGCATTCCCGGAACCGGAAACGCCGGACTACCGGCAGGCGCCGCACAACATCGAAGTCGAGCAGGCGCTGCTCGGCGCGATCCTCGTCAACAACGAGGCGTTCTACCGCGTTTCGGACTTTTTACAGCCGACGCACTTCTACGAGCCGATCCACCAGCAGATCTTCGAGATCGCGGGCAGCCTGATCCGCGCTGGCAAGATCGCTTCGCCCGTGACGCTGAAGACCTTCATACCCGCCGAGACAGACATCGCGGGCCTGAACCCGCCGCAGTATCTCGCGCGTCTCGCCGCCGAAGCCACCACCGTCATCAATTCGGAAGACTACGGCCGGTCGATCTACGATCTCGCGACGCGGCGGGAAATCATTGTCGTCGGCGAGGACATGGTGAACTTCGCTTTCGACGCGCCGCCGGATCTCACGCCGCAGCAGCAGATCGAGGACGTGGAGCGCAGGCTTTATTCGCTCGCGGAAGTCGGTAAGTACGGCGGCGGCTTTATGACATTCGGCAGCGCTGCGAAGCTCGCGACCGACCTCGCCTCGCTCGCCTACCAGCGCGACGGAAAGCTTTCCGGCTTCGCGACCGGGCTTTCCGATCTCGACGAGCGCATGGGCGGCTTGCAGAAGTCCGACCTCATCATCGTCGCCGGCCGTCCCGGCATGGGCAAGACCGCGCTCGCGACCAACATCGCCTACAACATCGCCGCGGAATATGTCGGCGAGCCGCAGCCGAACGGCACTATCGATACCGTCTCGGGCGGCATCGTCGGGTTCTTCTCGCTGGAAATGTCCGCCGAACAGCTCGCCACCCGTATTCTTTCCGAGCAGATCGAGATTTCCTCGTCGCGCATCCGCCGCGGCGAAATCAACGACGCCGAGTTTTCCAAACTCGCGGAAGCCGCGCGGCAGTTCGAGCGCACGCCGCTCTATATCGACGAAACCGGCGGCCTTTCGATTGCGCAGTTGGCTGCGCGCGCGCGGCGCCTGAAGCGCCAGCGCGGCCTCGACGTCATGGTGGTGGACTACATCCAGCTCTTATCCGGCTCGAACCGCCGCTCGAACGACAACCGCGTGCAGGAAGTGACCGAGATCACCACCGGCCTGAAAGCGCTCGCGAAAGAACTGAACGTGCCGATCATCGCGCTCTCCCAGCTTTCGCGTCAGGTCGAAAGCCGCGACGACAAGCGCCCGCAACTCTCCGACCTCCGCGAA
>CAZFPR010000198.1:0-2289 GCA_964521045.1 uncultured Hyphomicrobiales bacterium
GTACGCACCGGAGGACGCCAGCCGAGCATGCCTGCAAGATCGCCCAGCCGAAATATCTTCGTCTCGAGCGCGGCAGGAATCCGCAGCACGCGCGCCGGTTCGTAGCCCAGCCAAAGGCGATAGGCCGCGATCAGTTCGGACAGCTTTAATCGCTCGGGCCCCGCTACTTCCAGCAGTTGCCTTTTGGGTGCATCCGCACCCAGAAAAAATTCGATGGCCTTGGCCAGATCGCTTACCTGAACCGGCTGCAGCAGCGCGTCGCGCGGGCCTATCGGCAATAACGGCAGGCTTGCAAGCGAGCGAATGAGCGCGGTGCCGCCGTAAACGTTGCGCCCCACGACGATCGAGGGCCGCAGCACGACCCAGTCGAGGCCGGATTGCATCAGCGCTTCGTCGGCTTCGCGTTTGGTGCGTGCGAAAATGGTATCGCCTTCAACCCCGATCGCAGAGACCTGAATGATGCGGCGAACCCCCGCGCGTTCGCAGGCTTCGAACAAGGCGCGCGGACCCTCAACATGAACGCGCCTGACATCGTCGGTGCCGCTGTCCTGCAACACGCCCGCGCAGTTCACGACGGCATCGATGCCCTGAAGATGCAGCAGCCAGTCTTCGGCCCGGACGGCTTTTGCAAGGTCGAGCGATACCCAGCGCGCCCTGGGAAATGCGCGGGCTGCGCGCCGCGTATCGCGCCCGGTGCCGATAACCTCGTGCCCGTCTGCGAGCAGCCGCGCCGTCACCGCCGAACCGATGAACCCATAAGCGCCTGTGGTGAGAACCCGCATGGCAAAAAAGTAACCGGCGGCCAGCCGCGAAGCCAGCCGCCGGCAAACGATATGAAAGAATTAGAACAGACGAAACGGCAGAATGCAGACTCCCTTCGCAGGCGTCACGTATCCAGCGGCGACCCTCGTCCCGCAGAATACGCCGTCCGGACGCGTCCAACCGATGACGTTGACCGGATTGGCGTTCGGACGTTTCAGACCGGAAATGTCGTAGCGGTTTCCGGCCGCGTCCATCACGACCGCCGGACACAGCAACGTTGAATAGACGCAAGCGTTCTTGATAACTACGGGCTTCGCCGCCGCTGCCTTCTGCGCTTCGGCCTGCGTGACCGAACCGAACGAAAACGCCACCGCGAACGAAATTCCGATCGCGGCAATGCCAGACCTGATTTTCATGTTGCCCCTCCAAAACCGGCCTTCTGGCCGGACGGGGTCAAGTCAAGCACGCCGACATGACGGGTCAACGAGCGGTGCAGCGAAGACTGGAAAGGCGACCTAGAACGGCAAATCTAGAAAGGCAAACCTAGAACGGAATGTCGTCGTCGAGATCGTTGCGGCGTCCGGCAGCCGCGACGCGCGGCTTCGTCACGGGGCCGCTCGCGCCGAAATCGGCGCCGCCGTCATCCGACATGCCAGCGCCGCCGCCGCCCTTGCCGTCGAGCATGGTCAGCGTCGAGTTGAAATTCTGGAGCACGACTTCGGTCGAGTAGCGGTCCTGGCCGCTTTCCTTGTCCTGCCACTTGCGGGTCTGGAGCGAGCCCTCGACGTAAACCTTCGAGCCCTTCTTCAGGTACTGCTCCGCGATTTTCGCGAGCCCTTCGCTGAAAATGACGACGCGGTGCCACTCGGTCTTCTCGCGGCGCTCGCCGGTTGCTTTGTCGCGCCAGGATTCAGAGGTCGCGATACGCAGGTTTGCAATCTTGCGGCCGTCATTGGTCGAGCGGATTTCGGGATCAGCGCCGAGATTGCCGATCAGAATAACTTTGTTGACGCTGCCAGCCATGACGTACCTTCCTGTCGCTCCCGAAATTGCCGCTTGCCGCGCGGCCCGGCACCCTAGCCCCGAAAGCTCTCGACCCGTCTCTTGTTAAGAGTTTTTCCACAGGGGTCGAACCGTACGGGGAAAACTAGCATGTTCCTGATATGTTCTAATGGCTATAAAGCCCCGCCGCAAGGGGATAAGTCGGTCTTTCCCGCCACTCGTTATGCACCATCATGAAGCCTGCGGCGGGGCCGGATGTTCGCGCGACGTTCACGGCCTCCGCGCGGCCGGAAATTAACGATTGTGACAGTCCGGCAAAGGCTTAGCCCCGCGTCCTAGACCCGCTCCGCACGCAAGAGCCAGTTCTCCTTGCCCTGCTTGCGGCCGACATCCGAACGCAGCCGCAGGAGCGAGAACAGCCCGCGCACGCGACCGCCGCGAAGCGCAAACGCGATCCTGCCATCCGCAAAACCCTGCGCGGGATCCGACGCCGGCTCCCAGGTGCCGCTGTCCCACAGTGCTTCC
>CAZFPR010000198.1:2379-2865 GCA_964521045.1 uncultured Hyphomicrobiales bacterium
AACATCCTCCATGCGAACCGCGAGCCGCGACTGCGCCTCTCCGCCATCCGGCGGGCCGTTCGGCACCGCCCAGCTTTTCAAAACGCCGTCGCATTCGAGGCGCAGATCGAAATGGTCGTGCCATTCCTCGCGGTGCTCGATCACGAATGCGCGTCCATCCGCGCGCGATGCATTGCCGTTGCCGGCGGGTTTGCTTCGGATCGGCTTCTTCACCGCGAGGCTTTTCGTTGCGTGCGCTTTTGCCATGGGTCCTTCCGCATTTCGTCCCCGCTCGCCGTCCGTTCGAAACAACGCGCAAGTACCTGAATTTGTTCCGGAAGTTCCATACGGCGCGTTTGTCCCCAAACCGCGCGACAAACGCGCGATCAGGCTGGCGGAAACGCACCGTTCTCACTATGTTCGCAATCAGCCATCCCGATTCAAACATCGCGTGCCGCCGCAAAACGCGCGCGCAGTCCCTATATTTGTGCCGCCAATGACCGAAAA
>CAZFPR010000199.1:0-2847 GCA_964521045.1 uncultured Hyphomicrobiales bacterium
GCTGGAGAAAAACGGCATCCTGATCGATGGCGAAGGCGTCGTGGACGGCCGCGAGACGAAAGTGCTTCTGCAAATCTTCTCGTCGAACGCGATCGGCCCGATCTTCTTCGAATTCATCGAGCGGAAGGGCGACGACGGCTTCGGCGAAGGGAATTTCCGCGCGCTGTTCGAGTCCATCGAAGAGGATCAGATCCGGCGCGGCGTGTTGAAGGAAGACGCGGCCTAGCTTCAGCGCGGCGTTACGCTTCGGCAGAAGAAATACTTTCCGGCCGGGACCACGCCCTCGCCGGAAATCGAAATCTGGCGCTGGTCGTGCACCACGATCTCGCCCACAAACTGATTCTCCCGTGTCGGAGCGTCGCCGCAAAAACCGCCGAGCCTATACTTGGTGTCGCCGTCGCGCTTGATGGTGCGGACGTAGCATAATCCGTCCGGCCAGTTGCCGAGCCGCGGGCCGAAATACTGAAACGTGTAGGTGGGAAATGAATCGCTGTTGGCGATCGGAAATCCCTTGAGCCCGACATGCGGACGCATCTCGTCCGTCAACGCAAGCTTTGCGCAGGCGTCGGACGATGTCGCCCAATAGCCTTCGAGGATCGGGATGCTGTCGCCGCTGGACGCGGGAAACTTGTAGGGGTTTGGCTGTACTTGCGCGTCAGCGCTTGCCGTCAGCCCAAGCGAGATCGCAAGGGGAGCGAGGAGGACGCGGCGCAAGCGCCGCGTCTTTCTCTTATCGCCTGCCACGGAAGGGCGGCTTGCGCTGCGCAGCGCCCGGCGCCATGGCCGGCGCGTCGCCCTTGTGGCGGAACGAGATGCGGCCGCGGCCGAGATCGTAGGGCGACATCTCGACGGTGACGCGGTCGCCTTCGAGCGTGCGGATGCGGTGCTTCTTCATCTTGCCCGCGGCATACGCGAGAATGACGTGATCGTTGTCGAGCTTCACGCGGTAGTTGCCGTCCGGAAGCACTTCCGTGACGACGCCTTCGAATTCGATAAGATCTTCCTTCGCCATGTAGATCCTTAAGTCTGCGCGGGGCGCGGCTGGTGCCCGCTGCGGCGCTTCGGTTTGCGGTTCATAAAGGCAACGCCGGTGAAATGTCCACCGTCAGACGCCTTCGGCTGGGTTTGGGCGGAATTGTCGTTGCGCTGCCGGTGTTCCGGCTTTCCGTGCTTGTGCGGACGCTGCTGGCGGTTGTCGCTGCGCTGCTCGTGTTTGCGCTCGCCATTGTACTGCGGACGCTCGCTGCGCTCGCCGTGCGGATGCGGGCGCTTTCCGCGGCGCTCGTTGCGGCCTTCGTGCTTGCGTTCGCCCTGCGGACGCTGCGGTTGCTCTGAGTGTACGGCCTGGAAGGCCTCACCCTGCGGCTGCTGCGGCTTGCCGCGGTGCGGGTTTGTGCCCCTGCGATGGCTCTTGCGAGCCTGTCCATTGCGTCCGCCGCGGTTCTCGCCGCCGCCCTTGCCCTCGCCCAGCGAAGGATTCAGACGCCGATCCGTGGAAGGGATTGAAATCTTGGTCAGCCGCTCGATGTCGCGCAGGAAAGGACGCTCGTCGTTCGCGACGAACGAAATCGCGATGCCCTCGGCGCCGGCGCGCGCGGTGCGGCCGATGCGGTGCACGTAGCTTTCCGGAATGTTCGGCAGGTCGAAGTTGATGACGTGGCTCACGCCATCGACGTCGATACCGCGCGCGGCGATGTCGGTCGCGACCAGCACCCGCACCTTGCCGGAGCGGAACGTGCCGAGCGCGCGCTCGCGCTGGTTCTGCGACTTGTTGCCATGGATCGCGTCCGAAGCGATGCCGGCGTTCTGCAACGACTTCACGACCTTGTCGGCGCCGTGTTTCGTGCGCGTAAACACCAGTGCGCGGTCGATCGGCTCGGCCTTCAGGGTCTCGACCAGCAAGCCGGTCTTGCCGTTCTTCTCGATGAGAATGACGCGCTGCTCGACCTTGTCGGCGGTCTTGGCGACCGGCGTCACGGCGACGCGCACCGGCTCTTTGAGAAACTGCGCAACGAGATGTTCGATCTCGCCCGGCATGGTCGCCGAGAAGAACAGCGTCTGGCGCTGCTCAGGCAGCATCTTCGCGATCTTCTTGATGTCGCCGATGAAGCCCATGTCCAGCATGCGGTCGGCTTCGTCGAGCACGAAGACCTCGATGCGGTCGAGGCGGATCGCGCGCGAATTCACGAGATCGAGCAGTCGGCCCGGGGTCGCGACCAGGATGTCGACGCCGTTGGCGAGCGCCTTGATCTGGCGGCCGATGTTCACGCCACCAATGGCGAGCGTGGTCGAGAGCTTGAGATGACGGCCGTAGGTCTTGAAGCTATCGGCGATCTGGCCGGACAGCTCGCGCGTCGGCGACAGCACGAGTACACGCGCGCCCTTCTTCGTGAGCCCGCTGCGGTTCATCGCGAGGTGATTCAGAATAGGAAGCGCAAAGGCAGCGGTCTTGCCGGTGCCGGTCTGCGCGATGCCGACGAGGTCGCGGCCCGAGATCACGGGCGGAATGGCTTGCGACTGGATGGGGGTCGGGGTGGTGTAGTTCTCTTCGGCGAGCGCGCGCGCAATCGGCGCGGCGAGGCCAAGTTCTGCAAAGGAGTTCAACTTCATTCTTTCATACGAGCGAAGCGCAGGGCTCCGCCGGGATGGCAGAACCCGCGAATCGCGGGGGTTGATAGACACCCCGCGTGGCCTGGGAAGTCAGGGAAATCGCTCTGATAAGGACGGGCGGTAAGCCTGCTTTGGCTTCGTCACGCGGCCCGTGTAAGTCCTTAGATAGCGCCCATGTGGCTTATTCGCGGCGAATATACAAGGCCCTACAGGGCTTTATTGTTACGAGTTCCTTGA
>CAZFPR010000200.1:0-2272 GCA_964521045.1 uncultured Hyphomicrobiales bacterium
TTTCCGATGACGTCGCCGACGATGCGCGCGGATTTGCGGTAGGGCTTGTTCCACTCGTAGCCCTGCTCGTGCATCGAGTAGAGGATGCGGCGATGCACCGGCTTCAGGCCGTCGCGCACGTCCGGGAGCGCGCGCGAAACGATCACGCTCATCGCGTAATCGAGATACGAGCGGCTCAACTCGTCCGTTATCGAAACGGGCTTGATGTCCGAGGGAGGCAAGTCCCCCGGATTGGGTGTCTTTTCGTCGGCCACGAGAGCGGATTATCCGGCTGAATTCAGTGCCCGTTTTCTAGCCGATTCCGGCCGGTAAGGCCAGTAAAAGTGGTTCGCAACAAGGCTATCTTCTTATTTGGACTCAATGGCTTAAAGGTTCCTGTGCACTCGCCGGACCATGCAGCGGGCGAATGCCCCATTCAGCGCTGCAATGTGCCCGACAATTCGTGCAGGACCGCCGCCAGTTCAGCAGGTCGCGAGAAAAACGGCGAGTGACTTCCGGCCATTTCGAGCGGCTCGACACCGAGCCATTCGCGGCTGACGCGGCGCTGCCAATCCGGATTCATGGTCCTATCGTCGCCGCAAACGATGCAGGCCCGCGGAACGGACGGCCAATCCTTTTGCGCGGAGACATCCATGAAGAAGCGGCGCTGACGGCGAAGCTTCCCCGCTGCCCAGCGCGCAATTTCGGGGTCGCAGTCGTGATAGAAGTCGGCGATGGCCGCGTCCGGGCTTTGGTACGCGAAGAAGCCGTCCTCGCTCACCTTGATGTCTGCGCCCGAGCCCGGATAGACGAAATCCGTATTGACGCCATCCTCCCGGTCTTTCGCGAGACTGTTCCCGGGGCGGCGCAGCACCGGGCACAAGTAAACCAGCCCCGCGACTTCGAGCAGATCGGCGATCAGCGGAATTACGATGCCCGCCATCGAGTGGCCGACCACCACAGGCGCGCTCCCCGTCACCGCCTTCGCGACTGCCTCCGCGTAGAGCATCGGAGAGCCCTCTTCCCGATCGATCGGCAGATCGACGGCGGACACTCCGTGGCCCAGCCGCTCCAGTTCCGGCCGGAGCAGATCCCAGCACCACGCCCCGTGCATCGCGCCATGTACGAGGACGAACTGCGTCATGCGTTCTATCCGAAAAACACCGCGTGCATGATGCGGCCAGGCACGAAGGTAAAAATACCCGCGATCACGAGCGCGCCCGCGAATATGCCAAGCATCCAGTAGCGGTGCGCGCGGACGTTATGTTTGCGCGCCATCCAGACCGCGAGCGGCAGGTTGACGAGCGTGACCACCGAAAGAATGTGTATCGGGCTCCAGATCCCCCACAGCCTGATGTCGTGAATCCAGAACGAGCTGACCGCGACAATCAACATCAACACGACCCAGATCCAGCCGAAGGTCCGGTGCGAGAAGGTGCCCTTCCTTCGTGCGAACTGGATCAGGCCGAGCACGAAGGCGGCGATCGCCGCGAAGGCGTGCAGCTGGATTGCGATGGAAGCATTCAGAAGCGGTGCGAGAGTCATAAGATCATCCTGAAATTATTCGAGCATCAATCGACCACAATCGTGCCGCCGGCCACATTGTCCACGGAGACCGGGCTTTCGAACCAGAGGATGTCCGGCTTCGCGCCGTAAAGTTTTTCCACGCGCTCGCGCCATTCGCCGCTGTAGACCTCTTCCGCCGCCGCGCGCGATGTCCAGTGATAGACTCCGCCCGCGACTTTGCCGTCCGGCGAAACGATATAGTGCTTGCGGATCAGGCCGTTCAGTTTGACGTATTTTGGCGCGCTCGATTGAAAACGGCGTGACGCCTCATCGATGCTGATCGGCGACGGCAGGCGAAACTGCACGACGGTCGTAAACATTGGCGGCCTCAAATCCGGATGCGAATGAACGGCGCTACGCTATCACAGTCCGGCCGGGCCTTACAGGACCGCTACCAAAGCTCTGGCCTTGCGATCATCAGCCAGCGAATAAGCAGCGCCGAAATGAAGGCCGGAAACCCGAACGCAAACCAGATCCGGTAGTACCAATAGTAGTCCGGAAGAAGCGGCGTGTTATCCGCGACTGCCTTGGCCGCAATATCCCGTATCCTGATCTGAAAATAGACCACCGGCAGCCACCACATGCCTACAAAAACATAGAGCGCGAGTGAGGCGACGATCCAGCTCGTTGTCAGCGGATAATTTTGCACGCTCGCAAGCATAAGCCCCGTGATGGGTTGCGCGACCACAGCAGCAGCCGTGAAGACGAAATCGGCAATCACGACGAT
>CAZFPR010000200.1:2282-2817 GCA_964521045.1 uncultured Hyphomicrobiales bacterium
ACCGATGATCGCACCGGCGCCGAAGGCTGCCAGCGGGAACCAGTAGCCATTGTGCTGGCGATATCCGCGACGGGCTTCGCGATAGCCGCGATGGCCATTGTAGTAGTGATAGTTGCCGCGGCGCTCGAAACGCCCGCGATCACGGCGGCATCTTTCGAGCGGTGCGCCATCACCATGAAGAACGCAATGCCCATTCCCGTGCCGAGCAGCACGGTCGCGCCGATCATGTGCAGGAATTTGAGATCGAGATAAGCCATCAGCGGTCATCGAGAATGGCAAGCGCGGCAAAGGACGCCAGCAGCACGGGTACGATTTTGACAAGCGGGCCGAGTGGATCGGTCCATAGCTCCGGCAGCAGGACTCCGCCAAGCGCGAGATAGGCGCCTGAAATGGCGATCGACGTCCAGAGCGCTGACCGCGTGGTTTTTCTGATTGCGATGCCGGCGCCGATCAGCACATCCAGAACACCGCCGGCAACTGCGATCAGGACGGAAGAACTGCCGAAACCTGCCTGCATAAGAAACGCGGCGCCCGC
>CAZFPR010000201.1:0-2816 GCA_964521045.1 uncultured Hyphomicrobiales bacterium
TGGCATGCCCTTTCTCGAGGCGGGGCAGGCGCAGAAGCACGTGACGCTGAATGAAGCGCTCCGCATTCTGGATGCATCGATCCATCTCAGTGCCGCCGCGGTTTCGGCAAGCGCGCCATCATCTCCGGAGGAAGGCGAGCGGCATATCGTGGCCGTTGGCGCGGGCGGCGCTTTTGCCGGGCAGGCGAATGCAATCGCGACATTCGAGGATGGCGCCTGGCGGTTTCTCGCGCCACGCACAGGCTGGCGCGCATGGGTCGAGGCCGAAGACATATTATATGTGTTCGACGGCGAAACGTGGCGCGACCTGCGCGATCTTTCCGTCGAACTCGATGACGTGCTGCGGCTCGGCATCAACACTGTGTCCGAGGGCGAGAACCGGCTTGCTGTCCGTTCCAATGCGGCGCTGTTTCATGCCGTGGAGGATGCGGACGGCGGAAGCGGCGACGTCAGGCTTCAGATCTCGAAAGAGGCCGCGCCGAACACCGCTTCGGTTTTCTTTTCCAATGCCTTCGAAGGACGCGCGGAATTCGGGCTCGCGGGCAACGACGACTTCTCGCTGAAAGTCTCGGCGGACGGCGAAAGCTGGGTGAGTTCGCTTGTTGTATCCGCGGAAAGCGGCGCGGTTGCCTTGCCGCTCGAAGCCGATCTGCAAGGTGCGATCAGGCTTTCGGGGGATACTTCGCCTTCCGAGATCACATCCGATCAGAACGACTATGATCCGTCCGGGCTGGCCGGCGCATCAGTCCTGCGGCTTGCGTGCGACGAGACCCGTGCGATCACCGGCTTGCAGGGCGGCGAAGGCGGACGCCTCGTTGCGATTCACAACACGGGCTCGAACGGGATCGTGCTGAAGAACGAGGATGCGGCGTCCGCCGCCGCGAACCGTTTTTCGCTCTCGGCCAACGTCACGCTTGCCGCGAACGAATGCGCCCTACTTCAGTATGATGCGGCGGCGAACCGGTGGCGCGCGCTAGCCGCGCCCTCCGCAGCCACGGGCGGAAGCGCGGATCTGTCCCCGCTGCAACTTGCCGTGGCGAAATTGCAGATGCGGGTGGCCGATCTCGCCAATTCGCCGGTGAACTGGATCGGCGCAGTCTCGGACAGTTTCGACAACACCGCCGGGCTGAATATCGGGGGATCGACCGGAATCGATACTTCGGAATTCGGCGTGGTGAAGCCATCGACTTCGGGAGGTAGCTCGATTTTCACGGGCGGCAGCGTCTCGGCTTCGTCCACATTCTCGGGCAGCAGCGCCTCGAACGCCTTCGACAGCAACAACAGCACGGACTGGATTGCGAACGGTTCGTCGAACGAGCACGTTCAATATCAAACCGGAAGCCCGAAGACCGCCGTCAAGGTCAAGCTAAGAAACGCATACAACTCCGGAACGAGCACGTATCGTTGCCAGAACTTCAGTGTTCGCGGTTCGAACGACGGGTCTTCCTGGACGACGCTCTACAGCGGCACGCTTCCCGCCGACGCCGCCGATCACGAATACGATCTGACTTCGCCCGGCTCCTACGCCTATTACAGGCTTCTCGCATCGAACAGCTACGGTGGCGCGAACTGCGGCATTGCGGAGTTTCATCTTTTCGAGTCGCCCGCGACGAACGATCTCGTTGCGGTTTCGGCATCCTTTACGCTCCCGACCGAGCCGGATTTCATCGACTTCCATTTCGTCATCGAGAAGATCGATGCCATGGTCCCGGACACGGACTACGTCGCGTCGGTGTCGATCGACGGCGGGACGAACTACGACGCCGGGTCCATCGAGGAACTGGGTACAGTCGGCGCGCTCACGATCTGCCGCACGGCGGCAATTAACGTGTCCGCGCGAAGCGGAACCTCGTTCCGCTGGAAGATAGAGACGCACAACAACAAGAACTGCAAGATCCACGACATCGCAGCGAGGGCCTACTGATGCCGCCGGTCGTTTCCGCGGGCCCCGAGACGCGCAGCCGCATCGAGCGCCGCCGCGCACGGGATCGTATCGCCGATATCGAGCGAACTCCTGACGAGCGCGGGCTAGCAGGCGGTCAAAGTTCGGCTGCCGCGGCCAGCGCAGGAAAACGAACGGCCGCTTCACGCGGCATAAAGAGAAAGAGGACTGCTCCGAAATGAAGCTCACGATCGAGAACCATCTTCTGTTTTCAGGCGGCAAGCAGGTCGCGTATCGCGCGACCCCGAACCGATCCGGCCTGATGAACCCGGACACGATCATCGACCACGACACCGCGAGCAATCCGCTCGATCCGTCGGGCGATATCGGCTGGCTGACGATGCCGGTGGCGCAGGCTTCCGCGCATGTCGTGATCGACTGGCGCGGCGCGATTACGCAGCTCGCGCCATTCAACGTGCAGTGCTGGCACGCGGGGCCTTCGAAATACGGCAACCGTTACAACTTCAACGGCTTCTCGATCGGGATCGAGCACGATAACCCGGGCTATCTCCGGAAGATCGGCGAAGGTATCTATTCCGGCGTCTGCATCATCGACACCAACAAGAATCCGGAATTCAAGGTCGCGCGGATCGCGACGGCGGAGCACGGCGATAATTACTGGCTCGCCGATTCCGACAAACAGATCGCCGCGAGCGTGGCGCTGCACGCGGCGTTGAAGGCGGCCTATCCGGCGATCAATACCGTGCTCGGGCACTATCACATTTGTCCGGGGCGCAAGACGGATACCAATCCGCTGTTTCCGCTGGAGCGTATGCAGGCGATCGTGCGCGGCGAGGTGGACAAGTACTCCGCCTGGCTCAGCGCGCGCGCCGCGGCACCGCTGATCACCGACCTCACAAGGAAGTTCGAGGAG
>CAZFPR010000202.1:0-2685 GCA_964521045.1 uncultured Hyphomicrobiales bacterium
CCCTCAAGGGAAAGTCGCGGACGTCCGCCACGGTGACGGGCGCGCTCGTGCCCGATCAGGAAATAGCCGCCAGCGGCCTGCCGCAGCTCGAAGCACTCCTGCAAGGTGAATGACCCATGCTGCGGCGCCTGATCGATTTCTCGCTGAAGCAGCGGGTCTTCATGCTTCTTCTGGCGGGGCTGGTCGCCGCCATCGGCGGCTATGCGTTCAGGACCATCCCGATCGACGCCTTTCCGAATGTGTCGCCGGTTCAGGTGAAAATGATCCTGAAAGCGCCGGGGATGACACCCGAAGAGGTCGAGAGCCGCGTGATCTCGCCGCTCGAGATGGAGCTTCTCGGCATTCCGCGCCAGACCATTCTGCGCTCGGCCGCGAAATACGCGATCGCGGACATAACACTCGACTTCGAGGACGGCACCGACATCTACTGGGCGCGGCAGCAGGTCGCCGAGCGGCTCGCAACCGTGCAACCGGAACTCCCAACGAGCGTCAGCGGTGGTCTCGCGCCCGCTTCGACGCCGTTGTCGGACGTCTTCATGTTCACGATTGAAGGTGGTGACCTCACGCTCGAGGAACGCCGCAGCTTGCTCGATTGGACCATCCGGCCGGCCCTGCGCACCATTCCCGGCGTTGCGGACGTGAATGCGTTGGGCGGCCTCGTTCGTACCTTTGAAGTGCTTCCCGATGGGTCCAAGCTCGCAGCGGCAGGTCTCGGGATCACGGACATCATCCGCGCAATCGAGACCAACAACCGCAACGACGGTGCAGGTCGAATTTCCGAGGGCGAGAAGGCCCTCGTCGTGCGCAGCCAGGGCGCCATCGAAACGCCGGACGATCTTACGCGGATCGTTCTCAAAACAGTCAACGGACGCGTCTTGCGGCTCGGCGACGTCGCCGCTGTTCGCATCGGCAGTCTGACCCGGTACGGAGCCGTCACGCAGGACGGACTGGGCGAAGCTGTGCAGGGTCTCGTGCTTTCTTTGCGCGGTGCCGATGCCAGCGCCCTCGTCGCGGCCATTCGCGCGCGATTGGAAGAACTGAAGCCGAGCTTGCCGGACGGAGTGCGGCTGGAGGTTTTCTATGACCGCTCCCACCTCATCACGGAGGCCGTTGGCACGGTCACCAAGGCGCTTCTGGAGGCAACGGTGCTTGTCATCGTCCTCCTCCTTGCCTTCCTCGGCAACATCCGGGCGGCCCTGGTCGTCGCGGTCACGCTTCCCTTCGCCGCGCTTGTCACGTTCGCCATGATGCGGGCGTTCGGCATGTCCGCGAACCTCATGAGCCTCGGTGGTCTGGCCATCGCGATCGGCCTGATCGTCGATGCCGCTGTCGTGGTTGTCGAGAATACGGTCGAGCGCCTGCAAGCCGGCGACGGGCGCGTTCCCCTTTTGCATCAGGTTTATCGCGCGGCCAGCGAGGTTGCGACGCCTGTCACATCGGGCATCGTCATCATCTGCCTGGTCTTCCTGCCGCTGTTGTCGCTGCAGGGCCTCGAAGGCAAGCTGTTCGGACCGGTCGCCCTCACGATCGTCTTCGCGCTCAGCGGATCGCTGATCCTCTCCCTGACGCTGATCCCGGTTCTCTCGTCGCTTGTCCTGAAACAAGACGCGCATGCCGAGCCTTGGCTCATGCGCGTTCTCACGCGCGGCTACAAAGCCGCGCTCGGCGCCTGCCTGAGGTTTCCCGCACCCGTGTATGGGGTGGCGCTCGCCGGACTGGTCGCAATGGTCGTGGCCTACGGGGCGGTCGGCAAGTCGTTCATGCCGACCATGGACGAAGGCTCCGTCATCATGCAGGTCACGAAGCTCCCTTCGATCAATCTCGACGCGAGTATCGCGGGCGACGTTCTGATCCAGAAGCGTCTGATGGCCAAAGTTCCGGAAATCGAGAGGATCGTCGCCCGGGTCGGATCGGACGAACTTGGCCTCGATCCGATGGGACTGAACGAAACCGACGCATTTCTGGTCTTGAAGCCGAAGCACGAGTGGCGGGTTCAGGACAAGGAGTGGCTGGTCGGAGAACTGCGTGCGGCAATGAGCGAATTGCCGGGATTCGAGTTCGCATTCACGCAGCCCATCGAAATGCGGACATCCGAGATGCTGACCGGAGCCCGTGGCGATCTCGCGGTGAAAATCTTCGGTCCGGAACTCAACGTATTGTCTGACCTTGCCGGCCAGATCCAGACCACGCTGAGCGGGGTCAGAGGAGCCTCGGAGGTTTCAACCGTGGCCAACGACAGCGTCGACTATCTGGAGGTCGCCGTCGACAGGCTTGCCTCTGGCAGGACGGGTCTGGATGTCACGCGCGTGCAGGACGAGCTGCGGGCCATGGTCGAAGGCGCGTCCGCCGGCATCGTTGCCGAAGCGGGACGGCGCACGCAGATCGTCATCCGCGGCAACGAGAACGTCCGCCGTTCACCCGAAGAGTTCGAGCGGATGCAACTCGCCGCGGGTGATGGCGGTCTCGTCAGGGTTCAGGATGTGGCCGAGATCCGCCGCACGGCAGGACCCGTGAAGATCGACCGCGAAAATGCCTCCCGCTTCGCGATCGTCCAGGCCTACGTCTCGGGACGCGATCTCGTCGGCTTCGTTGAAGAGGCGCAGCAGGCCGTCGCGGAAAAGGTCGCGCTGCCGGGCGGCTACCGGCTGGCGTGGGGCGGGGAATTCGAAAACCAGCGCCGGGCGG
>CAZFPR010000203.1:0-2682 GCA_964521045.1 uncultured Hyphomicrobiales bacterium
AACCGCTACCTGCGTGACTACTTGCAAAAAATGCGCTCTCGTCTGGAGCATCTTGAACACGTCCAGATGGCGGCGACTGAGACACGCGAGCAGAACGCCGCGCGTAAAGAGAGCTACACCCTTCGCAAGACGATTCGCGAGTGCGAGGAATACGAGCGTGATATTCTCTTGCCGCTGGCCCAGCAGCGTCTAGAGCTGGACCTAGACGACGGTGTAAAGGTCAACTATCTGAAACTCGGCAACGCCCTCGCGCGAATTGCCGGTCTCGCGGCGAAGGAAAGTGACTAATGAAGCGTATTCACGATAGTCTCCGGGGTGTCCTGGCTAGGCACCGTCTTGTATTCTGGTATGACCCGGAGAGACAGTGGACTCATGTACTCGAAGGATTTGAAGATCCAGGCGTCAACATCATACGTGTCTCGGCTAACGAGTTTGGGGTGAAGGTCGCCATTCATCGCGATCCAGCCCCCGGTGGTCGCTACTTGCTCTATTTCACTAGTCCACGCCCAAATGATGTCGACAACTGGCTGCTGGATCTCCTTCTGCAGGGACACGAATACAAAGCGGACCGAGCGTCTCTTGCTCTCCAAGAAGCCGGGATTCCGTATGAGTATCTCCCGATCGTCGAGGAGCATGTGACGTTCTTCGAGTCACCCAAACGCACATCCGTTCTTCGCGATCGGCTGACGCCGGACGATGACGCCATGAGCCTGCGCCGCAAAATGATGGGGATTCTCGCCGGGACCGAGGACGACGTCGACGATATCCTTTTGGGACTCCTAGTAAAAGCGGCCCCGAACCCGGGCGCGGCGGTGTTGCTGGAACAGGACTTGGCCCAGGCCTGTTTGGGTGCTTCCAGGCTCGACGTGCACTTTTGGAAGCTGATCGCATCAGCGTTCGCCTATGGCAGCGAAACGCCGACCCTGACGGACTTTGCGACGGTGCTGTTCCGAGGTGCCAACCCGCTGGACGCGAACGTTTCCCTGTCGTCCCATGGCCGCGTCTTCCTTCAGCGGTGGAAGGACAGCCAGACCTGCCGCGGTGCCTACCGGCTGTGGTCTGAGCGCATGGAAACCGCGTTGCATGTGGTAGGTGCGCTATCGAGCCTGGATGACGCCCGTGCTGTGGGGGATTCAGACTTATTTCCGGCTTTCGAGAAGTTTGTGCTCCACAGTATGATGCGCGCGTTTGCCGCCAACACGCCGAGCACAGACCTGCTTGCGACCATCGAGGCGCGAAGGACCTCATTTTGGTTTCCTGCCCACGCCGATGGGTATGAAGCACTTTCACATGCGATCGCCTTCCGTAATGCAATGTCTGCGGTGGAACTCCAGATCGACAGCATTGACGCTGGCGTTAGCCGGTATGTGACTACTTGGTACCGCGTGGACACGGCCTACCGGAAGTTCTGCTACTATGTGCGCCGCTATGGCCAAATAGCCCTCATGGAAGGCGTAACGGATTGGGTGGATAGGACCTACATCAACGGCTTCCTGTTGCCGCTTGCAGATGCCTGGGGTGACCAGATGCGAGCAATGGTGCAGTGGGATTCAGAAATGTACCCATGTCAAACGTCGTTCTTTGGAACCTATGTACAGGCCTATCTGAGCAAGAAACAGAAGGTTGTCGTTGTCGTGTCGGACGCGCTTCGCTTCGAAGCGGCCGCTGAGTTTGCGGGCCAGTTGCGGATGGAGAACCGTTGGACGGCCGAGCTGACGGCAACCCTGGGATCATTGCCATCCTACACACAGTTGGGCATGGCCGCGCTGTTGCCCGGCAGGGAACGCCAGCTCGCACTGGAAGACGGATCTGTTTCCGTCGACGGCTGCCCCGCTTCCGGTGTGGCGGGCCGCACGAAGGTCCTCAACGCCGCATTAGGAAAAAACGCGGTGGCTGTGAAGGCCGAGGATTTCTTGGAAATGAACACCAAGACGGTAGCCCGCGCTCTGCTGAGCGACCATGACGTGGTGTACATCTTCCATAATGCGATCGACAAAATCGGCGACTCAGCCGCTACAGAGGCCAAGACAGCCGAGGCGGTGGAAACGGCCTTCGACGAACTGAAACAGATTCTCAAGAAGGTTGCGAACGCCAACGTGACCCACATGTTGCTCACGGCCGATCACGGATTCCTGTTTCAACAATCGGACGTGCTCGAGGCTGACGACCTGGCGCTACCGGCGGCGAGCGAATGGCTCTTCAAGAATCGCCGGTTTGCTTTGGGTAGGGGAATCGCGCCGAATGCGTCCGTGAAGGTCTTTCCTGCTGCAGCCATCGGCTTGAGCGGCGATTGGAGCGCAGCATTCCCGCTTGCTCTTGGGCGATTCCCGCTCAAAGGATCTGGCAAGCGCTTCGTCCATGGGGGTTTGAGCCTCCAGGAGATCGTTGTTCCGGTTGTCAGCATCCACAAGACCAGGGCGGACGACACGATGCGCGTGGAGGTGGACCTCCTTCGGCTCCCGACTAAGCTCACAACCGGCCATGCTTCACTGTCGTTGTACCAGTCCCAGCCGGTGGCCGAAAAGGTCCTGCCGCGCACGCTGCGGATCGGTGTATTCTCCACCGATGGCGTCGCCTTGTCCGAGGTCGAGGCGGATGAACACGTCACTGCCCGCAATCGCTTTCGTCGAATCGGCTTCATCGAAATTGGTTGGCATTCCGTTCGCAAACACGTTTACATCG
>CAZFPR010000204.1:0-2670 GCA_964521045.1 uncultured Hyphomicrobiales bacterium
TATTTCTTCGCGCTCAACCTCGATCCGAACGAGGAAAAGCACGTCGCCGCCCGGATCCCGATTGCGAAGTTGCTGCTCGTCACGCTCGGCGCGCTGCCGAGGTCACAGTAATTTCCCTCCCCTAGACGGGGAGGGTGGCGAGGGCGAAGCCCGAGCCGGGTGGGGTGCAGCGAATTGTTCTTTATATCTCGCTTCGTTCGGCACCCCCACCCGCTCACCTCGCTCCGCGAGGTTCGCATCCCTCCCCGCAAGGGGGAGGGAAAGAGAGTGGAAACGGGATTTAAGAGGCCCAAAAAGCGAAACCCGCCGGGCATTGCTACCGGGCGGGCCAACCGTTCTTCGGGTCTTCGCTCAATCCCGCTTCCCAGTACATCCGTGGTGAAGGGGCTTCGCTCTCCGAAGTCCGATAATGGGTATATAGGCGAGGTTTGTGACGTTTCAATGACGGGCGAGAAGATTTTTCAGGCTGCCGACCAGGCCACGTAGCGGTCGCGGCGGTGGTTGATCCAGAGCACCAGATTCATCGCGACCGAGCCGATCACCGAGGCAACGATCAGGAGCCAGTGAACCGCGAGCAGCGAAATCAGGAGCACGATCACATCGACGCCGAGCTGAAGCTTGCCGGCCGGGATCTTGTACTTCTCCTGCAAATAGAGCGCGAGGATATTGACGCCGCCAAGGCTCGCCTGATGGCGAAAAAGCACGATGAAGCCCATGCCGAGCATCAGCCCGCCAATCACCGCGGCATAGAACGGCTGCAACTTCCCGATCTCGATGAAAAGCCCGTGCGTCTCCGACATCACCGAGACGAGCGCGACCGCACAGAACGTCTTCACCGTGAAGCGCCAGCCCATCCGCATCAGCGCGAGGATGTAGAAGGGCAGGTTGATGACGAAGAACGCGACACCGAAGGGGATCGCCGCGAGATAATAGGCGAGGAAGGCGATGCCCGAGGTGCCGCCGGTGAGTAACCCCGCCTTCTTGAACAGCACGATGCCGAAAGAAATAAATAGCGTGCCGGTGACGATCGCGAAGATGTCTTCGGCGAGCGAGTGCTTGGGGGCTTCGGGGGCGAGATTGCTCACGGGTGAAGAATATCGATGCTGTTGTTGGATGCTATGCTGTTCAAAAGCATACTTTGTCGTCCCCGCGAAGGCGGGGACCCATAATCCCTGTGCTCGATTTTGACCCGGCGGGTATCGGTCCCGGCTCGCGGCTACTTTGCAGCCTTGGCTGGGGCGATGCGGCTAATCCACCCGCTCGTCCTGCTCCGCGGGCTTGTCTTCCGGGAAGACGGGATAGATGCCGGAGACGCGGCCCATCTGTTGCGTGAGCGCGAGCACGGCATCGATGTGCGGCGTTTCGACTTCCGCGAGCTTGCCGAGCTCCTGCACGCTCGTCAAAAGCGCGTCGAGTTCGATCGGCCGGCCCTTGTCCACGTCCTGTAGCATCGAGGTGCGATGCGCACCGACGCGCGCGGCGCCATTGATGCGGCGGTCCACATCGACGCGGAAATGCACCCCGATGCGCCGCCCGATCTTCTCCGCCTCCAGCATCATGTTGCGCGATAACGCGCGCGTGCCGGGATCGGTCGCGACCACATCGAGCGTCGCCTTGGTGAGCGCCGAGATCGGGTTGAAGCAGAGGTTGCCCCAGAGCTTCAGCCAGATGTCGTTCCGGATCTCCGGAATGATCGGCGCCTTCAGCCCGGCTTTATGCATGATGTCGGAAAGCTTTTGCACGCGCTCGGTGACTTTGCGCGTGGGCTCGCCGAGGCCGAACTTGTCGCCGTCGATGTGCTTGATCACGCCGGGGCTTTCGATCTCCGCTGCCGGATAGACCGTGCAGCCGATCACGCGCTCCGGGCCGATCGCCTGCCACTGCCGGTCGCCCGGATCGACGCTCTCGATGCGGCGGTTCGCATACTGCCCTTCGAAGCCATAAAAGTACCACCACGGCAAACCGTTCTGCATGGTGACGACCGCGGTGTTCGGCCCGCAGAGAAGCGCGATCTTGTCCGCGACTTCCCAGGCCTGATGCGCTTTCAGCGCGCAGATCACGTAGTCCTGCGGCGGCAGCTCGGCGGGGTCGTGGGTGGCGCGGATTTTTGCGTTCCTGGTCTCGCCGCCGATCTTGAGCGTAAGCCCATGCGCCTTGATCGCCTCGAGATGCGCGCCGCGCGCGATCAGCGAGACTTCGGCTCCGGCCTGCGCCAAGAGCACGCCGACATAGCCGCCGATGGCGCCCGCGCCATAGATGCAGATTTTCATTTTCGTCCCCACCGCCCTTGTTGGTCCCCGGGCTTGGCGCACAGGATACCGGAGCCGGGCGGGGGAGCGCCATGCGCCAAAAGCGTCACTGCACTTTTCCCTCCCCTTCCCCCAACCTACCCATCTCACTCACTCCCTCTTGTGCAGGGGCCGGGTGCCACACCAACTACAGCACGGCGGACATGCGGGACAGCGCGCTGGCGTTCAAGTACACGGCGACGACGGGGGAGTTTGCGGGCAAGGAGCTGGCGGGCGGGCTGGCCAAGATCGTCGAGGCCATCGAGCGCCTGGTGCGTGTGTGCGTGTGTGCTGGTGATGGCAGGGCTCGCATTGTGGACAGACCACCTCTCTCTCTCTCTCTCTCTCTCTCTCTCTCCCTCTCTCCCTCTCTCTCTCTCTC
>CAZFPR010000205.1:0-2586 GCA_964521045.1 uncultured Hyphomicrobiales bacterium
CAGGCGTGCCGATGCGGCGCTGCTTCAGCACCATTTCGTCGAGCCATTGCGAAGCCGACGGCGGCGTCTTGCCCTTTTGCTCGGGGAAATCGACGTAGTGCATGCGGCGGATGCGGTCGCGCAACTGCGCTTCATCCATCATCGCCGGATCAATCGGCTGCGGGTCGAAGATGCTTTCGAAGATCGTGCGCCCCTGAGCCTGCCGCTTCGGGTAGAACATGCCGGGTTCGACGCCGCCTTCAAGATTGATGACGCCATCGTCCTCGTATGCGCGAGGCGGGCGCAGCGTGAAGTCGATGCTCTCGACAATCGCCTCGCGCGCGTAATCAAGCTGACGCAGTTCCGGCAGGCACTTCAGTAGCGGGCCATCGGGCCATGCAAAATCCGGCGTAGCTCCAAAGCGGCCGACCACCATCGGGCATGAGCCCTGCCCAACGAGATCGCCGAAGAAAACCATTTCGTCGCCGACGAGCACGACGTGTTGCCATACCTCATCGTCGCGCCGGTCCCATTTGCGCCAGAAGCCCCACTGCACCATGACCGGCTTTTTGCCGTCTTCCTTGATGGACTTCGCGATCTTGGGGAAGTTCTTGAAATCGACGTCGGGCAAGAGCGCCGGCAGAAAGCGGTAGCGCGTGTTGCGGCACTCCCAACGGTCATCGGGCCGGCCATCTGGCCCCATGTTGAACTCGAGTTCGCGCACCGGAATGCCGCGGCAGACAATCGGCTTGTCGTTGCCCTGTCCGTCGATCATCATGGCAACGACGCCAATCGCGGCATCGGGCACCGCGACCTTGCCTTTCTCCGCGTAATAGTTCGACGCGCGGATCACGTCGAAGATTTTCTTGTCCTGTTCTTTCGCCTGATTGTTGAACTGCGCTGCCTGCGCGTCGGGCACACCGACGATCTTGCGCTCCGCCCATCGCGCCTCGACCGGCGTGAATGACGAGATCAGCATTTCCGCGAAGTCATCCGCGACCTCGCCGCCGAACGACGTCATTAACTCGCTGTCGTCAACCGGCTTCGATCTGTTCTGCGAGCGCGATGTCGATGAGCGCACGCGGCGCGGCGCCGCAAAGAAATAGGCTTCCTCGATCTCGCCCGCGATCGTGCCCTTTTCCTCGCGGCATTCCGCGAGACGATCATTCGCTTCCGATTTGAGTTTCTTTTCGTCGGCCACGGCTGCTATCGCCCGCCACCGAAGAATGATTTCGTGCTGCCGTAGAGCCTAAAGATGCGATCCGTCTCTTGCCCCGCGCGGGCCTGTGCCTTGCCGACGGCCTGTTCTTCAGCCGCAAGCCGCTGCGCCTTCTCCAGTTCGCTTTCCTGCGTCTGCTCGCGGCGCATCTGCATCGACGACCTTCTCCGCTCCGTTCGCCAAGCAGTACCGCCACAACTGATCGGGCCACAACGCACTCGACCTGAGCCCGAGCAGATGCTTCACCGCAGGCACGCACCAAAACGCGAACAACGGCATGCGGCCGGGAGCAGAAACCCCCTTCACCCGCAAGACGCCCGCGCGCGGCACGACATGCGAAAGCCAGCGTTCGAACTCGTCGCCGGGACGAAACGCGCCGAGCCTTGTCGCCTCCCACTCGACCGAATAGACGAGCCAGGTATCAATCGCGGCGACATATCCGACCGCAAAAACGTGCTTGAAGCGGCCCGGTATCAGCCAGCGCCAGCGCCAGCCGCACTTCGTCTCGAAGATCAGCAGCCATTGCGACGGCGCCCAGATCGGCACGCCGCTCATGCTACACGCCGGAGCGAGCGACGCCGCGTGCGCGTCTGCACCGGATCGGCACGCCCGAGGTTCGGACGCCCGACAAGACGATCACCCTCGCCTTCACCGAGCAGTAAATACTGGAAGGCATCCGCCGGGTTCGAGTATTTGTCCTTCGCGGGCTTCTCATGATAGCCGCCCGTGCCCTTGATGCGCGGATAGTGGTACTTGCCCGCCATCGCAACTTTCAGCGTGCGGCAGTTCACCGGGCACAGCAGGATGCGCGGCGCGCCGTCGTGCATCGAGTTCAGCGGCCGGATCACCGCGCCGAGGCGGATCTCGTAGTCGTTGTCGTTGCACGGTGCCGCGATGACGTTCATGCCGAACGACGCGAAGATGTCGTAGCTCGTCTTCTCCGACGACTGCACTTTGTCGCGCCCCTTCGGGTCGCCATGGAAGCGCACTTCGTAGGCCGGGAAGCGGCGGTCGAGATAGCGCTTCACTTCCGGCGAGAACGTCGAACTATCGACATCGAAGCCGAGCAGCTCGCCCAGAATGTACCAGCGGTTGCCGATCAACTGCCCGAAGATCGCCGCCGGATTGCGCCCGAAGTCGAGCCCGACGCAGATCGGATAGCCGGGCACCGCGCGCAGTTCTTCCTTCGCGACGTGCGCCTGCGGATTGAACATCGGGAAAACCGGCTTGCCGTCAACCCAGACCGAAATCTTGTTGAGCAGACGCGAATCCACCCACGCCTTGTCTTTGCCGCGCAGCTTTTCCTCGTAGTACCCGGGCTTCAGCCAGCGCGTGTTCTCCGCAAGCGGATTGATCCGATAGCCGCGCAGCGTGACTCCATCGGAATG
>CAZFPR010000206.1:0-2571 GCA_964521045.1 uncultured Hyphomicrobiales bacterium
CGAAGGTGAACGAACGATCGGCATAGATCGTGATCACCACCGGAATCGGGGTGTTCTTTTCTTCCTTCTGCGTCTGCGCGTTGAACGCCTTGCAGAATTCCATGATGTTGAGGCCGCGCTGACCCAATGCAGGGCCGATCGGCGGCGCCGGATTTGCAGCGCCCGCGGGCACCTGCAATTTCAAGTAGCCTGTAATCTTCTTCGCCATCGTCTTCTCCAGTTACGAGGGGCGAACCCCACGTCTAGTGTCGTGGTGCGGCTCCCGGGACTGCGCGGCGATGCGCAGGCCCTGCCTCCCACAATGCCGGTCAGGTCTTCTCGACCTGGCCGAATTCCAGCTCGACCGGGGTGGCCCGGCCAAAAATCGAAACGGCGACTTTCAGGCGCGAACGCCCGTCGTCGACTTCTTCCACGGTGCCGTTGAACGACGCGAACGGGCCGTCCGCCACGCGCACCTGCTCGCCGACCTCGAAGGTGATCGAAGGCTTCGGACGCTCGATGCCTTCCTGCACCTGTTGCAGGATGTGCTCGGCTTCGCGATCCGGGATCGGAATCGGCTTCGACTTGTCGGCGCCGAGAAAGCCCGTGACCTTCGGCGTGTTCTTGATGAGGTGGTAGACTTCGTCGGTCAGTTCGCACTTCACGAGCACGTAGCCCGGATAGAACTTGCGCTCGGTATCGATCTTGCGGCCGCGCCGCACCTCGGTGACCTTCTCGGTCGGCACGAGGATGTCGTCGAACTTGTCGCCGAGACCGCGCGCGTTCGCCTGCTCGCGCAGGGACTCCGCGACCTTCTTCTCGAAGTTCGAGTAGGCGTGAACGATGTACCAGCGCTTGGCCACTTGCTTCTCCGTCAGCGCAGGATGTTCAGAAGGAAATTCATGCCAAAGCGGATCACCTGATCCGCGAGCAGGAAGAAAATCGAGGCGACTGCCGCCATCACGAACACCATGGCGGTCGTGAGCAGCGTTTCGCGGCGGGTCGGCCAGGTGACCTTCGAGGTCTCAGACCTTACCTGCTGCAAGAATTCGAATGGTTTGATCGCCATGTTCTTTGCCTGGTGTTCTTTGCCGTCGCCCTTTAGCCCCGCGCGGTATTGCGCGATGTCTTTATCTCTACGCCCTGCTTCGCTTGCCGGTGCCGCCACTCGCTGGCTGGCAGGAGTGGAGGGACTCGAACCCCCAACCCCCGGTTTTGGAGACCGATGCTCTAGCCAGTTGAGCTACACTCCTCCGCAAGCGGGAAAGGCGGCAAAAAGGCCTTAAGGCCCGCCGCGTGGGGACTAATGCAGTATCAGGTCAGTGTTTGCAAGGGCGATTGGCGCTGAATATAGGGCCAATTCGGTCGTTTTTAAGGGCTTTTCGATCCCCCACGGATTGCCGCCTGCCCCTGCCGCCGGCTGGGGCGTCCTTCCGCCCTGAAATCCCGCCTTCAGGCCCGAAAAAGCGAACAAATGTGATGGGTATCACAGTGTTCCCGGGGGCACCCGGTATGTTGGATCAATCGATGCCCCCTCATCGATGACCCCAAACTGAAAGGGGCGCCTGCAAAGGCGCCCCTTTTTTCTTTGGGTGAGTCGCGACTCACTTATTCAATGATCTTCGCCACAACCCCGGCTCCAGCGCGCGGGCGGTTTACCGCCTTCGCGCCATTCTAGAGTCGGTTGTCGCTAACGGGCTTGCGGCTCGATTATTCGATAATCTTTGCCACAACCCCCGCGCCGACGGTGCGGCCGCCTTCACGGATGGCGAAGCGGAGCTTCTCTTCCATCGCGATCGGGACGATCAGCTGCACTTCCATCGAAACGTTGTCGCCCGGCATCACCATCTCGGTGCCAGCAGGCAACGACACGATGCCCGTCACGTCCGTCGTCCGGAAGTAAAACTGCGGACGATAGTTCGTGAAGAACGGCGTATGACGGCCACCCTCTTCCTTCGTCAGGATGTAGGCTTCCGCCGTGAACTTCGTGTGCGGCTTCACCGAACCCGGCTTGCAGAGAACCTGACCGCGCTCGATTTCCTCGCGCTTCGTGCCGCGCAGAAGAATACCGACGTTGTCGCCGGCCTGACCCTGATCCAGGAGCTTGCGGAACATCTCCACGCCCGTCACCGTCGTCTTCTGCGTATCCTTGATGCCGACGATCTCGACTTCCTCGCCGACCTTCACGACACCGCGCTCGACGCGGCCGGTGGCAACCGTGCCGCGGCCCGAGATCGAGAACACGTCTTCGACCGGCATCAGGAACGCGCCGTCGATCGGACGATCCGGCTGCGGGATCGATTCGTCCACCGCCGCCATCAGCTTCAGGATCGCTTCCTTGCCCTGCTCGGGGTTCTTGTCTTCGAGCGCCATCAAGGCAGAGCCCTTGATGATCGGGATCTTGTCGCCCGGAAAGTTGTACTTCGAGAGCAGCTCGCGGACTTCGAGTTCGACGAGGTCGAGCAACTCCGGATCGTCGACCATGTCCACCTTGTTCATGAACACCACGATCGCCGGAACGCCGACCTGACGCGCCAGAAGAATGTGCTCGCGCGTCTGCGGCATCGGGCCGTCGGCGGCCGACACAACCAG
>CAZFPR010000207.1:0-2526 GCA_964521045.1 uncultured Hyphomicrobiales bacterium
GATCCCGAGGCCATCCGCGAACTTTTCTCCTCCTTACGGAATGTAAGCGTGCGCCGCATGTTCGGCGGGCACGGCGTTTTTCTCGAAGGCCTCATGTTCGCGCTCGAAGCGGACGGCGAGATGTACCTGAAGGCCGACGAGCATACGATCCCGAAGCTCGCCGCCGAGAATTCGGAGCCTTTCGTCTACAAGGCGAAAGGCCGCGAGATTTCGCTTTCCTACTGGAAGCTGCCCGAGCGGCTCTATGACGAGCCCGACGAACTCGCGGCCTTTGCGCGCGATGCTTTCGCGGCGGCAAAACGCGCGGCGGCGGGCAAGCCGAAGCGAAGTCCCAAAAAATCGAACAAGAAAACGAAAAAGGCTCCGAAACCGGAGCCCAAAGCGAAGAACAGCAGGAAGAAGAAGCGGCGCTAGCCTAGGCCACCTTGGTCTGGCCGTCGCCGAGCGTGTTTTCCGCAATCACGCAGTTGCGGCCGGCATCCTTCGCCGCGTAGAGGCAGTTGTCGGCACGCTCGAGCAGCGAGGAAACGTCGTCGCCCTTGCGCCACTGCGCGACGCCGAGCGAGATAGTAACGCGGCCCAGCGTTTCTCCGGTCGAGCGGCGCAGCAGTTCCTTGCTCTGTACCGCGCGGCGGATGTGATCCGCGACCGTGAGCGCCTGTGCGAGACCGGTGCCCGGCAGCAGCACGGCGAATTCCTCGCCGCCGTAGCGTGCGGCGATGTCCTGACCCTTGACGTTGTGCTTGAGCGACACGGCAACGAGACGCAGCACCTGATCGCCCGTGAGGTGACCGTAGGTGTCGTTGAATTTCTTGAAGTGATCGATGTCGGTGAGGATCACCGCGAAGGTCTCGCCGGTCGTCTCGGCGCCCTTCAGCATGCGTTCGATCGCGTCGTCGAAGAATTTGCGGTTCGAAAGCGTGGTCAGCGGATCGGTCAGCGATTCCGTGCGCACGACTTCGAGGTTTTCCTGAAGTTCGCGGATTTCCTGCCGCGAATCCTTCAGGCGCTGTTGCATGACCTGGTTCTTGCTTTCGACTTCGCGGGTTGCGCTCACCAGCGACTCGACGATCGCGCGGACCTGCTCGCGGTCCTGATCGTTCGAAATTTCCGCGGTGGCTCCCGCGAGCGACTTCGAATAGCTGTCCGCGGTGCCGATCGAAGCCTCGATCATCGACATGACCTGCTCGATCTCGCCTGCGATCTGGGTGCCGACCTTGTCGATGCGCTCGCCGATATGCGCGGCGGAGAAATGCTTGAGGTAAAGTTCTTCGACCTGCGCTTCGGCAACGGTGCCGTTCTGCGCGATCAGGTCGTTGATGATCTGGTTGAGCGACGGATTGATGCCCGACGCATACGTGTACCAGACTTCGAAACTGTGCGGCGTCGCGGCATGGCGCAGCGCCTTGATCCGCTCGAGTGCGGCCTCGGCGATCCCGATCGTTCGTTCGAACTCAGCGTCGGTTGCTGTCATAACGCCTATCGCGCCCCCAAGCGGCGAGCGCCCCGAAATCGCGAAATCCGCGACCGTCTAAGGACTTACTGTATTTTCGGATCGTGAACGGAATGTAAACTGCGACTGGCTCGCAAGTAGTTGGGGTATCAAATTACCGTTTCGCCGCTCTTCCGGTTCACTGGCCGATGCAGGAAGGCGGGGAGCTGGGAAGCGTCGTTCGAGACCCCGTTTTGCGGTTTCGGCGCTGCTTTGGGCTCGGACTTCGGGGATTTCGATCCCGTTTCCGCCAATTCTGGCGCCGCATTGCGCTTTTCAGGTTTCCGGTTCCGGCCGCCCCTGCGGCCTCGCTGCTTCCCTTCGCGGTGTCCGCGTCCTTCTGTCACTTCGGGAGCGGCGGGCTCGATTTCGGCTGAAGGCTGCTCGCCGCCAAGCCATTCGATTCGCTGGCCGATCAGTTTTTCGATGGCATCGACCGACTTGCGGTCCATCGACGAGACGAGCGTGAAGGCTTCGCCGGTGCGGCCCGCGCGGCCGGTGCGGCCGATGCGGTGCACGTAGTCTTCGGCGTGATAGGGCACGTCGAAATTGAAGACGTGGCTCACTTCCGGAATGTCGAGGCCGCGGGCGGCGACATCTGAAGCGACAAGGAATGTCGACTCGCCCTTGCGGAAGGCTTCCAGCGCCGCCGTACGCGCGTGCTGATCCATGTCGCCGTGGAGGGCCGCTGCATTGAAGCCATGCTTCACCAGCGACTTGTGAAGGAGCGCTACATCGCGCTTGCGGTTGCAGAAGATGATCGCATTCCGGATCGCGCCGGCGGCGGTCAGCAATTTCCGCAACACTTCGCGCTTCTCGAAATCCTTCGAACTCGTCTTCACGAGCCGCTGCGCGACGAGGGCCGCGGTGCTTGCCGGCTTCGCGACCTCGATCTGCACCGGGTTCGAGAGGAAGGTGTTGGTAATGCGCTGGATTTCCGGCGGCATGGTCGCGGAGAAGAACAGCGTCTGCCGGGTGAACGGCACGAGCTTGCAGATGCGCTCGATGTCCGGGATGAAGCCCATGTCCAGCAT
>CAZFPR010000208.1:0-2489 GCA_964521045.1 uncultured Hyphomicrobiales bacterium
CTCCCTCCCCTTTGCGGGGAGGGTGGCGAGCGCGAAAGCGCGAGCCGGGTGGGGGGTCAACAGAAAAAGCCTGGACTGTCACCCCACCCTGCTCGCACCGCTTCGCGGCGCGAGCTTCCCTCCCCATCAAGGGGAGGGAAAGATTCTTTAATCCTGATCAAGCGGCGTGGAACCGGTAGGTTTGCCCTTGGCGTCAAGCGCAATTTTATCGACCCGCGCCTCGGCATCTTTCAAAAGCGCATCGCAGCGTTTCTTCAGCACCTCGCCGCGCTCGTAGATCTTGATGGAATCCTCGAGCGGCACGTTGCCGCTCTCGAGCTTCTGTACGATCTGCTCGAGCTCGGCGAGCGCCTTCTCGAAGGGCATCGCGGCGACATCGCCGTTTGCGTCTTTGGTGTCTTTTGCCATCTGTCGAATTCCGCTCAGGCGCGCATCAGGGTGCGGACGTGCGCGCCGGCTGAGCGCGCGAGTCCTTCCAGATCATAGCCGCCTTCGAGCAGCGATACGACCCTGCCGTTCGCGTGCTTGTCGGCAAGGTCCATGAGCTTGCCGGTGACCCAGGCGAAATCCTCCTCGACGAGGTTGAGGCTCGCCAGCGGATCGTTCCGGTGCGCGTCGAAGCCTGCGGAGATCAGCACGAGATCCGGCTGGAAATTGTTGATGCGCGGCAGGATGACGGTTTCGAACGCTTCCTTGAACTGCGAACCGCCGTCTCCCGACGAGAGCGGCGCGTTCACGATGGTGTTCGCCGCACCCGTTTCGATTTTCGCGCCCGTGCCGGGATAAAGCGGCATCTGGTGCGTCGAGGAATAGAGCACGCTTGGATCGGCCCAGAAGATATCCTGCGTGCCGTTGCCATGATGCACGTCGAAATCGATGATCGCGACGCGCTCGGCGCCGTGGTTTTTCTGCGCGTGGCGAGCTGCGATCGCCGCATTGTTGAAGAAGCAGAAGCCCATCGGGGTCGCGGTTTCGCAATGGTGCCCGGGCGGGCGCATCGCGACAAAAGCGTTGCTCGCTTTTTTGGCGAAGACTTCATCCACCGCATAGATGGCGCCGCCGACGGCGCGCATGATCGGCTCCCAGCTTTTCGCAGAGAGCACGGTGTCGCCGTCCACGCGTACCGCGCCCTGCGCGGGCACGATTTCGCGAAGCTTCTCGGCATAGTCCATCGGATGCGCGAGGCCTACCGCCTCGAGCGGCGCGAGCGGCGCTTCTTCGCGCGCGAGCATCGAATATTTCTCTTTGCCGAACTCTTCGTTCAGCGCACGGATGCGATCCGGCCGCTCGGGGTGTCCGAGGCCGGTGTCGTGATTGAGGGCGGACGGATGCGTGAGAAGGAGTGTGGTCATTTCCGATCTTAGCCTGCGACGTGAAAAGATTGAAATGCAACTTCGCAATTCACCTCTCCCCGCTGGGGAGAGGTCGATTGCGAAGCAATCGGGTGAGGGGGCTCTGCGTACCTGATTCGACTCAGATCCCCCTCACCCCAACCCTCTCCCCGCCGGGGAGAGGGAGCATATTCTTCAGCCCGCCGCCTTCAGCGGAGCCAAGCTCACGCCCGGCGGCGCCGGGATATTGTCGGGGACGAAGAAGTCCATCTGCAAAGACTGCGCGGGGTTCACGCGATACTTGTCGAAATCGGTAACACCTTCGCCCGCAAGAAAATTGTCGTCGATCAAAAAGTTCCCGGAAAATTCGCGCGACGGCTTCTCGAAGATGCGAACTGCTGCATCGGCCAGAATATCCGGCGTGCGGCTCCGCTGCATGAGTGCGTCGCCGCCTAGAAGATTGTTCACCGCCGCAGTCGCAATCGTGGTGCGCGGCCAGAGCGCGTTTACGGCGATGCCCTTCGACTTCAGTTCGCCGGAGAGGCCGAGCACGACGAGGCTCATGCCGTATTTCGCCATGGTGTAGCCCGTGTGCGGCGCGAACCACTTCTGCTGCATGTCCAGGGGCGGCGACAGCATCAGGATATGCGGGTTCTTCGATTTCTCGAGGAACGGGATCGCGAATTTCGAGACGACGAAGGTGCCGCGCGCGTTGATCTGGTGCATCAGGTCGAAGCGCTTCATGTCTAGTTGTGTCGTAGGCAGCAGTTGGATAGCGCTCGCGTTATTGATGACGATGTCGATGCCGCCGAATTTGTCTGCGGTCTTTTTCATCGCCTCGTTGACGTTCACTTCGTCGCGCACGTCGACCACGAGCGGCAGCGCCTTGCCGCCCGCCTTCTCGACCTCTTCAGCAGCCGAATGAATCGTTCCCGGCAGCTTCGGATGCGGCGTATCGGTTTTCGCCGCGATCGCGACGTTCGCGCCGTCTTTCGCCGCCTTCAGCGCGATCGCAAGACCGATGCCGCGTGACGCGCCGGTGATGAAGAGGGTTTTTCCGGATAAGGACATTTGGTTCTCCTGTTCGTCTGCGTCCGCATTTTCTCCCTCCCCTTTGCGGGGAGGGTGGCGAGCGCGAAAGCGCGAGCCGGGTGGGGG
>CAZFPR010000209.1:0-2472 GCA_964521045.1 uncultured Hyphomicrobiales bacterium
CCGCTCAAGCTCTATTCGCTCGATGAAGCGGTGAAGATGGTCAAGGAACGCGCGAAGGCGAAGTTCGACGAGACCATCGAGGTCGCGATGAACCTCGGCGTCGATGCCAAGCAGACCGATCAGATGGTCCGTGGCGTCGTCACGCTCCCGAACGGCTCCGGCCGCACGGCGCGCGTCGCCGTGTTCGCCAAGGGCCCGAAGGCCGAAGAAGCGAAGAAGGCGGGCGCCGATATCGTCGGTGCCGAAGACCTGTTCGAGAAGGTGAACGCGGGCAACATCGATTTCGATCGCTGTATCGCGACCCCGGACATGATGGGTCTCGTCGGCCGTCTCGGTAAGGTGCTCGGACCCCGCGGCATGATGCCGAACCCGAAGGTCGGCACGGTCACGATGGACGTCGCCAACGCCGTGAAGGGCGCCAAGGGCGGCTCGGTCGAATTCCGCATCGAGAAGGCGGGCATCGTGCAGGCCGGCGTCGGCAAGGCGTCGTTCTCGGCCGAGCAGCTTTCGCAGAACATTCGCGCTTTCGTGGACGCGGTTTCCAAGTCGAAGCCGTCGGCCTCGAAGGGCACGTTCATCAAGAAGATCGCCGTCTCATCGACGATGGGACCCGGCGTTCGGGTTGAGCCGGGTAGCGCGCTCAACGCCTAAATAGAGTTTCCGCGCGGCGTTCGCGCCGTGCGGTTACGTCAGCGAGGCGAAAGTTTCGCTGACGGTCCTGTCCGAGACTGCCGGTGCTCCCGAATATGCGGGAGCTTGATCCGAAAGGGCCAGCACAGACGGGGAAGACCGGAATTGGCGCGATCCGCGCCCGTGACGGTTCGAACCAAAGACCGCGCGTCCGAGCGATCGGACGAACGGGGACAGGGCAGTAGAGCGCCGGCTTGGCTCTTTACGCCCAACAGCGTGAAGGACGGGCCGGCATTGTCGAAGCCGGCGGCGCGGGAATGGTCCCGCACCGTCAACCGGAGAAGTGAAAGTGGACCGAGCGGAAAAGCGCGAGTTCGTCACGAGCTTCAACCAGACCATGAAGTCGGCTGGTGCAGTCGTGGTGGCTCAATATTCCGGTCTCACTGTTGCTCAGATGTCGGCCTTGCGCCGGCAGATGAAGAAGCAGGGAGCCGGCGTGAAGGTCGCGAAGAACCGCCTCGCCAAGATCGCTCTTGAAGGTACCGACGTTGCACATGTCGCTCCCCTTTTGAAGGGACCGACGGTCATCGCCTATTCCGATGATCCAATTGCAGCGCCGAAGGTTGCAGTCGAATTCGCCAAGGCGAACGAAAAGTTCGTGATCCTGGGCGGTGCGATGGGCACAACCTCTCTGAACGTCGACGCAGTCAAGGCGCTCGCCTCGCTGCCGTCGCTCGACGAACTGCGCGCGAAGTTGATCGGCCTCGTACAGGCGCCGGCAACCAAGCTCGCGCAGCTCGCCAACGCACCGGCTGCGAAGCTGGCCCGCGTGTTCGGAGCCTACGGAGCGAAGGATGCCGCGTGAGGCGGTCCGGGTAGCAACATTCTGGTTCGAACCTAAATAAGGAACTGACAAATGGCCGATCTGGCAAAAATCGTCGACGAACTTTCGAAGCTCACCGTCCTTGAGGCGGCTGACCTCGCAAAGATGCTTGAAGAAAAGTGGGGCGTTTCGGCTGCTGCCGCGGTTGCGGTTGCAGGTCCGGCGGGCGCCGCCGCTGTTCCGGCGGAAGAGAAGACCGAGTTCACGGTCGTTCTCAGCGCCGCAGGCGACAAGAAGATCGAAGTGATCAAGGAAGTCCGCGGTCTCACCGGCCTCGGACTGAAGGAAGCCAAGGACCTCGTCGAAGGCGCGCCGAAGACCATCAAGGAAGGCGCTTCCAAGGACGAAGCCAACAAGATCAAGACCACGCTCGAGAAAGTCGGCGCGAAGGTCGATCTCAAGTAAGTGCTTGCGTAAACCGGGCGGCGGTCTCGCCGCCCGGTACTACCGCTTCAATTTTAGCGGACGGGATTCTTTTCCGTTCTGACCGAACGGAAACAAATGCGGAAAAAGGCGAGCGGCGCGACATCCGCGCGGCAGCCGAACCTGAGCGAGGAAAGAAATGGCGCAAACTTTCACTGGCCGGAAGCGGGTTCGCAAATTCTTCGGGAAGATCGCGGAAGTGGCTGAGATGCCGAACCTCATCGAGGTTCAGAAGGCGTCCTACGACCAGTTCCTCCAGATCGACGAGCCCGAGGGCGGCCGCCCGGACGACGGATTGCAGGCGGTCTTCAAGTCGGTATTCCCGATTTCGGACTTCGCCGGCACGTCGATGCTCGAGTTCGTGAAATACGAGTTCGAAGCGCCGAAGTATGACGTCGACGAGTGCCGCCAGCGCGGCATGACCTTCGCTGCGCCGCTGAAGGTCACGCTGCGCCTGATCGTGTTCGATGTGGACCCGGAAACGCAGGCGAAGTCGGTCAAGGACATCAAGGAGCAGGACGTCTACATGGGCGACA
>CAZFPR010000210.1:0-741 GCA_964521045.1 uncultured Hyphomicrobiales bacterium
TGTCTTACGGCACCGATTGGGAGTTCGCCGGCGGCTCTGCACCGACGCTGAGCACGGCCGCGAACGCGCAAGACCTTCTCTTTTATCAAGTCCTCGCAACCGATCGCATCTACGCGACGCTCGTAAAGGCCATCGCATGACCGCTCTCGTTCGCATCGACACGCTTGAAAGGTGGCACGGCGAACCCCTGCCGCATACCGCAACCACGGCGCAAGTGCATCGGCAGGACGGCACTGTCGTCACCGTCGAAGTCGAGCCCTACACTTTCGATGTACGCCATCCGATCAACATTGGCGACTCGTGGAGCGATGCCGAACTCTGGGCGGCGGGGCTCGCAAAGCCACGCGCGTTCGAAGCGCCGGAAGGCAAGCGCACCACGGGCGCACCGCGCTACGAACTCGGCGATGGTTTCGTCGCGACCGTATTCGACGTCGAAGACATCCCGCCTCCGCCTCCGCCGCTGACTGCCGAACAGAAACTGGCCGCTGCCGGGCTCACGCGCGAAGAACTCCGCGAGCTGATCGCGGAATAAGATGCCGCTCGATCTCGCACAACCGCCGAAGTTCTGGGTTCCTGCGAAGCCAGCAATCATCCGCGCGAACGATCTGCCGCGCTCGCTTGCCGAAGCGAAAGACATCAAGCTCGGCGGAGCGCTGCCAGGCATCGGCGCCGCGGCGGGATTGCTAGGCCCAGGCGGAATACCGGGCTGGGTCTTTACCGGCGGCTCGGTCAGCGCGAGCA
>CAZFPR010000210.1:751-2427 GCA_964521045.1 uncultured Hyphomicrobiales bacterium
GCTCGCCGCGTGCGGATCGCATAGCGACGCGCCCGGCTCGGTCAGCGCGAGCGATAGCACACACGGCGCTGCCGCGAACGGCGTTGACAACAACACCGGCACAGACTGGATTTCCGGGTTCGATGCGACCGAATGGATTCAGTATCAGTGTCCGACAAGCCGCGTCGGGAACTCCTTGCGCTTGCGAAACGCCCTTAACGCGGGCTCGGGTCGCTATCGCTGCAAGACCTTCACGCTGAACGGATCGAACGACGGCTCAAGCTGGTCGGGCAATCTCGTTTCGAACACCTGTGCTGAGAACGCTTCGGATCAGGACTTTGCATTCTCGGCGGTGTCCTACATCTATTGGCGCCTGAACATCACCGACAGCCACGCCGTCGGCACGCTGATCGGCATCACCGAGTTTCAGGTGTACGGGCTGCTCTGAAATTATTTTGTCACCATCACGGTGAACTCGTACAGATCGTAGTCATGCAGGATTGAAACCTTGCGACCATACCGCCTCACGCAGTAGTCGAGCATTTCTCCCGGCATCGGATAGTAGAGACGATCAACCTTGCGGTGCTCGTCGGAATGTCCGGTGAGGCAGTTGAAGGCGAAGCCCTTGTTCGCGGAGTTGGCTAGAGTATCGATGGTTTCAAGAACGTACGCCTTCCAGCGCTCGGTCGGCACATCGAACTTGACGTTAAAGATGCCGCTCGAAATCGCGTAGTCGGCCTTCTCGCTCGGGACGCTACCTAACTCGAAGCGAACATTCTCGCGGTGCATGTTCCGCGCGCGCGCGGCCTCGATCATCTTCTCGGATATGTCGTAGCCGGTATAGGTAGGCGTCAGCCCTTCATCGTCGCAGAAGTCTAGGAAGCCGCCGTAACCGCAGCCGATTTGCAGAACCGATGGGCCGGTCGTGCCATCGAACAGCCGGGCCAGCATTTCGAAGCGTAGCTTTTGCCCGGCCTCGTCTTTCCAGTCCACGCCCTTCGCGACGGGTCCGAACTCCGCAATCTTCCCGGAGTAGTACCGCTCAACGCGGTCGAGAATGTCCTGAGCCATATGCTGAAATCTAGGGCGCGAAGGGCCGATCTGCAACGGTGCGTTGCGGCACATCGGCCCCGTCGGCACTTTGCCTCCGATCACAGGGGGAAGCCGTGCTGCGCCGTCTCTTTATACTTCTGGCTGCTCTGGCCCCGGCCGTGATGCCCGCCGCCGGTCAGGACACCTGCGACGGCTTCATCGCCTCGCACTGTTGCTGCACGAACGGCGCGTGCTTTGTGATCTCGCGCGCCGACATCGTGCGGATCACCAAACCGCACTAACTCTTCCTCCGCACCGGCGAGATCGTCGAAGCCAAGGGCAAGAGCCATGACGGCCGCGTCCGCCGCTGCACCTACGACTACGACCACACTGGCTTCATCCGCATCGGCCATCCCGACGCGAAGACCAGCTGTCTCTACGTCACCGAAACGGGGAGTTGAGCATGCCGAACCCGGTTCCCCTCGAGTGGCTTTCGGAAGTCAAACCCGGCTCAATCCGCGGCATCGTCTGCCACTGGACGGCGGGCCTGCATTACCCTTCGCAGTTCGACAAGCAGCACTATCATTTCCTGATCGACAAGGATGGGCGCGTTCACCGCGGGACTAAGCCGGTCAGCTTCAACGCGCACCCGATCCGGGGTGACT
>CAZFPR010000211.1:0-2415 GCA_964521045.1 uncultured Hyphomicrobiales bacterium
TACTACTTCATCCACTTCCTCGTGATCCTGCCGCTGCTCTCGTACTACGAGAAGCCGTCGCCGCTGCCCGCTTCGATCGCGGACTCGGTGCTCGGCAAGCAACCGGCGAAAGCTTAGCGCTAAGGGGCCGCCAAGATGAACAAGAACACCCTTCTCGCGCTCGGCATCGTATCCGCGATTTCCTTCGGTTCGGCAGGCGCCGTGCTTGCCGCGGAAGCCGGGCCGCAGCCGCCGCGGCAGAAGTGGACCTTCTCGGGTCCCTTCGGCCACTACGACAAGCAGCAGCTCCAGCGCGGCTTCAAGGTTTACCGCGAGGTCTGTCAGGCCTGTCATTCGCTGAAGCTGGTCGCGTTCCGCACCCTCGGCCAGCCGGGCGCACTCGGCTTCTCCGAAGGCCAGATCAAGGCGCTCGCCGCCGAGTATCAGATCAACGACGGCCCGAACGATTCCGGCGAAATGTTCCAGCGTGCAGGCCGTCCGTCCGACTATTTCCCGCCGATCTTCGCGAACGAGCAGGCCGGCCGCGCCACCCACAATGGCGCATTCCCGGTCGATCTCTCGGTGATCGCGAAGGCGCGCACCTATGAAGTCGGCTTTCCCGGCTTTCTGATCGACATCGTGCGTCAGTATCAGGAAAACGGCGTCGACTACCTCCACGCGCTCCTGACCGGCTACGAAGAGAAGGCGCCCGCAGGCGAGACGCTCACGCCGAACCAGTTCTGGAACAAGTACTTCCCGGGCCACAAGATCTCGATGCGTCCGCCGCTCGAAGACAAGCGTGTCGAATATACCGACGGCTCGCCGCAGACGGTCGATCAGTATGCGCGCGACGTGACCGCGTTCCTGATGTGGGCGGCCGAGCCGCACCTCGATGCGCGCAAGCGCATGGGGTTCCAGGTCATGATCTTCCTGATCGTGTTCGCGGGGCTCGCCTACTTCACCAAGAAGAAGATCTGGGCGAGCGCGCACTGAGCCTCGCCGCAATAAAATAAAGGCCCCGCTTTGCGGGGCCTTTTTCTTTGCCGGAGCAGCAGCTTACTTGCCGTAAGCCTGCTTGTAGGAAGACGTGCCTTTCTTGGACGTCTCCGCTTTCGGCTTTTTCTTTTCCTTGCTGGGTTTGGCTTGGCCCTTAGCCATGGCGATTTCTCCTGAATTGTTTGCAGCGTTTCGCGAATCCGTCGCCGCAATGAAGTAGGCTATTCTTGTTTTGCGCCTGCCGACAAGGCGCCCGGCCACACCGCAGGAATTTTCATGAACCCGCCCGACGCGCTCGACCTTCGTGCCTCCATCCGCACGATCCCGGACTATCCGAAACCGGGTATCCAGTTCCGCGATATCACCACGCTCTTGGGCAATGCGCGGGCGTTCCGGCGGGCGGTGGACGACCTCGTGAACCCCTGGGCGGGCTCGAAGATCGACAAGGTGGCGGGGATCGAGGCGCGCGGTTTCATCATCGGCGGCGCAGTCGCGCATCAGGTGTCGGCCGGCTTCGTGCCGATCCGCAAGAAAGGCAAGCTGCCTTACGAAACGGTGCGGATCGCCTACTCGCTCGAATACGGCATCGACGAGATGGAGATGCACAAGGACGCGGTGAGCAAAGGCGAGCGCGTCATTCTCGTCGACGATCTGATCGCGACCGGCGGCACGGCGGAGGGTGCGGTGAAACTATTGCGTAACATGGGTGCGGAGGTTTTGGCGGCCTGCTTCATCGTCGATCTGCCGGAGCTCGGGGGTGCTGCGAAGCTGCGGGCGCTGGGTGTGCCTGTTCGGACATTGGTGAGTTTCGAGGGGCATTGATACTCATCCTGAGGAGCGCGAGCATAAGCGAGCGCGTCTCGAAGGATGAGCCTCATGGTTCGAGACGCATCGCTTCGCGATGCTCCTCACCATGAGGTTTTATTTCGGCCTTCTCGGAATAAACGCCGAGCTGTCGAACTCGTACACGCGCTCGCCTTTTTGATTCACGCCGATGATCTTCGCGAACATGATGCCCCATTGCGGGCGTGTGGCGGACTCGCGAAGCTCGGTGATCTCGCTCGAATAGGTCACGGTGTCGCCCGCGAAGACCGGCTTCAGCCACTTCAGGTTCTTGAATCCGGGCGAGGGGCCTCCGGGCAAGGGTTTCTCGCCGCGTGCGATCGCCGCTTCGTACTGCGCCTTGTTGAAGTCGACGATCTTGCGCATGCAGGCTGCGCCCGTGTGCCAGCCGGAGGCGCACAGTCCGCCGAACAACGATTTCTTCGCGGCCTCTTCATCGATATGAAACGGTTGCGGATCGTACTTCCGCGCGAAGTCGATGATGTTCTCTTTGGTGAAACGATACGATCCGAATTCGCGGACGTCGCCGATCTTCATGTCCTCGAAATAGGCCATCACGCGGCTCTTGGATCGCGCTTGCCGAAGAACCCGGAATAG
>CAZFPR010000212.1:0-2386 GCA_964521045.1 uncultured Hyphomicrobiales bacterium
TAACGCCGGAGGAAATCGCCATGCGCCGTCATTTGCTTGCTGCCGCGCTGATCCTGACGCTTCCGCTCGCCGCGGCAGCCCGCGAACCCTGGCAGATCGGCCATGGGCCGTTTCTGACAGCGAGCGACGTCACCGCGCACAACAAATTTCCTTTAGACATGGCGGACATCCGCGCGGCGCTTTCGGGCGACAAGCCCGACTGGAACGCGGCGCTCGTCCTCTTCACCTACGGCAAGCACTTCAGGGCGCACTCGGTCGCGCGTTTTGCCGACAACTACAACGGCCGCCTCAACGCCTATCTCGCCGCTGCGGCTAAACACTATGGCAGTGCATCGTTCCAGAATGCATTCCTCTTTGCCGCGATCGGCGATACCGGCCGCTTCGCGAGGCAGCCCGCCGCCGCACGTATCGCAGCACTCGACGCGGGCATGACCGCGCTCCTCATCAACTACGCCCGCTACGAACTCGGCGAGGCTGAGCGCAAAGCGAAAGCTTCGACGCCAAACTGGTCGCTACAGAACGGCGCTCCGAAAAACTGGAACGAAGTTTTCGCTTTCTATTACGGCCCCGAAGGCAGGCACGGCGCATTCGAGGCGATCGCGGCGCTCCCTCACGGCGAGAAGCTCAACGCCCGGATTCTGAACGCGCTCGCCAAAGGCCAGACCGATCTCGTCGCGCAGAAATGGCCGCCGGAAGCGCACGCCGAACTGACCGCGGCACTCGACGCCGCGAGTATCGCGCTGTTCCGGGACGCGCTGAATAAATTGGAAGCCGCTCCGGAGGCAGAGCTTCCCGTTGCCCGCGCCCGTGCGCAGGGTTTCTGGCTTGGGGCAGTGGATGCGGTTCTGCGCATTGATCCGGATCGTGCGGTCTTCATCGAAAGAGGCCTGATCTCGCCGCCAAGCCCCGTGACGGAAAAGGTCTTAAGCAACACTTTGAACGGCCTGCCCGGCGAATAGAGCCCGGCTGGCTAAACCCGAGCGAGACGCCATATAAGGTCCGGAAATCAAAGCTAACCGGGCCTCCATGAGCGCGCTTCTGAACCGCCCCTTCGTCAAGATGAACGGCATCGGCAACGACATCGTCGTGCTCGATCTGCGGGCGGATTCCGCACCCGTTACCGAGGCCGACGCCCGCGCGATCGCGCGGAAAGAGGCGGTTCCCTACGACCAGCTGATGGTGCTCTACCCGCCGCGCGTGGCCGGCACCGATGCCTATGTGCGCATCTATAATTCCGACGGCTCCGAGGCGCAGGCCTGCGGCAACGGCATGCGCTGCGTCGTCTCGCGCGAAGTGAAGAAGACCGGCAGGCACGATTTCGTTTACGAGACGCGCGCGGGGCTCATTCCCACGCATTTCGAAAACGAGAACACGATCACCGTCGACATGGGCAAGCCGCGCTTCGATTGGCGCGAAATTCCGCTCGCCGAGGAATTTCGCGACACGCGCATGATCGAATTGCAGATCGGCCCGATCGACGCGCCGGTGCTGCATTCGCCTTCCGCCGTCTCGATGGGCAATCCGCACGCGGTGTTCTGGGTGGACGACCCTTACGCCTACGACCTCGAAAAGTTCGGGCCGATGCTTGAGAACCATCCGATCTTTCCCGAGCGCGCGAACATCTCGCTCGCGCATGTGAAGGATCGCGAACATATCGTGATGCGCACCTGGGAGCGCGGCGCGGGCCTCACCAAGGCCTGCGGCTCGGCCGCCTGCGCGGTTGCCGTATCTGCCGCGCGCACCAAGCGCACGGGACGCAAGGTTCATCTGGCGCTTCCCGGCGGAAAACTTTTCATCGAATGGCGCGAGAGCGACGATCACGTCTTGATGACCGGCCCCGCCGAATTCGAATTCGAAGGCGTGCTGGACGCTGCGATCCTCAACACGGCGTCGGCGGCGTGATGCCGATCGAAGTCGTCACTTTCGGCTGCCGGCTCAATATCACCGAGTCGGAAACGATCCGGCGTCACGCGGAAGCGGCAAAACTCCAGAACACGATCATCGTGAACTCGTGTGCCGTCACCGGCGAAGCCGTGCGGCAGGCGCGCCAGCAGATCAGGCGCATGAAGCGCGAGCGGCCGGAAGCTTCGATCATTGTCACCGGCTGCGCCGCGCAGACGGAAAGCGAAACTTTCGCCGCCATGCCGGAAGTCGCTCGCGTCATCGGCAACGCGCGCAAGCTGGACACCGCGACATGGCACGCACCCTTCGGCGCGCTCGAGAAAGTGCAGATCGACGATCTCGATTCGATCCGCGAAACCGCGCTGCATCTCGTCGATGGCTTCGAAGGACACACCCGAGCCTTCGTGCAGATCCAGAACGGCTGCGACCACCGCTGCACCTTCTGCATCATTCCCTATGGCCGCGGGCCTTCGCGCTCGGTGGG
>CAZFPR010000213.1:0-2294 GCA_964521045.1 uncultured Hyphomicrobiales bacterium
CGTGGACCGCATGCGCGCGCATGGCTTCGACGCGCAGCGCGTGCCGCTTTCCGGCGCTGCGCTCGGCGCCTTCGCTGGCGACATCGCTGTGCCCGTATGCCGTGAGAACTGGCGCGGGGAAGTGAAGGCGCGGGCGAAAGGATTCTCGCAGGTCTACTCGTTTCTCGGCGAGCACCAGTTTCTGGTCGTGAAGGCCGACCACAAAGACCCGCTGATCGTCATGCGGCTCTCCGACGCCGCGCGCATTGGCGCGATCGCGCAGAAGGCGGGGGAGTGATGCTGCAATCCCTTCAGGGGCGCGCGCCTCTCGCAGACCGGAAGGATGATCTCTACGAGACGCATCCTGCCGCCGTTCGCGCGCTGATGAAGGCCGCGGATCTGCCGCACCATATCTGGGAGCCTGCCTGCGGGCCGGGTTCAATCGTGCGGACGCTGCGCGAGGGTGGACATACCGTCTGGGCAACCGATCTCGTCGACTACGGATGCCCCGATTCCGAGCATGGCGTCGATTTTCTGATGGAGCGGCAATCCCGCATCGACGTCGAGGCCATCGTCACGAACCCGCCTTTCAAGCTGGCAGGTGAGTTTGTCGATCACGCGCTGACACTTTGCCCGCGCGTTTTCATGCTGCTGCGTCTCGCATTTCTTGAAGGTGAGCGCCGCCGCCCGATATTGGATAGTGGACATCTGGCGCGCGTTTTCGTTTTCCGAAACCGCCTGCCGATGATGCACCGCGATGGTTACGAAGGAAAAAAAACTGAAGCTGGGGCCATCGCCTTCGCTTGGTTCGAGTGGTCGCGCTTTCACGGTGGTCCGACCGAGCTTCACCGAATTTCATGGGAGCGGGCATGACGAAACAGCCTGAGCCCAAGGTCAGCGACCATGCCATGCTGCGCTATCTCGAGCGGGTTTACAAACTCGACATCGACAGCCTGCGCCGCGAAATCCTGAACGAGAGCATCCGCACCGCCATCAAGGCGGGCGCGTCGGCCGTATTCATCGCGGGCTGCAAGGCTCCGGTCGAGAACGGCGTCATCAAGACCATCCTACCGAAAGGCGCGCACGGCCGCACGGCAGACAGCGCGAAGAACGCGCGGGCGGTGGCGGGATGAGCACGATCGCCGGCCTGATCCGCAAGTTGAACGCCGCCGGCGCGTCCCCGGAAGTCGTCGCTATCGTGGTCGACCACATCGAAAGCTTGTCCGCATCTGTCCACGGAAATTCCGCGGACATTGCGGACAACGCTGCGGACATGCGGCGCAAGAAAGACAGGTTGCGGAAGCGGCTGAAGCGTCAGGAAGTCAAGCAAAACAAGGGGAAGTTGGAAGCAAACGATGCCGACCCTACCCCTCCACGAAGTGCGGACAAATCTGCGGACGTTTCCACGGACAAGGTGGAAAAACGCTGTGATTCTTTCTTACTTACTTCTGAGGAAGTGGCTTCCAAGGAAAGGAGGAAGAAGGAAGGTAATACGCGCGCGCGAGGCACGCGGTTGTCCGCTGATGCCGTGCTGAGCGACGACGACCTGCAATTCGCGGTCGATCATCGCGTCGCAAACGTTCCGGCTGCTTGGGCAGAGTTCAAAGATTACTGGATCGGCGTGCCCGGCGCGCGCGGTTGCAAACTTGACTGGTCCGCAACGTGGAGAAATCGCGTGCGGCAAATTTCAGGAGGCCGAAATGGCAACAGAAGTGGCTCGAAACCGAACGGCGGCTATCAGCGGCGACCTGACGGCGCAGAAGCCATCACTGCCGGCGTGCGCGCTGCCACGGATGCAATCCTTGGGCGGGACCGCGGCGGCTCCGACTTTGCCGAAGGATTTGATCCCGAACGGTCGGGACCAGGCGCGCATTCGGCAAGCGATCTCGAACTTCCGTACCGCGTTGTCGGCGCCGGTTCCCGCTCATAGCGCTGATGCCATCGAGTGCCTCGGGGACGCGCTCGACGCGATGTTCAAATCCTGGCCGATGTATGGGGCTGGGCGCGAGCAAGTCTCCGCGTTGACGACGCGATACCTCAAGGCGCTGCGCGAAGTTCCAGTGTGGGCGGTGCAGGCTGGCATCGATCGCTGGGGTGAGGGGAACTGGAAACTGGAGTTCGGTGAGAGCTTCAAGAAATACCCGTCTAGCGCGACGCTGCTGCGGATGGCGAAGCACGAAATGCTAGTGGCAGAGAACGCGCTGCACGTGCTCGAAAAGATCGACGCCGCGGCCGCTGAAGTGCCGCGCATCCCACCTTCACAGGAGGAACGCGAGCGCATCCTCGGCACCTTCGGCCAGCAGGTGTCGCCGGAG
>CAZFPR010000214.1:0-2283 GCA_964521045.1 uncultured Hyphomicrobiales bacterium
AATCCTTGGCGGCGTTAATCAGGATCACTTTTCCCGCGTTCATTTCCGCGAACATGTCAAATTTGCTTTTCGGGTGCGAAAACATCCGCTCGAAGGACTGATTTTCCAGAATACCCCAAAGCCTGCGGACCACTTGGCGCTTCGTCGCCTCGTGCTCACGACTATTGAATTCGGTCGCGAAGAAGGTTCGGGCGCTGACTGAGAGCTTATCGATCGCGTGCTGATAGTTTTGCGAGCCGTCCATCATTTCTCGAAAGGTGTGGATGGTGGCTCCTTCGATATGCAGCATCGTCCGCAAGACGTAGTGAAACAGTGTCGATTGCTTGGAAGTCATTTCCGCACCGAGCAATGCGGACAGAATGAATTCGTACATTTCGACGGCGGCGTTTTGGAGCTTCTCACGCTCCAGTAGGGAATAGGACGCAGCTCGCGCTGCTCCCAAATCGAAGAGGTTGAGCGCGACCGGATGCTCAATGTCGGTCGGGTCAATCACGCAAAGTTTTTCTGGATTTTCAGCGAAGACCTTGAGCCGCGAAATATTGCGAATGAGATCGCCCTGGCTGTCGATCACGATAACCGATGCTTCTCTGGAAAACACCCGCTCTAGATCGTTTGCGATCATACATTGCAGCGCTTGGGTCTTGCCGTGGCCGGTACCGGCGACAATCCAGTGGTGCTCGAACCGTGTTTCGTCGGACAGCGCAAATGGGACCGGCGTCAGAAACAACTCAAGAAAGGGCGTGCCCTTCAAATAGGTTTCGACCAATTCGGATGGCGGCAATTCCGACTCGTCGGCGGTAATCAGCGGTTTTCGAATTTCCTTATCAGGCAGAACGCCGGATGCGTGACAGATGTTTTCGAAGAACTGCCGTTGCAATTCGGCAAATAATCCGGCTTGCGCCAATTCGTCCTTGCAGATGGTGCCGATGAGGCGATCCACCACGTCGCCGGGATCGCGAAGCAGCGACACTAGTGGCACGGTAAAGGCGGCCCCGGCGGTCTCCGCAGGCACAGTTGTCAACTCCGAAACGATGCCGCCGAAGACATTGCCAAGTGCGGTCGAAAGTAGTTCGCTTACTTTGTCGTCGTTGGCGAGGAAGTGTTGTTGCGCGCGCAGAAACCGGCGCAAATCCACTTGCTCTTTGAGCGATAGGGAAGCGATGTTCCAGCGGCTTTCCGGCGCAGAAAAGATCGTCACTTCGTTCGCGAGCACCGCCTGCTGGCATTTATCAAGGGCGCGCAAAAGCGTCGGCGATTGCGGCAGCTCAATCACTTCGCCAATCCACTCGGCGATCAGCGCGTTCGTGCCTTCGATGGCGTGCGGCTTGGACCAGACCGATGCCCGGTGTGCGGCGGATACTTCTTCGAACAACGCAATCGTATCGGCGAGATCGAGTGCGCGTTCGTCGGTAAAGCGCCGCAAGAACGGCGTATAGACCGAAGGCCGGTAAGGGTCAGAACTCAACGACCTCTTCCCGGCCGTCGAAAGTGATCGCCGTTTCCAGATAAGTCTTTAGATTTTTGCATGCATCGACGATGGCGGCTTCCGCGCCGAGCAATTCGTCCAAGTCCTTGCATTCGATATGCTGGCCTCGGGTAAGACTGTCCACGGTGACGCGAAGCGACAGCGCGCTCATGGCCATCGCGGCATAGCCGCGGGCGAGCCGGTACATGGTCCCGCCGGCACTTGCCCCAATCGTTGCCTCGGCATGGCCGACAGCGGACTCCGCGTGTTTGCGGCGGTTGGCGCTGTCGTACACCACGAGCGCGCCAAGCCCGTATTTTTTCACCAAGTCCTTTTCGCTGTTGGATAGATCGGCCCTCGCATCGAGCGCGAAGATTATCTTCTTGCCGATCATTCCGCCTTCGCGCTGCGCGCGCTTTAGTTTCAGTTGCATGGTGCCCCTCCCCCGAGTTGGCGAGGAAATTATGCACGGCATCGAACCGCACGCTATTGCCCAAGAAAGTTTTTTATTTTCGCTTCAACTTCATGGCGCGGCCTTCCAAAGCGTTTGCGGCTCAGCGCGATATGACCGCGTGCGGCGTTTCGGTAATGAGGTACGGCATGCAAGCTCATTCGAATGGGGGATGTAGGTATTCCGTTCTTCAAGAGCCGCGCCCATACCAAAAAATTCGGCAAGTCCAACAATGCAGCGGCACCACCTAGGCCAATTTGTTCGGCCAACAACTCGGCGTCACTTGCGCCCACCCGGCAGGCGAGAATTGAACCGACGTTGCCGAATACCGCCATCCGCAATCGTTCGGGGAGCTGGTCCAGATATT
>CAZFPR010000215.1:0-2279 GCA_964521045.1 uncultured Hyphomicrobiales bacterium
GAACAGCCGTCGGACAACGGGGCGGAGTCCGCGCACGAGCAGGAGCCGGTACAGGCGGCTTCCTCCGGCGAGCACGAACCGTCGCCGGAAGAAACGCATGCGGAGAACGCTAGCGATCACGCCGACGCCGAACACAGCGACAACGAAGCCGGCGAACCCGACAGTTCGCACATCGAAGAGTCGCCCGCCGACGACACCCCGGCACCCGAAGTCGTGGAATCCGTCGCTTCCGCCGACGCCATGGAAGAAGTGCCGGAACGCGCACCGCGCCGTCACCGCACCTACAAAATTCAAGAGGTCATCAAGCGCCGCCAGATCATTCTGGTCCAGGTCGTCAAGGAAGAACGCGGCAACAAGGGCGCGGCGCTCACCACCTATCTCTCGCTCGCCGGCCGCTACTGCGTGCTGATGCCGAACACCGCGCGCGGCGGCGGCATCTCCCGCAAGATCACCGACGGCGCGGATCGCCGCCGCCTCAAGGATCTCGTTTCCGATCTCGACGTGCCGGAAGGCATGGGCGTGATCCTGCGCACCGCGGGCGCCTCGCGCACCAAGACCGAAATCAAGCGCGACTTCGAATATCTCCTGCGCCAGTGGGAGCAGGTGCGCGAAGCGACGCTGAACTCCACCGCCCCCGCCCTCGTCTACGAGGAAGGGTCGCTCGTGAAGCGTGCGATCCGCGACCTCTATAATAAGGACATCGACGAAGTGATCGTCGCCGGCGACGAGGCGTTCAAGGACTCCCGCGAGTTCATGCGGATGCTGATGCCGAGCCACGCCAAGAACGTGAAGCCGTACCGCGACACGCTCCCGGTGTTCTCGCGCTACAGCGTCGAGCATCAGTTGGACGCGATGTTCTCGCCGGTCGTGCAGCTCAAGTCCGGCGGCTACATCGTCATCAATCCGACCGAGGCGCTCGTCTCCATCGACGTGAACTCCGGCCGCGCCACGCGCGAACACAATATCGAAGACACCGCGCTGAAAACGAACATGGAAGCGTCGGAGGAAATTGCGCGGCAGCTCCGGCTGCGCGACCTTGCCGGTCTCATCGTGATCGACTTCATCGACATGGAAGAGAACCGCAACAACCGCTCGGTCGAGCGCAAGATGAAAGACTGCCTGAAGCACGATCGTGCACGCATTCAGGTCGGCCGCATCTCGCACTTCGGTCTGATGGAAATGTCGCGTCAGCGCATTCGTCAGGGTGTGCTGGAAAGCTCTACGGAAGTCTGCCCCACCTGCGGCGGCACCGGGCATATGCGCTCGGTCTCCTCGGTCGCGCTGCATCTCCTGCGCGCCCTCGAAGAACAGCTGATGAAGTCGGCGGCGAACGATCTGATCGTCCGCACCCGGCCCGACACCGCGCTCTATCTCCTGAACCACAAGCGCGCGCATCTGCGCGATCTCGAAGGCCGCTTCGGCGTCACCATCATCGTCCAGTCCGACGACACGCTTTCGGGCCAGCAATATTTCGTCGTCGAGAAGGGCGGACCTGCGAGCGGCATTCCGAACCCGTCGCTCGCGCGTCCCGGCTCCGAAATGGCGATCGAAAGCTACGACGAAGCCGACGACGTGGTCGAAGAAGAGGAAAGCGAAGAGGAAGAAACCGAAACCGCCTCCGCGACGGAGACTTCCGAAGGCGACGAACAGCCGGCGTCCGGCGATCATCATGGCCGCCGCCGCAAGCGGCGCGGCCGGCGCGGCGGACGCGGACGCGACCGCGGCGAGAAACCGAACCGCGATATGGCTGGCAGCGCCGATGCTGCCGAAGGCGAAACTCCGCATGACGAAAACAGCGGGGATGTGCAAACGCACGCTGAAGGCGAAGCGGCACCCGAGCAGCAACATAGCGAAGAAGCAGGCGAACAGCAGGGCGACCGCAAGCGCCGCCGCCGCGGCAGACGCGGCGGACGCCGCAATCGCCGCGACCGGTTCCAGAACGGCGACCAGCCGCGCGAAGAACAGACCAACGGAAACGTCGAGGGCGCCGCCGAGTTCGACGAGATCGACACCACGCCGCAGCCCGAGCCTCGCGGCATGCCCGCCGCCGAACAGCCGGAGGCACGCCCTCCGCTTCCGGAAAACCCGGGAACCGCGCCGCAGTTCGGCACTGTCCAGCCGGAGGAACCGAAGCGCCGGTCTACGGTGCGTGAAGCACCGCCTGCCGCCCGCTTCGACGACGTTCCGTCCGGTACGGTTTACGAGCGCACCGACAGTCCGCCCCTGGCGTCCGAAAACGGCGATCAGGGCGGCACGCCTGCCCCGGCAACACACCACAC
>CAZFPR010000216.1:0-2249 GCA_964521045.1 uncultured Hyphomicrobiales bacterium
AACTCACCCGAGGTCCGGCAGCTGACGCTTCAAGAACTCATCGAACATCGGCACGGTAAAGGCCGTGTCGCCATGCTGGGGACTGTAGATCATCCCCTTCTTGATCAAGCTGCTGCGCACCGGTGCAACGCTCTGAACCTTGACACCCAGCGTCTCGGCGATGTCGCCTGAACGATGTGGCCCAGGGCCCCTTTCCGCCATGGCCCTGAGATACTTCTTCTCGCCCGGTGTCAGGCGATCGAAGCGCACACGAAAGAAGCTCTCATCCAGGTTCTTCAGAACTGCCTTCTCGGCGGTTTCAATATCAGCAACGCGTATCGGCGACTTGGCAGCCGCGTTCCATGACTGGTAGCCCCACACCTGGAGGAAATACGGATACCCGTGCGATTTCTGGATGATCCGCTCGACCGCCACCTTCTGAATTCTCTCACCCTCCTTTTCGATAGGTCCGATGATTGCGGTCACCGAGTCCTTGGGCGCAAGCGGCCCGATCTTCGGGAAGTCGAACAGCCTCTCCGCGTACGATTTGGAACGTCCCATGTTGCCAACGAGCTGCGGAAGCCCGGCTCCGATCAACACGACCGGCAACTGCCGCTGACTTGTTCGATGCATGGCCATTATGAGTGCGCTCAGATGCGCTTCACTGAGATACTGCAACTCATCGATCAGCAGCACGACAACCGTTTTTCGCGACCGCGCGGCCTCGCCGACGGCGACTACGATGTCTGCAAGATCTCTTTCAAAGTCTCCGCTATCCGCGACGCCGGCTTCCGGATCGATTTCGAGCCCAATCTCCACGTCGCCATACTTGAGCTTGATCCCGTTGGCGAAACTGCGCAGTGCGCGCAACCCCCGCTTCACCTGCTCGCTGAATGCGCCTCGCAAATCGAGCGACAGCAGGATTTGCCGAAGGTGCGGCAGGATCAGCAGAGGCAGCGGCTTGTCTTCCGGCGACTCCACGAGCGCAACTTGAAGTCCCCTGTCCCTTGACATCGTCTCGATCCGAACGAGCAGGACCGTCTTGCCGACCCCTCTCAGACCGACCAGCATGAAGCTCTTGGCATGCCGCCCCTGCTCCGCTCGCGACAACAGCACTTCAGCTTGCTCGATGACCTCCCGCCGGCCCGCCAGCTCGGGTGGAGGGTTGCCGGCGCCTGGAGCGAACGGATTTCGCACAGGATCCATATATAGGAGCCTTATCTTAATTTAGCCGTCATGGCGTATACTTCCATAAACTTTGTTAAGTTCAATTGAAATCGAGCCGGCAGGACTGCCTCCCCAGCGGAAATACGAAACGGCGCCGGTAAGGACACCGGCGCCGTTTCAGTGGTGCGGCTCTGGTCTACTTGCCGTCGATCGCGGCTTCGACGGCCTTGATGTCGGCCTCGGCACCGGCGAGATCGCCCCCGGTACATTTGGCCTCGAGCGCGCTCAGCAGTCCCTCGACCTTCGTCTGCGCGTCGGTCGAGAGCTTCTTTGCCGCGGCCTTCTCGGCCAGTGCGAAGGATTGCTCGAGACACGCATCCTGCGACGCGGGCGGCGCGGCTGAGGCCGAACCGGCGCCGATCGAGACCGTCAGCAGCACGAGGGCTAAACGCTTCATGATACAAGACTCCATGTTCTCAGAGGCCGAACGCGCAGACGTTGGCGCGTCCGCCGAAGGTGATCTGCGGGAGATAGTAAAGTTCGATCCGGTCGATGCCGCGGAACCTGCCGGACAGATCGATCGGCCGCGTCTCGGCACCCTCGGGAATCACCGTCCGGACCGCCAGGTCGGCCCCGGGGCCGGGACCGCCCTCGCGCCCGACGACCTCGAGCCGGGCCGGACCGAAGGGCCGGTAGACGACTTCGATCTCGCGAACACGGCGCGCGCGACCGCTCAGGTCGATCGGCGGCACGCCCGTGCCGGCGCGGATCACGCGGTTCACGCGGATGCGCTCGATCTCGTTGTTGGCATAGCGAATGTTGAGCTCGACCACTTCGATGTCGCCGTCGAAGGCGCGCAGACCGATGCGGCTGAAAGCCTCCCCGCGCGGATTGACCCGAATGAGTTCGCGTTCCACGCGCGGCCGCACGACGATCTCGCCGAGCCGGTTCCAGGCTCCGCCGCGGCGGTCGTCGTAGAAGCCCCGCTCGTCGAAGGCGCGGCCCTCGAAATCCCGCTGCGCCATCGCAGTGGTCGGGAGCAGCTGTAGTGCGGCCGCTAGGCAGACGGCGGCCAATGAAAATGTGCGCATTACGTGTCTCCT
>CAZFPR010000217.1:0-1807 GCA_964521045.1 uncultured Hyphomicrobiales bacterium
CGTTGCCCGGCTTCACGTCCACCTGCTCGCCGGCGATGAGCTTGTCGCCCGCCGACACGCGCTGCGGCGCGAGGATGTAGGCGAGCGTACCGTTGTCGTACTTCAAGAGTGCGAGATACGCGGTACGGTTCGGATCGTACTCGATCCGCTCGACGGTGCCCACGATATCGCGCGTGATGCGCTTGAAGTCGACCGTGCGAAGCGCACGCTTGTGACCGCCGCCACGGAAACGAACCGTGATGCGGCCGTTGTTGTTGCGCGCTCCCGTATTCGTCTTGCCGACGGTGAGGCTCTTCTCCGGCTTGCCCTTATGCAGGCCGGTGCGGTCGACGCTGACGTACTGCCGGAGGCCGGGAGTAATGGGTCGGTATGTTCTGAGTGCCATTTCGTTTTACCTCAGAGGCCCGTCGTGATGTCGATCGTCTGGCCTTCGGCCAGCGTTACGATCGCTTTTTTCACGTCGCCCTGCTTGCCGGGACGTCCGCGGAACACCTTGTTCTTGCCCTTGCGGGTCAGCGTGTTCACGCGCGTCACCTTCACCTCGAACAGCTTTTCGACGGCGTTCTTGATCTCGATCTTGGTCGCGTCCAGGCGAACCTTGAACACGACCTTGTTCTTCTCGGACGCGGCGGTGGCCTTTTCGGTCACGACCGGCGAGAGGATTACGTCGTAGTGGCGCGGGTCCTTGCTCATTTGAATCGCGCCTCCAGTGCGTCGAGTGCGGCCTTCGTCAGCACGAGCTTCTGACGGCGCATGATGTCGTAGACGTTGATGCCCTGAACCGGCAGCACGTCGATCTGGTGCAAGTTGCGCGCGGCAAGGCCGAAGTTCTTGTCGATTTCGGCGCCGCCGATGATCAGCGCATTCGAGAAGCCGAGCTTCTCGAGATTCTGCACCAGCATCTTGGTTTTCGGCTCTTTCAGCGTCGCTTCCGAGAGCACGACGATCGACGACTCTTTCGCCTTCGCCGAGAGCGCGTGCTTCAGCGCGAGCTGACGCAGCTTCTTCGGCATTTCCGTTTCGTGCGAGCGCACGACCGGGCCGAAGGCGCGTCCGCCGCCGCGGAACTGCGGCACGCGGGCCGAGCCGTGACGGGCGTTACCGGTGCCCTTCTGGCCGTACATCTTCTTGCCGGTGCGCCAGATTTCCGCACGGTTCTTCACCTTGTGCGTGCCGGCGCGGCGCTTGTTGAGTTGCCAGTTGACGATGCGATGCAGGAGATCGGCGCGAACTTCGAGACCGAAGATCTCGTCGTTCAGCTTCACCTTGCCGCCCTCTTTGCCGTCGAGCGAAACTACGGAGAGTTCCATTATGCGCCCTCCTTCGCTTCGGTTGCAGGAGCGTCAGCGGCAGGCGCTTCGGCTTTCGCTTCCGGCTTCTTGTTCGCTTCGTCTGCGAGACGGAACTTGCCCGGCTTCGGTGCTTCCTTCGGAAGCGCCTTCTTCACGGCGTCACGCACCATGATCCAGCCGCCCTTCGAACCCGGCACCGCGCCTTCGACGAGCAGGAGACCCTTCTCGACGTCGGTGCGGACCACCTTGAGGTTCAGCGTGGTGACGGTTTCGTCACCCATGTGGCCGGCCATCTTCTTGTTCTTGAAGGTCTTGCCCGGGTCCTGACGGCCGCCGGTGCCGCCGATCGAGCGGTGGGCAACGGACACGCCGTGGGTCGCGCGAAGTCCGCGGAAATTCCAGCGCTTCATGCCGCCCGCGAAACCCTTACCGATCGAGGTGCCGGTAACGTCCACGAACTGACCCACCACGAAATGATCCGCGGTGATTTCGGCGCCGACCGGAATGAGCGCATC
>CAZFPR010000217.1:1839-2245 GCA_964521045.1 uncultured Hyphomicrobiales bacterium
GCACGCGGAATTCCGCGAGCTTGCGCTTCGGCTCGACCTTCGACACGGCGAAATGGCCGCGCATCGCCTTCGAGACGCGCGAAGCGCGGCGCGTACCCACGCCGAGCTGCAACGCGACATAGCCGTTCTTTTCCATCGTGCGATGGCCGACGACCTGGCAGTTTTCGAGTTTCAGCACGGTCACGGGGACATGCTCGCCGGCGTCGGTAAAGACGCGGGTCATTCCCAGTTTCTGTGCGATCACGCCGGAGCGCATTGTTACTTCCTCGTTCTACAAAAAGCTTAGAGCTTGATCTCGACGTCGACGCCCGCAGCCAGGTCGAGCTTCATCAGCGCGTCCACGGTCTGCGGCGTCGGATCGACGATGTCCAAAAGGCGCTTGTGCGTGCGCATTTCGAACTGCTCG
>CAZFPR010000218.1:0-2236 GCA_964521045.1 uncultured Hyphomicrobiales bacterium
GCATCTCCACCTCGCAGGCCGAAGGGGCCAAGACCGAGTTCTCGATCTCGACCACGGGCTTCGAGGGCGACAACGGCAAAGTCAGCAAGCTGCACTACACGCGCGTCGACGAGAAGATGCAGCCGATCCCCGGCAGCGAGGGGACGCTCGATGCCGACCTCGTGCTGCTCGCCATGGGGTTCTCCGGTCCGATCGAGAACGATGTCGTGACGGAGCTTGGTCTCGCCGTCGTGCCGCGCGGCCGCTTCCGCGGCCTCGACGCCGACGAGCGCACCTACAAGCTGCCCGGCGACGGCAAGCTGTACGCGGCCGGCGACGTGCGCCGCGGTCAGTCGCTCGTCGTCTGGGCTATCCGCGAGGGCCGCCAGGCCGCGCACGCCATCGACAAGGCGCTGATGGGCGTCACGAACCTGCCGCGCTAGGCACCGGCCGTCCCCGGTTCGGCCACGCACACGTCCTTCCTCAACCACGTGCCGGGCGGCGTCGCCTTTGGGCGATCGCCAAACCTTGTTCCCGCCGCGAACAGGCCTAATATCGTTTCTGTGACACCTGCACCATCAGGCAGCCGCGAAAGGCACCGCTCATGAACACGCCGCTCGAGATCACCTTCAAGGGTCTGGACAAAAGTGCTGCGATCGAATCGAAGATCACGAAGAAGGCCGCCAAGCTGGAGAAGGTGTTCAACCGGATGACCCACTGCCGGGTCGTGGTGGCCGCGCCGAACAAACATGCCCACAAGGGGAAGTCCTACGAGATCAAAATCGACATCGGCATCCCCGATCACGCGCCCCTGATCCTGTCGCATGAGAGCGCCGTGGGCGACGCGCAGGAAGACTTGCTGATTGCGCTGCGCGATGCGTTCGATGCCGCCAAGCGCCGTCTCGACGACATCGCCGAGCGCATCAAGGGCAGCGCCAGGGCCGAGCGCGGCCGCCGCCGCCCCTCGCCGGTGCGCGAGGACTAGCAGGCTGTTGAACTTCTCGCCTGCTGACAGGGCCGGGAGAATATGATTCCGTTCGGTTTTCACGTCCATGGGGGCCATCATGCGCGGATCTGATGCCACGTCGGGATCGCTGTTCTCGTACGTCGACCTCGAGAACCGGGTGCCTGCGAAGCATCCGCTCCGGGTCATCAAGGCGATCGTCGATGACGTGCTGGTCTCGCTCGATGCCGAGTTCGAGCGGCTCTACGAGGACACCGGCCGTCAGTCGATCGCGCCCGAGCGGCTGCTGCGCGCCTCGCTGCTGCAGGCGTTCTACTCGGTGCGCTCCGAGCGGCAACTGATGGAGCAGATCGACTACAACCTGCTGTTCCGCTGGTTCGTCGGCCTCGGGATCGACGATCCCGTGTGGGACCATTCGACGTTCTCGAAGAACCGCGACCGGTTGCTCGATGCGGATGTCGCAGCGAAGTTCCTCGAAGCCGTGCTGCGGCATGCCAAGGTCAAGCGCTTCCTGTCTGACGATCACTTCTCGGTCGATGGCACGCTGGTCGAGGCGTGGGCCAGCCTGAAGAGCTTCCGCGCCAAGGACGGCAGCGACGAGCCGCCGTCTCCAGGCCGCAACGGCGAGCGCAATTTCCACGGCGAGAAACGCGCCAACGACACGCACGAAAGCAAGACCGACCCCGACGCCAAGCTGTTCCGCAAGGGCAACAGCCAGCCGGCGAAGCTCTACTTCATGGGCCATGCGCTGATCGAGAACCGGCACGGCCTCGTCGTGCAGGCGGACGCGACGCAGGCGACCGGCAAAGCCGAGCGCGCTGCCGCGCTGGCGATGATCGACCGGCAAGACCCCGGCTCGGAGCGCCGGCTCACCCTGGCCGCCGACAAGGGCTACGACACTTCCGACTTCATCTCCGACCTAAGACAGAAGTGCGTGACGCCGCACGTGGCGGCGAAGGTGACGGGCTCGGCGATCGACGGCCGCACCACGCGGCACGAGGGCTACAAGGTCAGCCAGCGCAAGCGCAAGCTGGTCGAGGAAGCGTTCGGCTGGAGCAAGACCATCGCCGGCATGGCGAAGGTGAAAGTGCGCGGCCTCGCGCGCGTGCGCTTCAAGTTCACCTTCGCGATGGCCGCCTACAATCTGATCCGGATGCCAAGGCTGCTCGCTACAGCGTGAGGCGAAAGGGCTGAAATGCCCAGACGCCGCCCTCGAACATGAAGTCGGCAGTCGTTCCGCGCCTCGGCCGAGAATGCGCTTCTACCCGCGACCCAAGTTCAACAGCCTGCTAG
>CAZFPR010000219.1:0-2167 GCA_964521045.1 uncultured Hyphomicrobiales bacterium
TCGGCAAGATCGACGGCGCCTATGTGAAGATGCCGCGCTACTTCGCCGATGCCGACAAGGTCATGGACGCGGAGCGCCGCATCGTTTGGTGCATGACCGAGAAGCAGGGTTTCAGCTTCGACGAGATCGCCAAGCGCCCCTTCGCGTCCGGCAACTACACGCCCGACATCACCAGCCTCGTCACCTTCGTCGCGGGCCATTCGCGCAACATGAAGTTCGCCGTGCCGATCAAGGATCCGAAGGTCAAGGAAGCCTGGGAGATCGGCAAGGAAATCGCCGCCTATCGCGCCGGCCCCTACGACTTTTCCTGCAACACCTGCCACGGTTCGGACGGCAAGCGCATCCGCATGCAGAATCTGCCGAATCTCGCGAAGCCCGAAGGCGCCATCAAGGGTGTGTTCGGCTGGCCCGGCTACCGCATGACCGGCGGCGTAATGCTCACCTCGCAATGGCGCATGAACGACTGCTTCCGGCAGCAGCGCTTCCCCGAGCCGAAGTACGCCTCGGACACGGTCACCTACCTGCTGACCTACATGACCGCCACCGCCAACGGCCAGCTCTACAAGGGCCCCGGCATCAAGCGCTGAACAGGAGACCGACATGACGAAGAAACTCATCCTCGCCGTTGCGGCGATTCCCTGCCTGGGCCTTGCCCTGCCGGCCTTCGCCGATGCGAGCGCTAGCGCCAAGGCAATCGAAACCATCAAGCGCGATTTCAAGCCACGCGGCCAGGCCGATCTCGACCGCCTCGCCGAAGATTTCGTTCAGGCGCTCTGCAACCGCACCGCCAACAACCCCTCCCCGGAGAACGCCAAACGTATCGAGGCCGACCAGCTGGCCAAGGTGAAATACCCGGCCGACGGCAAGCTCATGGGCGACTGGAAAAAGGGCGAAAGCCTGGCGCAGAGCGGCCGCGGCTTCACCTGGACGGACAACCCCGGCCTGCCGGTCGGCGGCAATTGCTACAACTGCCACCAGATCAGTCCGAAGGAAGTAGCCTTCGGCACCGTCGGCCCAAGCCTGCTGCAGTATGGCAAGCTGCGCGGCAATTCACCGGAAATCCAGAAATACACCTACGTCAAGATCTTCAACGCGAAGGCCTACAACGCCTGCTCCGACATGCCGCGCTTCGGTCATGTCGACGCGCTCAAGCCCGAGCAGATCAAGGATCTGGTCGCCCTGCTGCTCGACCCGGAGTCGCCGGTCAATAAATAACATGTTGCACGGAAACGCCTGACTCGGTCAGGCGTTTTCCTTCCCGAGGAGAAACCCATGTCCATGAACCGTCGCGAGTTCATGCAGATTCTTGCGGCCGCTTCCGCCGCCGGTTTCATGCTGAACAGCCGCGAACTACTCGCCGCCCAGGGCGGGCAGAAGCTGTATGACCTGCCGCGCTTCGGCAACGTGCATTTCCTGCACTTCACTGACTGCCATGCGCAACTGCTGCCGATCTGGTTCCGCGAACCGAACGTCAACATCGGCATCGGCGAGGCCGTTGGGAAAGTGCCGCACATCGTCGGCGAGAAGCTGCTCAAAGCCTATGGCATCAAGCCCGGCGGCATGGAAGCGCATGCCTTCACCTATCTCGATTTCGCGCAGGCCGCGAAGACCTACGGCAAGGTCGGCGGCTTCGCCCACCTCGCCACGCTGGTCAAGCAGTTGCGCGCCGGCCGTCCGAATGCGCTGCTGCTCGACGGCGGCGATACCTGGCAGGGTTCCGGTACGGCGCTGTGGACCAAGGGCCAGGACATGGTCGATGCCTGCAAGCTGCTCGGCGTCGACATGATGTCGCCGCACTGGGAATTCACGCTCGGTCACGAACGCGTCATGGAGATCGTCGAGAAGGACTTTGGTGGAAAAAGCGGCGGCAAGATCGAATTCCTCGCCCAGAACGTCAAGACCACAGACTTCGGCGACCCGGTGTTCAAGCCCTATGCGCTGCGCGAGATGAACGGCGTGAAAGTGGCAATCGTGGGCCAGGCCTTTCCCTACACGCCGATTGCCAACCCGCGCTGGATGGTGCCGGACTGGACCTTCGGCATCCAGGACGAGGAGATGCAGAAGGTCGTGAACGAGGCACGCGGCGCCGGCGCGCAAGTGGTCGTCGTGCTTTCGCACAACGGCATGGACGTCGACCTCAAGATGGCCAGCCGCGTCACCGGCATCG
>CAZFPR010000220.1:0-413 GCA_964521045.1 uncultured Hyphomicrobiales bacterium
TAGGCACTTCTTATCATTCTACTTGAGCACGTCAAAAAACTCGACTGTGCTTCGCCGCCAGCCAGAATCAGACCACCTGTGCCAGCGAAAAGTAGTCCACGGCAATCTCGCGGCGCGGCGGCGATACGCGGCTTCGCCGCCGGGTCGCGCGCGGCGCGATGCCGTGCGACGTTGCGGCTTGGTGAGCGAATGGTCGGGGCGGGTCTCAGCCCGTGGGGTCGCGGAGCGACGGGCCTTTGATGTGGATGGTGTGGCAGTAGTGGCGTAATCGCGACAGGAGGGCTTCGACCTGCCCTTTGTTTCCCAGAAACGTCAGCCACGCCTCATATTCAAGATTCGTCGTGATGATCGTCGGCTTCCGGCGATAGCGCTCCTCCATCAACTTGAAAAAGATGTTCGTCTGCTCCGGCTTC
>CAZFPR010000220.1:423-1120 GCA_964521045.1 uncultured Hyphomicrobiales bacterium
CAAATAGCCCATTTCGTCGATGTGCAGTACGTCCAGCCGCGCCAGCCGGTTCACGAGCTTTCTTGAACTCCGGTCCGCCAGGGACGCGTACATCTCGTCGAAGAGGTCCTGCGCCTTCACCGACTCGCAGCGGTGGCCGTTCTGTAGCGCCTTCAGAAGAAGGCCGTGTGCCAGTCCCGTCTTCCCACGGCCCGTCTCGCCGATGAAGACGATGTTCTCCGCCTTCGGGATGAACTCCAGTTCCGCAAGCGACATGATCTGTCGCTTCGAGACCCCAGGTTGCTTCTTGAACGGAAACGATTCCAGCGTCCACTGCTCCGGCATTCTCGCGCGACGGATCCTGCGCTCCAGCGCCTTCTCCAGTTGGTGACTCCATTGCGCGCGGAACAACCGCAGCAGGCAATCGTTGATGCTTCGCCCGTCCTTCTCCGCTTTCCTCACCTCGTCGTCGCAGATCTCAGCGATCTTCGAGAGCCGCAGTCCACGTAGAAGTTCCGCCAGCTCCGCCTTCACTCCGCGTCTTCTTTCAGGCGGAAGAACTCCGTTCGCACATTCTTCAGGATCATCCTCTCCACGCGCTCCAGGTCATACAATCCGTAGAGCGCGGCTTCCCGCAATGCTTTCATCGCGGGCTCGCGCGGGTAGTCCTCCATCAAGCGACGCAGTTCACGCAACGCCAACGTGCCGCGGCCGGCTG
>CAZFPR010000220.1:1130-1453 GCA_964521045.1 uncultured Hyphomicrobiales bacterium
TCGTTTGCGCAGTTCCGTGATGTACCCCTCAAGCTCCGGATGCACTTTCCGGAGCCCTTCCTCCTCCGCCGGTCGCCGCCATGATCCGTCGCTCGGTGATCGCGGCGGTCGATGCGACGCGTCCGTGATCCGTGTCGGGGTCGCCGAGCGCGATACCGCATGCTCACCAACGATCCGCGGACCGTCGTAGATCACGATCTTCTCCTTCGTCTCCCTGACCTCCATCCGCTTTCCGATCAACTGATACGGCGCTGAATACAAGTGCGAGTTCACCTTCACATACCCGTCCACCGAGACGATCCGATGATGCAGGACGTATGGTT
>CAZFPR010000220.1:1554-2134 GCA_964521045.1 uncultured Hyphomicrobiales bacterium
GAGGTCTCTCGGCGCGGCGTGCAGGTGTCTCTTGAACGATCCGTTCTGCCGGTCGCACCACGCGACCGCCTCGCGATTCAGCTCCTCGAAGTCCGCAAACGTCCGTCCGGCCAGAAAATTCGTCTCGATGAAATGGAACTGTCGCTCCACATGCGCGCTTCGATTCGCGTCGCCCTTCTCGTGCGCCGCGAAGACGAACCCGAACCGCTCCGCGAACGCGAACATCTCCGGTGAGGCCTTCATCTCGCGCCCCGTCCCGACGGCCACCACGACGTGCGTGTTGTCGATCATGCAGCGGCCGCATGAACCGCCAAAATATTTCACGGCGTCGGTCAGGAACTGTTTGCACTCGAACCGGGTGAAGCGCGGATACATCTGCGCGAAGATCATCCGCGAATGGCAGAAGACGAGGCTCGCCGTCTGGACCCGCCGCGGCTTTCCGCCGATCACGGTGTCGTGCGGCGACGTGTCATGCTGCATCTCCTCGCCGGGGGCGAAATCATAGTGACCGGCGGGGGGATCGGGCGGCTTCACCAGCGCGTGCCTCCGGCAGAAACCCGTCAGCGTCGTATAAGAGAAT
>CAZFPR010000221.1:0-242 GCA_964521045.1 uncultured Hyphomicrobiales bacterium
GCATACTCGTAATTTCAACTCCGGCATCATCGGCCTTTCGCTGTGCTGCCTCGGCGGCAACGGCGTGAGCGAGCGCGATCAAGGCCAGTGGCCCATGACGAAGGCGCATTGGGATACGATGGTCGCCTGCATCGCGCAGCTCTCGCGTCACTACGGCTTCCCAATTCAGCGCCCGACGAAAGCGGATTGGCGCGGCGTGCAGTCTCATGCCGAAGTCGAAAGCAACCTCGGCATTTCGCAGG
>CAZFPR010000221.1:258-2111 GCA_964521045.1 uncultured Hyphomicrobiales bacterium
AAGACGAAACCGTGCGCGCCGACGAAGAACTTGTGACCACAAACCGGGAAGAAAAGGAGCCGCTTTCCGGCTTCCGGAAGGTTCTCGCCTGGGTGACGGCCGGCATTGCATCTGTCGGCTCCGCGCTCGCGGCCGTAGGCAACTGGCTGCTGTCTCTGCCGAACGAAGTTCTCATTGCCGTCATCATCACGTTCGCGGTCGTAGGCGTCGCTATCTTCGCGCTGATCTGGCTGTTCCCGCGGCCTATCGTGATCGAGAAAGGGAAGTGACATGGATATTCTGCTGAGCCCTTGGACGATCTTCGGTGCGGGGCTGACGGCGACCGCCGCGTTCGCCGCGGCATGGTTCTTTTTGCCAGGCCTGATCCCCGCGTTTCTGGCAACCAAATTCGGCCAGCGGGTCGCCATCATTGGTGGCGCCATCTTCGCGCTCTGGCTTGCGTTCGTCGCGGTCGCAAAGCGCGGCGAGCACAAAGGCTCGCAGAAGGTCGAAGACAAGATCGTGCGAGACTCAATCCAGAAGGAAGAACGAAAGGACGCTCGCGATGCGGAGCTTAAAAATCTCGATGACGCTGGCGTGCGTCGCCGTTCTGATCGCTGGCTGTCAGACAAGTAGGCTCGCGTCGAACTGCGCAGGCTGGCAGGAAGTCAGGATGAAAACGAAAACGCGCGACTATCTGGTCGCCAATGACCGCGACGTGCTGCTTGCAACGATCTCAAACAACGAGAACGGTGCGGATAGCGGGTGCTGGAAATGAGTGTCGTGCCTGCCGTTGCTGCCGAACTCGGCCCCACGTTTTGGCTTTGGGGCGTCGCGATCCTGTTTCAAACCGCCGTATTCGCGGCAGTCGGGACTTGGGCGATCTCGCGCTTTATCAATCGGCTGATCTCGGAAATCCGCAAAGAAATCCAGAACGCAGTCACTGAACTCGAAAGCGCCGATAAGACGGTTGCCAAGGAAACCGGCGATACGATTGCCGCGATGCGCCAGCACATTCAGAACCTGGAGCGCGAGTTTCTAAGCAGGCTGCACTCGATCGAAAAGAAGATGCTCGAAGATTTGCGATCCGCTCTTGAGACGTTCGTGCGTCGCGACAGCTTCCTTTCGATCACGCAGAAGCTGGAAAACGCGATCGAGCGGCTTGACGGCAAGATCGACGAAATTCGGGACCGACTTCCGGCCAGTCGATAATCCGCCCGATGGGCAGATGCGCGGCCTGACGCTTTCAGGTGGGTGGCAAGTCCACTCCGCAATTCCTCCTGTGTGGCAAACTAGCCCGCCGCCTTAACCGGTGGCGGGCCTTTTCCTGCTATAGATAAGGTATTGCCAGATCGAGGACTGACGCCCATCTTGACCAACAGGCTCTATATATATCAAAGACTCGGTTCTGGTTTGGGACCAGAGGGTCGCAGGTTCAAATCCTGCCGCTCCGACCATCTCTTCCCGTTCTTGCCGTAGCCGTGCGTAAGGGTGCCGATAGCTCATCCGGCGCCGGAATTGCAGCGAGCGAAGTTACATATTCATTTTCATTCAGGGGGCTACAATGAAAGCAGTTCTCGCTTCCGTCGCGTTGCTGTTTTTGACGGCAGTATCTCCGGCGTTCGCGCAACAGACGAACGTCAGCCTGATCGGCAATTACGTCGTCACCGGAACGGAAACCAACGGCAAGCCGTATGACGGTTCCGGCCCGCTTGCGATCACGATGGACAAGAACGGCGCGCTGGAATTGAAATGGGACGGCGGAAAGTACACCGGCATCGGGCAGGTCGTCGGCGACAAACTTGTGGTGGCGTCCTTCGCCGAAGGGCGGGTCATCATCGGAATCATGGACATCAAGGCGGACGGCTCGCTGA
>CAZFPR010000222.1:0-1642 GCA_964521045.1 uncultured Hyphomicrobiales bacterium
GGGCCGGGCGACCAAGCGAAAAAAGACGCGGGCAAGAAAGACGGCGCCGCGAAGAAGTGAACGCGAGCTCGACCTGACGGGTGCCCATCGGCGTGTCGATCGAAATATTCCACTTACCGTCTACGGCCATGGGAAGCGTTTCCTTGTTTTGGGTGTGAGGTTTGTTGCGATAAGACTAGCCTTTCGGGCGTCCACGATCAACGAAAGCGCGATGACAAAGCAGAAATCCAGCACGCCGCGACGTCCGCGTCCCGCGGACAACGCCTTCAAGGGCGAGAATTTGCGCGGCGGCGTGAACGAGCCGACCTATGGCGGCGCGTTGTCGTTCATGCGGCGGCGCTACGCGAAAGATGCGAAGGGCGCGGGCCTTGCGATCTGGGGTGTGCCGTTCGACGCGGCGACCTCGAACCGGCCCGGCGCGCGGTTTGGGCCCCGCGCGATCCGCGCAGCGTCGGCGATCCTCGAAGGCGATCCGCAGTATCCGTTCGGTTTCGACCCTTATGCGAAGCTGACGGCGGTGGATGTCGGCGACTGTGCGCTGGATTACGGCAACCACGCCGAAGTGCCGCGCGAGATCGAGCGGCAGGCGAAGGAAATTCTCGATACCGGGGCTACGTTACTGACGCTCGGCGGCGACCACTTCGTCACCTATCCGCTCCTGAAGGCGCATGCCGCGAAGCACGGGCCGCTCGCGCTCATACAGTTCGACGCGCATCAGGACACCTGGCACCCGGAAGCGGGCAGCATCGATCACGGCTCGTTCGTCGCGCGCGCCGCGATCGAAGGGCTGATCGACGTGAAACATTCGGTTCAAATCGGCATCAGAACGCACGCTCCCGCGGCGCACGGCATCGAGATCGTCGACGGCAATCAGATCGAGACGCTCGGCGTTGCCGGCGTCGTGAAAAAGGTGCTCAAGCGGGTAGGGAAGAAGAAGGCGTATCTCACCTTCGACATCGACGCGCTCGATCCGGCTTTTGCGCCGGGTACCGGCACGCCGGTCGCGGGCGGGCTCTCGAGCCGCGAGGCGCTGATGATTTTGCGGGCGCTCGCGCCGGTCAATTTCGTGGGCTTCGACGTCATGGAAGTGTCGCCGCCCTATGACCAATCGGAGATAACAGCCATCGCGGCGGCGCATATCGCCATGCACTTCGTGTGCCTTGTGGCGAAGCGCAAAGGAACTAACAAGGGAACCAAATAACGCCGACGGCGGTTTACCGGCTTGTCTTTCATTCCAGTCTTTCTTCGCCGGTTCATTTCGGGTAAGTGGCTTCCTTCCATTCAGGAGCAGGGCAAATGAGCGCCACCAAAACGCGGATCGCGATCCTTGGCGCGTCGGGTTACACCGGCGCCGAGCTGGTGCGTCTGCTGCTCCGCCATCCGAACGCGGAAATCGTGGCCCTCACTGCCGACCGCAAGGCCGGCAAGACCATGGCGAGCGTGTTCCCGCATTTCTACGGCATCGAACTGCCGAAGCTGATTACCATCGAAGAACTCGATCCGGCGTCGGCCGATCTCGTGTTCTGCGCGCTGCCGCATGCCACCACTGAACTGGTGCGGAGACTCAGAAAGTCTCTGGACTGGATCGGGTATTCCTACCAGGCGCAGCAGTTCTAGCGCGCGCTCCCTGGCCTCTTCCTTG
>CAZFPR010000222.1:1652-2100 GCA_964521045.1 uncultured Hyphomicrobiales bacterium
GTTCGAAACCAAACGAACCGCCTGGAAGCCGGTCAAAGACCTCCTGGAGAAAGCGCCGAAGCTGAAGGTGGTCGATCTTTCCGCCGACTTCCGCATCCGCGATCCGCTCGCCTACGAGAAGTGGTACGGCCACGCGCATCAGGCGGTGGAGTTGCAGAAGGAAGCCGTCTACGGCCTCGTCGAACTTTATCGCGACGAGATTAAAGGCGCGCGGCTGGTCGCAAACCCCGGCTGCTATACCTCGACCTCGATCCTCGCGATGGTGCCGCTGATCGAAGCAGGCGCGATCGAGACCGATGTCATCGTGATCGACTCCAAGTCGGGCATGACCGGCGCGGGCCGCTCGGCCAAGGAAGAAATGCTGTTCTCGGAAGTTTCCGAGGGCATGCATGCCTATGGCGTCGGCGGGCACCGGCACATGGCCGAACTCGATCAGGAGTTTTCGGAT
>CAZFPR010000223.1:0-2031 GCA_964521045.1 uncultured Hyphomicrobiales bacterium
TGCTTGCCGCGCTTGCCTTCCTTCAGGACTTCGGGGTAAATGCGCTTGACCGCGACTTCGTGTTCGGTAAATGGATCGAAGCAGAGATAGACCGTCGAAGTCGCGCCCTCGCCGAGCTTGCGAAAGATCTCGTATTTGCCGCCGATCGTTTCCATGCGCGGCTTAGCGCATGGCGCGCAGACGCGCGATCGCGGCCTTGACCTGATCGGGCGCGGTCCCGCCGATGTGATTGCGCGCGGCGAGGGAGCCGGGAACGGTGAGCACGCAGAATACGTCCGCGCCGATCAGCGCAGAGAAGGCCTGCAACTCGGCGAGCGTCAGGTCGGGCAGGTCACAGCCCTTCGTCTCGGCCGCGCGCACGGCACGGGCCACCGCCTCGTGGGCGTCGCGGAAGGGCAGGCCCTTCCTGACGAGGTAGTCGGCAAGATCGGTCGCGGTGGCGAAACCTTGGCGCAAGGCGGCGGCCATCGCCTCCGGCTTGACGCGGATGCCGGGCACCATGTCGGCAAAGATGCGCAGCGTGTCGATCAGCGTGTCGGCCGTGTCGAACAGCGGCTCCTTGTCTTCTTGGTTATCCTTGTTGTAAGCGAGCGGCTGGCCCTTCATCAACGTGAGCAGCCCCATCAGGTGCCCGAAGACGCGGCCGCTCTTGCCGCGCGCCAGTTCCGGGACGTCGGGGTTCTTCTTCTGCGGCATGATCGACGAACCGGTGCAGAAGCGGTCGGCGAGGTCGATGAAACCGACGCGCGGGCTCATCCAGAGAATCAGCTCCTCGGAGAAGCGCGAGACATGCACCATCGTCAGCGACGCGGCGGAACAGAATTCGATCGCGAAATCGCGATCGGATACGGCGTCGAGCGAGTTGGCGCAGACGCCGTCAAAGCCGAGTTCGCGGGCGACGAACTCGCGGTCGATCGGGAAGGTGGTGCCGGCCAGCGCGGCCGCGCCGAGCGGCAGCCGGTTGACGCGCTTGCGGCAGTCGGCGAAGCGCTCCCGGTCACGCGCGAACATCTCGACATAGGCCAGCAGGTGATGGCCGAAAGTGACCGGCTGGGCGACCTGGAGGTGGGTAAAGCCAGGCAGCGGCGTTTCCGCATGCGCCTCGGCGACATCCAGCAAGGCGTGGCTGAGGGTGGCAAAGAGGCCGTCCAGCAGGTCGATCGTGTCGCGCAGCCAGAGGCGGATGTCGGTGGCCACCTGGTCGTTGCGCGAGCGGCCAGTGTGCAGCCGCTTGCCGGCATCGCCGATCAGAGCGGTGAGGCGCTTTTCGATGTTGAGGTGCACGTCCTCGTCGTCGAGGTTCCAGTTGAATTCGCCGCGCTCGATCTCGCCGGCGATCTGCGCCATGCCGCGCTCGATTGCGGATAGATCAGCGGCCGCAATGATGCCTTGGCGGGCCAGCATCTTCGCATGGGCAAGTGAACCGCGGATGTCCTGCGCGGCCATACGGCGGTCGAAGAATACCGAGGCGGTGTAGCGTTTGACGAGATCGGAAACGGGTTCGGAAAATCGGCCGGACCAGGCTTTATTGGACATGAGGAGTACTCAAGAGGCAGGTTGCACGCATTCGGAATGGAAGTATACGGGCAAATCCAGCCGGCGCGTCCTGCGCCAGACGCCTACACGACGCTCACGACGAGCGATGCATCCTGGTCCTGCCAGCAAAACGGGATGATGTAGGCCTTGACCCCCTTCGGCAGGGAGATGACCTGATCCCGCCCCTGGACGACCAATGTGACCGAGAGCAGGAACTCGTTGCCGAACTGCCGGCGGGCATTGCCGGAAATCGTGTTGCCGATTTCGCCGGCCAGATCCGCAAGATTTCTCGACGACAGGTCGGTCTCGCCGCTGCGCGACAGGATCTGGCGGAGCAGTTCCGCAGGGGCGGTGAAATAGACGCAACCCTGCCGGACGCCGGAGATGCCGATGACGCCGGTGTAGTCGAAGACCGGCAGGGCGTTGGGTTCGGCAAGGTAGGGCGTGTAGATTTCCGCCGCAATGCCTGTTTGCTGCTCGAAATAGTGTTTGACG
>CAZFPR010000224.1:0-1381 GCA_964521045.1 uncultured Hyphomicrobiales bacterium
GCCGCGATCGAAACCGCAACGGACTTGAAAGACGCCGACACCGCGGATGTCTTCACCGAAGTGTCACGCGACCTGGACCAGCTATTATGGTTTGTGGAAGCGCATCTGCAGGAAGGCTGAGTCAAAAACAAATCCGAAATTCAAAGCACGAAATCCGAAGGAAACTCAAATCTCGAAACGCTGTACAGTTCAGCAGTTTCCGATTTGCATTTCGTGCTTCAGATTTCCTTAGAATTTCGGATTTCGAGTTTCGGATTTTATTTCCATGATTCGCGTCGAACTTCCTTATCATCTCCGCAACCTGGCGCAGGTCGGGGCGGAGGTGCAGCTCGAAGTGGATGGTCCTGTCACGCAGCGCAGCGTGCTGGATGCCTTGGAAGCCAGGTATCCCATGCTGCGCGGCACCATTCGCGATTACGGCACACTGAAGCGCCGGCCGTTTTTGCGTTTCTATGCTTGCAGCCGGGACTTGTCGCTCAACCCGCCGGACGAACCGTTGCCGGAAGCAGTCGCGGAGGGAACGGAACCGTTTCTCGTCGTGGGTGCGATCGCCGGCGGTTAGGCATCGCCAAGAGACTCACTTCATCTCCCAAGGATCAAATCATGTCGCAAGCGACGCCCGCCAAATCGAAACCCAGAGTCACCTATTGGATCGGCTGGGGGTTGGCGATTTTGCTGCTGCCCCTCTTCGGAATGAGTGCCTTCTTCAAACTCGCGCAGCCGGCGGGCTTTGCCGAGAACTGGACGAAAGCGGGCATGCCGATTCACACGGCGTTTCCCATCGGCGTGGTCGAAGTCGCCTGCGTGGTCATCTACCTCATCCCGCAGACATCGATGTTGGGGGCCATCCTGCTGACCGGCTACCTGGGAGGAGCCGTCGTCACCCATGCCCGTCAGGACGAGAGCGTCGTCGCCCCGGTTGTGATCGGAGTCGTGATCTGGCTGGCGCTCGCCCTGCGTGATCCCCGAATCTGGAAATTGATCCCGTTCCGCACGTCCCCCTCGAAACCGCTGTAATTTTCCGCCACGCGGCAACCATCAACGCTTGCGCTTAGCCGGTCACGTCGCTTGCCAGGTTTTGCGTATGCTCCCGCAGGATCCCAATCTGCTTCGTCAACTCCTTGCGCATCAGTCCAATCCGCTTCTGCATCTTTTCGCCGTGATTGTGGACCGCGTCGGCTGAGGTCTGAAGTTCGTCGAGTCCGTTGATCGCTTTCTCCAGATCGATGATCGCCTTGTCGATTGCCTGGTAATCGGCCGATTGCTCAGCCGACTGCTTCGACTGCCGGACGGCGAGCGCCGGCAGAACCAGGAGCGTTTTATCCGCGATGACGTTCAGATCATGACCGCAACCATCGCCTTTGGCATGGGAATCAACAAG
>CAZFPR010000224.1:1391-1787 GCA_964521045.1 uncultured Hyphomicrobiales bacterium
CGAGCGCCCGGGCGACGCTGAGGCCGAGTTTCAGTTGCAGATCGGTCATGGCGTCTTCCGCATCCCAGATGATGAAAACATCGTCGCCGCGGCGGAAGAGGCCGTCCAGGCCGGCCGGCGCGGTCTTGCGAGAAAACACGAACAGGCCGACCTGGGCCGCGCGGTTCTTGCGGGCTTCGTCCAATTCCTCGCACGCCTGGTTCAGTTGGTAACCGGCCACTTCCTTGGCTTCGATGACGATTCTGGCTCCAGGGGCGATGCTGTCCGGCCCGAGGTCCAGCGTGCCGTCACCTTTCTTGCAGTTCTTGATCTTGCCGACGGCATTGCCCGTCGCCGTGAACAAGTCGCCGGTTTTCTGGGCTTCGAGATGGATGAGTTCGAGCGCCGCCGCTTCAA
>CAZFPR010000224.1:1797-2017 GCA_964521045.1 uncultured Hyphomicrobiales bacterium
CCGGGTGGATCGCGCGGCTTCCTGCTTGCGGGCCAGCATGGTTTGCAGAGCGATCTTCACTTCTTCCTGGAATTTCTGGTTCTGATCGCGGTGCAGTTCCATCAGGCCGAGCAATTCGCGTTTCAAACGGGCCAGGGCGGAATCTTCATCATCCAGGGACAGGTGCCCTTCGATGACTGTGTTGGTTTCTTCCAGCATCCGCTTCAAGCGCGACAACGCG
>CAZFPR010000225.1:0-2010 GCA_964521045.1 uncultured Hyphomicrobiales bacterium
CTCGGCATGGAAGTGCAGGGCTGGCCGCCGGAAAACATCGAAGAACTCGCGAAGCGCTTCGAGGATCATTACTGAGGCGCGCGCACGCGCTTCGGAGGAAAGAACTATGCGTCACGGTAAAACCAATCGCCGCTTCAACCGCCGCCCCGAGCACCGCAAGGCGATGCTTGCCAACATGGCGGCGTCCCTGATCACGCACGAACAGATCGTCACGACGCTGCCCAAGGCGAAGGACATCCGTCCGATCGTCGAGAAGCTCGTGACCCTCGGCAAGAAGGCGAGCCTGCATGCGCGCCGCCAGGCGATCTCGGAAATGCGCGACCGCGTTGCCGTGAAGAAGCTCTTCGAGGTGCTTGCGCCGCGCTATGCCTCGCGCAACGGCGGGTATCTCCGCATCATCAAGGCCGGCTATCGCTACGGCGACATGGCGCCGATGGCCGTGATCGAGTTCGTGGACCGCGACGAGAGCGCGAAGGGCAAGGAAGATCTCGCCCGTCACGAGGAATGGCTGAAGACGCAGCCGAAGGACGAGCAGCAGCAGGCCGTCCCGGCGTAAACAGCTACCTCCGACTAAGTACAAAACCCCGGCCATCGCGCCGGGGTTTTTGTTTGTTCGCTCCTGTTCTCCGCGTGTTCGCTCTTAACCATTTGGATTATCAGCGTTTCCCGATTTTCGCCCTGATTGGCCTTATGCTCCCTTCGGGGTCGAAGGCTGGCAGGGGATCGGTTTTGTACGGGCGCTTCTTCGCACCGCTGGCGGCGGCACTGGCGCTTCTGGGCGCCGGCTGCACCACCTTCGATACCAACACCGACGATGTCGTGACCTTCGTCTTCACGCAGCCGACGACCGAATGCGAAGTCTTCGTCGGCAACGCCTCGCAGGGGCGCGTATCCATTTCCAGATCGGCGATCGGAATTCCGCGCAGCGACCAGCCGCTGCGGCTTTCGTGCGGGGCCGCATCCTTCGCGCCGATTTCGGCAGAGGTTTCCATCGAGCGGGCGCGCGACGAGAAGGTCGACGTGCTCGGTGTCGGCGTCCCCACGCCGCGCGCACTCGGCGCACGCGTCACCGAGCCGGTCGCGAATCTGACGCCACGGGGCGTGCCGACGCTGGGGCCGACCGACAAAACGGGCTATCCCCCGCGCATCACGGTCGACATCGCGCAGCGCGCGGTGATCGTGCCGCCCGGCTGGCAGTCGCGGATGTAGAAACGAAAACCCCGGAGCGCGTACGCTCCGGGGTCATTCTTGCGGTCACGAGGGAGAAGTTCAGAACGCGATCTGCATGCGGGTCGCGAACACGTCGTATTCCGCGCCCAGGTTCACGTTGGCCGCGTTGAAGCGCTCGACCTCGCCGTGGACCCAGTTGAACATGAAGCGGATGTTCTGGTTCGGATACCAGTTCAGGCCGAGCGTGGTGTTGCGCTGGGTGCCGCCGCGGACGACGGTCGCCGCGCCGAAGTCGTTGAGGTTGGCGTAGCTGTAGCGTGCGGCTACTTCCCACGCACCCCAGCCACCGGTGCCCATCATGAACGGCTTCGCCGGATTGATGCCGCCGAATGCGCCGTTGCTTTCGCTGTAGCGGCGGCTTTCGCCGGTGAGCGCGAAGGCGGCCTGGATGTAACCGCCGTCGAATTCGGCGTCGCCGCCGACCGTGCGCTCGATCTGGTAGTTGAAGTACTCGCCCTGGAAGTAGAAGGCGTTCCATGCGCCGGCAAAACCGGCACTGAGCACATCCGCACCCGTGACTTCGGCGAGCGCGCCGGTGTCGAGCAGGCGAACGCCCGGATCGACGCGGACTTCGATGCGGTCGCGCAGGCGAAGGGTAGCGCTCGTCTGCGGCGTGATCAGCTTCTGGTAGTCGCCTTCGACCATGAAGGTGAAGTCTTTGGTGCGAACCGGCACGAAGACGCCGCGTGCGGTGACGGCCACGTTCGCGCGCGTCGTGTGATCGGCGCCGGCAACGGGTCCGGTGATGTAGCTGCCGATCCAGTGCATCTTGCCGAAGTT
>CAZFPR010000226.1:0-1989 GCA_964521045.1 uncultured Hyphomicrobiales bacterium
CCGATCTTGAATCACACACGCAGCGATCGCGAAATCCCTTTCTCAAACGGGCTCTGAGCTGAGGCGCCCGGGTCGAGGTCTTTCATATAGCTGTTGAAGATAAGCGATGCCGTCGCCAGAAGGGCCGTCGCTATAGAGGCAACCAACGACGTCTTATCGAAAAAGACGCCGACCGCGCCACCGGTCGTAAGCGCAGACAAAATGATAGTGGCCCACTTGCTCCGCCGAAGACGGCTTGCATCGCGCTCAGCCATTTTTTCGTGGGTCTTGTGGCTGTAGGCAACCCGCCCATAGCAATCGCGGAGCTGCGATTCCAGGTCGTATCGCGCGTCAACTGGCGGGATAGGCGGTTCCAAAAACTTCCCTCCATTTTTGCCGACTTTTCCATCCATGACCGTTGGTAGCATCTACAATCGCCTCCAACGCCCTCAGATGAGCGCTGCGAGCCTTGTGCTCGAACACCCCCTTCCGGCTAACCGCTGAGCCGCTGCCGGGCGCTCGCCACATCTGCTGATTCTGGTCTTGCTTCGATAGGAAGTCAAAGAAATCGCGAAAGAAAAAATCATAATATAGAAATCCCTTGTCGCGGTACATCCAGCTTTCAATGAACTGATACGCAAGGGTATCTATGAGCATCCCCGACATTGGCACGTCGCAATAGTCGCGCCAGATGCGCAGCATCCGGCAAACCTTTTTGAGATTGCTGTTTGTATCATCGTGGCGCTTTTGAACCGCAGCAATTTCGGCGCGGGGGTTGCAGGCCTTCCAGCTGCCGCCCCCGTTTGCGTTGGGATAAGTCCACGTTCCACTGGTGTTATCGAAAACAGGGAGAACCTCGAATGTAACACCATCATCAAACCCAATGACGACAACCTGCCCGTCGCCGAATGAGTCGGACGTTTTGTAAGTGTTGCGGATCGAGTTCTTGACCGCCTGAAGCAGGGCAGACTGCCCATTTGAGGTGTAAGCGTTGTATTGATGGTAGAGGGTAGCCGGCAGGAGAAACGCCATATCGAGGTCGCTTAGGCCCCGCGCGGCGGTATCCCGACCATATGAACCCACATAGAGGCTGTGGGCCGTCTCGGAATCCGTTGACCAAAAGTCTTTGTTAAGCTGTTTGGTGATCCGCTTATAGCGGTACGAAATCGATGAAATTTTATCTGCTGGAATAACTGCCTGCTCGTAAAAGGCCGCAAAATCTTCTCCGACGCCCATTCTCCCCCCTCCTATAGCCTTGCTCGTACTATATGTGCATTCGCCCCTCGGTAGAAAGATGCCGCACCCTGCTTTCCCCAGTTGCATCATATGTTTTGCATAACTTAGAACTCTTTGTGCGCTCCGACGAAGCAATGAAATCAGTGGTTTAGCCACTGCGAAAGTCCGGTGCGAAATCTCGTCCAATAGATGCTCTTGAGGATGCTGCGGTTCCCGGTGACGCGCATGCGCAAGCGTCCGCTTTTGGCATGGCGCTGAACGTCAGGAATAGAGGCGCGAAGCAGCCGTTGGTCGCTGGCGACGGAAATCTTCTTCGATCACCGCGCATTCGACTGGACTGCTGGCGCGAAGAGAGCGTGTGTGTCACCGGCGCTAAGGCGCGCGGGTCAGGCAGGACGACGATGGCAGCGAAGCGGAAGGATCGGAACGAGCGCGCGGATGCGGCGGGGTCGGCTGGCGTCGAGCCGAAGCTCGATCGTGTTACCAGGGCTTCCCAGCGCTCGCGCGGCGAACTGGTGCCAGCCTTGTCGGTGGCGATCCGCGTCGCGCGCGCCGAGATCGAGGAATGCGCGCTGATCCTCAAACACGCCAAGAGTTTCGCCGATGGCGGACGGTTGAAGGCTGCCAACGAGGGTGTGCTCGATGTCGAGCCGAAGCTCTACGAGGTGCAGCATCTCCTGAACGCCGGGACACTGCTGGACGGACGGATGAAGGAGCTGGCCGATCGCGACTAATCGATCGCTGCCGCAAACGAATGCCTGATTGAGATCGCCC
>CAZFPR010000227.1:0-1983 GCA_964521045.1 uncultured Hyphomicrobiales bacterium
AGGTGAAGGCGTCGACATATTCCTCGAGCGGCACGCCATATTGCAGGCCGAGCGAGATCGCGATCGCGAAGTTGTTGAGGAGCGAGCGGAGCGTCGCGCCTTCCTTGTGCATGTCGACGAAGATCTCGCCGAGACGGCCGTCGTCATATTCGCCGGTGCGGAGATACACTTTATGCCCGCCGACCACGGCCTTCTGCGTGTAGCCCTTGCGGCGCGAGGGCAGCTTCTCGCGTTCGCGGATGCGCTCGACGCGTTCCACGATGCGCTCGACGACTTTTTCTGCGAGTGCTGACGCACGGGCAGCTTGAGGCTGCGCGAGCAGCGCTTCGACCTGATCGTCGTCTTCGTCCTCGTCCTGGATCAGCGCGGAGTTCAAGGGCTGCGAGAGCTTCGAGCCGTCGCGATAGAGCGCGTTGGCTTTGAGCGCGAGCTGCCAGGAGAGCATGTAGCTCGCCTTGCAATCCTCGACCGAAGCGTCGTTCGGCATGTTGATCGTCTTCGAGATCGCACCCGAGATGAAGGGTTGTGCTGCCGCCATCATGCGGATGTGGCTATCCACCGAGAGATAGCGCTTGCCGATGCGGCCGCAGGGGGTCGCGCAGTCGAACACCGGATAGTGCTCGAGCTTCAGGTGCGGGGCGCCTTCCAGCGTCATCGCGCCCGCGACATGGGTGTTCGCGGACTCGATGTCGCGCTTGGAGAAGCCGAGGTGCGAGAGGAGATCGAACGCGGGGTCCGCCATCTGCTCGTCGGTGACGCCGAGCTGGCGCATGACGTCGTCGCCGAGGGTCCAGCGGTTGAAGACGAACTTGATGTCGAAGGCGGTGGCGAGCTTGCCTTCCAGCATCTTGATGGTGTCGGCCGAGAAGCCTTTTGCACCCAGAGAGGAGTGGTTGATCGCGGGCGCATTCGAGAGCGTGCCGTGGCCGACCGCGTAGGCTTCGATCTCGGCGATGTGGGCTTCCGAGTAGCCGAGCGTGCGGAGCGCTTCCGGCACCGCCTGGTTGATGATCTTGAAGTAGCCGCCGCCGGCGAGCTTCTTGAACTTCACGAGTGCGAAGTCGGGCTCGATGCCGGTGGTGTCGCAATCCATCACGAGGCCGATGGTGCCGGTCGGCGCGATCACCGTGGCCTGGGCGTTGCGGAAACCATGTTTATGGCCGAGTTCGAGTGCGCGGTTCCACGCGGCTGCCGCGCGCGCGATCAGGCGCTGGTCCGGGCAGTTCGCGATATCGAGCGGCACCGGCGGGATCGACAACTGCTCGTAGCCGTCCTTGTCGCCATGCGCCGCGCGGCGATGGTTGCGGATGACGCGGAGCATGTGCTCGCGGTTCGGCTCATAGCCGGGGAAGGCGCCGAGTTCGGCGGCCATCTCGGCGGAGGTGGCATAGCTGACGCCGGTCATGATCGCGGTGACGGCGCCGCAGAACGCGCGGGCCTCGTCCGAGTCATACGCAATGCCGGCGGTCATGAGCCAGCCGCCGATGTTGGCGTAGCCTAAGCCCAGCGTGCGGTAGCGGTACGAAAGCTCCGCGATCTCTTTCGACGGGAACTGCGCCATCATCACCGAGATTTCGAGCACGATGGTCCAGAGGCGGACGGCGTGCTCGTAGCTGTCGACGTCGAACGACTTATCTTCGGCGCGGAAGCGCAGGAGATTGAGCGAGGCGAGGTTGCACGCCGTGTCGTCGAGGAACATGTATTCCGAGCACGGGTTCGACGCGCGGATCGGGCCGCTTGCCGGGCAGGTGTGCCAGTCGTTGACCGTGGTGTGGAACTGGATGCCGGGATCGGCGCAGGCCCAGGCGGCGTGGCCGATCTTTTCCCAAAGCTCTTTGGCTTTCAGGGTCTTTGCGACCTTGCCGTCCTTGCGGCGAAGCAAATTCCAGTCGCCGTCGTTTTCGACCGCGCGCAGGAAGTCGTCGGTGACGCGCACGGAGTTGTTCGAGTTCTGGCCCGCGACGGTGAGATAAGCCTCGCTAT
>CAZFPR010000228.1:0-1882 GCA_964521045.1 uncultured Hyphomicrobiales bacterium
GTCTGCGTATAGGGGCTAAGCGTACCGCCATTTTTAAGAAACAGCGGCCTCGTAACGCGAGCGAAGTTCGTTATCGATATTTCGCCAGCCCGTGCAGTTCGCGTGAATATCAAACGTTGGAAGAAAGGCGAACTTTCATCATTATTCAGCGTCCGAGCGATATCAGCGATTCGCTCCTCAAGTAATTCCTTTTCTGATTTCTGCCGCGGCAACGATGATAGGAGGTCAATATAGAGAGAGGATGGAACATTCTTTGCTTCTTTGTTAATTGTAATGAAAAGCTCAACCTGCCGACCGTCAGATAGCCCACTGAAAGCAACAACGGGTAGGTCTATGTCGATAATGTCCCTCGCCTCGTACGCGCCGGCCAATCTATGCTGGCCGTCTATAATCCACCCTTGGTCCTCGGAGATGGACAATAAATTGTTTTGGCCGTCGTACTTCAACTTCGGGAATGATACAACAATCGCTCCAGGGATAAGCCCGCCAGAGCGAATGTAACGCGCCACCGCCTTAACCCGACCTGGAGATAGGACGCGTTGATATCCCTCTTCTTTTCCCTCTACACGTTGATTTATTTTTGTTAATTTAAATAATTCGGAAGCTTTCATCTGGAAGAGGAAGAATTTTTCCGTGTGTTGGATCACTTCTACAGCGGTAACGTCAACCAACTGCTTTCTCCAAGTATATTTTCCGGAAGTGGGCCGGCAAAGTGGCGACAGCCTCCGTGCCATTGGGTTGATACACTGCGACATCTATTGAACGATAGCGCGCACTTCCCTTTGCCGCGTCCGAAAGTCTGCCACTTGCGATAGCGCAATAGCTAGAGCAGATTCGACTTAATCCGGGTCATATCCGGCCGCCTCAAAGTAGTGCCTGCATTCCTCTGGCGTGAAGGCCGAGAGGCAGTCGGCGACGACGGACCAGAGCTCGTCGACGGTTCTGGCGGCTGCCTTTCTGAGCAGGGCTTTGAGCTTGGAGAAGGCCATCTCGATCGGGTTGAAGTCCGGCGAGTATGGCGGCAGGAAGAGGAGCCGCGCTCCGACCTTCTCGATCGCTTCGCGCACGCCGCTGATCTTGTGGGCGGGCAGATTGTCCATGACCACGATGTCGCCGGGGCGAAGCTCGGGCGCGAGAACCTGCTCGGCATAGGCGAGGAACGCCGGACCGTTCATCGGGCCGTCGAGCAGCATCGGCGCCGCCATGCCGGACAGCCGCAGGCCGGCGGTGAAGGTGGTTGTCTTCCAATGGCCGTGGGGAACGGACGCCCGGCATCGCTCGCCGCATGGCGCTCGCCCTCGCAACCGGGCCATCTTCGTGGTTGCCGCGGTCTCGTCGATGAAGATCAGTCTCTCGGGATCGAGGTCGAGCTGCCCGTCGAACCAGGCTATGCGGCGGCGCAGGACATCTGGACGCTGCTGCTCTGAGGCGTGCGCCGTCTTTTTTTGAACGTGATGCCGCGCCGGTCGAGGAACAGCCAGACCGTCGAGGCGGCCGCCCGCGCGCCGCGCTCGGCGACAAGGCGCTCCCCGATCTCGGCCAGCGTGATATCCGGCGCGTCCTGGATCAGGCCGAAAATGAAAGCCTCGTGCGCATCGAGCTTGGAACGTGACGGCTGGCCCGGCTTGCGTGCCTCCGTCTCGCCGGTCTCCCGGTAGCGGCGATACCAGGCCCCGGCCGTCGAGATCCCGATCCGGAAGCGCCGTGCCGCCTCCCGCGTCGAAATCCCGTCCTCGATCGCCGCAATCACCCGACCGCGAAGGTCTCCGCTCAGGCTCCTCGTCATCATCACCTCCTGGCAAATCACCAGGAGCAGTGAATCAGACAACGAACGACACGGGAATCCTCAAACCGACTCCGCATTCAACGAAAATGCTCTAGC
>CAZFPR010000229.1:0-1818 GCA_964521045.1 uncultured Hyphomicrobiales bacterium
ATCGCGGGTTTCTCCCGCGACCGAGCCTCGCTAACGAGTCTCGGCCCATTCGGGTGACGATCCTTGCCGCTATTCATTGCCGTCGAAAATTATCGCGCGCATCGCACGCGCGGCCGTCAAGGCAACCCGCTTCGCGGGCGGCCTAACGGCCGGCCGTTGACGGCACGGCCGTGCGCGCGAACCTGAAATTGTCGGCTCCAGAGAGAACGGGCTTTCGTCTCACCAGAGAGAATGCTTTCCCAACTTCGCTAATTCTCCCGCGCTTGTTCCCGGCGTACAATCGGACGAGGCCACCTTCCCGAAAGGATCGTGGCTTGAACGAGCCGGTAGTGAGCGGAAGATTCGGCAGCGACTTGTCACAACGCACAACGACAGTCGCGCCCTGTAATCTTGGCGAACCCGTCTGGAAGCGGAAACTGCCCGCGCCATTTCCAACTGCGGCGCGCACGGCACTCCGGCTCCATTCAACCCATGAAAAATCACGACCAGCGGATCTCCGTCGGCATCCACCATGTGGAAGGTGAAACCACACTTGAGCCCGAAGAACGCCGCCGCCATCTTTACGTCGTCGGCCAAACCGGCACTGGAAAAAGCACGCTGCTTCTGAATTTGTTGCGACAGGACATCGAGCACGGTGAAGGCGTGATGCTGCTCGACCCGCACGGCGATCTAGCGCTCGCAGCGACTGACCTTATTCCGCGTTCGCGGCGCAATGACGTGATCTATCTCGATCCGTCCGATCGCGAGCGGCCTATCGGCTTCAATCCCCTATCGTCGGTGCCGGACGATCTGAAACCCGTCGCTGCCGATGGAGTCGTTTCGGCGTTTCGTCATGTCTGGCCCGATTCTTGGGGGCCGCGTTTGGAGTATATTTTACTGAACGCCGTTCGCGCGTTGCTAGACGTTCCGGGCGGCACGCTTTTGATGCTGCCGAAACTGCTGACCGATGATCGCTTTCGCGAGACGATAGTGCTGCGTCACGTTAGTGATCCTTTCGTGCGGATGTTCTGGCTGCAAGAATACGCAGGCTATAACGAGAAATTCCGCTCGGAGGCTATTGCGCCTATTCAGAACAAAATCGGCAAGGCGTTGATCGCGCCCGCGCTTCGCAACATGCTTTCGCAACCATCCAGTAGCATCACGCTACGGCGTTTGATGGACGAGCGCGGCATTCTGATCTGCAACCTCTCGAAAGGCGCGTTGGGTGAAAGCACTTCGCATTTGCTAGGCGCTTTGCTCACGGGAGCCATTGCACAGGCCGCACTTTCGCGGTCGGATACGGATGCCGCAAGCCGTATCCCCTTTCATCTTTACGCCGACGAATTTCACTCGTTCGCAAGCGACGGTTTTTCTTTGATCCTGTCTGAATCCCGCAAGTACGGATTGACGCTTACCGTCGCGCATCAATATCTGGACCAGCTCCCCGAACGATTGCGGATGGCGGTATTCGGCAACGTCGGCTCTATTCTCGCCTGCCGCGTGGGCGCAAGTGACGCCGAACTCTTGGCCGAACAAATCGGCCTAGGGGGTGCCCCTGCATTGTTGGACTTACCGAACTTTTCGGCATGGGCGCGGCTCTTGAAGAACGGAATACCTACATCCCCCATTCGGATCAGTTTGCATCCCGTACCTCATTACCGAAACACCGCACGCGGCCATATCGAGCTGAGCCGCAAACGCTTCGGAAGACCGCGCCGTGAAGTCGAAGCGAAGATAAAAAACTTTCTCGGGCAATAGCGTGCGGTCCGAAGCCGTGCATAATTTCCTCGCCAACTCGGGGGAGGGGCGTCATGCAACTGAAACTAAAGCGCGCGCAGC
>CAZFPR010000230.1:0-1797 GCA_964521045.1 uncultured Hyphomicrobiales bacterium
CTCCGGGAATTCCATACGCTCGAGGATCACCTGCTTGTCGGGATCGCAGAGGGTGTCGCCGGTGCGGACTTCCTTGAGGCCCGCAAGCGCGACGATGTCGCCGGCGTAGGCTTCCTTGATGTCTTCGCGGTTGTTCGCATGCATCAGGAGCATGCGGCCGATGCGCTCTTTCTTCTCGCGCGTCGAGTTCACGACGCCGGTGCCAGAAGTCAGCACGCCCGAATAGATGCGGCAAAAGGTGATCGTGCCGACGAACGGGTCGTCCATGATCTTGAAGGCAAGCAGCGCCAGCGGATCGGTGTCGTTCGCCTTGCGGAGAACTTCGTTGCCCTGCGCGTCTTCGCCCTTGATCGCAGGAACGTCGACGGGGCTCGGAAGGTACGCAACGACCGCGTCGAGCAGCGGCTGCACGCCCTTGTTCTTGAACGCGGAGCCCGCGAGCACCGGATAGAAGGCGCTGGTCAGCACGGCCTTACGAATGAGCTTGTGGAGCGTCGCCTCGTCCGGCTCGACGCCTTCGAGGAACTTCTCGAGCGCAGCATCGTCGAGTTCGACGGCGGCCTCGATGAGCTTCTCGCGGTATTCTTTCGCCTGATCGAGCATGTCGGCCGGAATTTCGGTGACGTCGAATTTCGCACCGAGCGATTCGTCGTGCCAGACGATCGCCTTCATCTTCACGAGGTCGATCACGCCCTTGAAATTGCTTTCCGCGCCGATCGGCAGCTGGATCGCAACCGGCTTCGCGCCAAGACGCTTCACAATGTCGTCGAGGCACTTGAAGAAGTCGGCGCCGATCTTGTCCATCTTGTTCGCGAACACGATGCGCGGGACTTTATACTTGTCGCCCTGACGCCATACGGTTTCGGTCTGCGGTTCGACGCCCTGGTTGCCGTCGAGCACGACGACAGCGCCGTCGAGCACGCGCAGCGAACGCTCGACTTCGATCGTGAAGTCGACGTGGCCCGGGGTGTCGATGATGTTGAGACGCTTGTCGGCCCAGAACGCGGTGGTCGCGGCGGACGTGATCGTGATGCCGCGCTCCTGCTCCTGCTCCATCCAGTCCATGGTGGCTGCGCCGTCATGGACTTCGCCGATCTTGTGCGACTTGCCGGTGTAATAAAGAATCCGCTCGGTCGTCGTCGTCTTGCCGGCGTCGATATGCGCCATGATGCCGAAGTTGCGGTAGTCTTCGATTTTATGATTGCGGGGCATCTCTAAATCCTCGGCCGGTTTTCGGCGTTACCAGCGATAATGGGAGAAGGCGCGGTTCGCTTCGGCCATGCGATGCGTGTCTTCGCGCTTCTTGACGGCGTTGCCCCGGTTGTTGCTTGCGTCGAGCAGTTCGCCCGACAGACGGTCCACCATCGTCTTTTCGTTGCGTTCGCGCGCGGCCGTGATCAGCCAGCGAATCGCGAGCGCCTGGCGGCGGTCGGGACGAACCTCGACCGGCACCTGATAGGTCGCACCACCGACGCGGCGCGAGCGGACTTCGACCGACGGCGCGACGTTGTCGAGCGCCGACTGGAAAACGGTAAGCGGGCTGGTCTTGGCCTTCGCTTCGATCTGCTCGAGCGCGCCATAGACGATGCCTTCGGCGACGGACTTTTTGCCCTCTTTCATCACCGCGTTCATGAAGCGGTTGACGACGACCGAACCGAACTTCGGATCCGGGAGGGTTTCGCGTTTTTCTGCGCGGTGACGGCGTGACATGTCTCGCGATCCTTACTTCGGACGCTTCGCGCCGTAGAGCGAACGGCGCTGTTTGCTGTTCTTGACGTCCTGGGTATCGAGGACGCC
>CAZFPR010000231.1:0-1786 GCA_964521045.1 uncultured Hyphomicrobiales bacterium
TGGCTCGTCGAGTCGAAGTCGCTCAAGCTCTACCTCGCAAGCTTCCGCAACCACGGCGGCTTTCATGAGGACTGCACGGTCGAAATCGGCCGCAAGCTTGTAAAACTGCTCGCTCCGAAGTTTCTCCGCATCGGCGGCTACTGGTATCCGCGCGGCGGCATCCCGATCGACGTTTTCTGGCAGCACGGCAAGTTGCCCTCGGGCGTCTGGCTGCCCGATCAGGGGGTCGCGCCCTACCGCGGCCGCGGCTAAGTCTTGTCCAGGCGCATTCTGATTACCAACGGCGATCACGCCGCAAACGCGCTCGCCGCCTACTTTCCCGACGCCGACATCCTGATCTGGCGCGACGTGCTGGTCGAAGGCCCCGTGCCCGGCAGCGTCGGCGACGAGCGCCTTGCCGATATCCGCGCGCGGCACATCGAAGACGCTTTCGGCATGCACGACGTGCGTGCCGATTTCACGCGCCGCGACCAGGCCTTCAGCCGCATCAAGCCGTCTGACCGCGTCGAACTCTGGTTCGAAACCGACCTGCACGATCAGTTGCAGCTCATTCAGGTGCTTGCGCGTTTTCATGCGCTGCCTGAAATTCCCGCGCTGTCACTGACGCTCGCCGCACCGCCGCTGATCCAGCACATCGACGAGATGGCTGCGCGCCTTGCACGGGTTACGCAAGCGCAGCTTGCCGAAGGCGCGCAACTGTGGACTGCGTTTCGAAGCCCGAACCCGGGTCCGATGATCGAAGCATCCGGCGCGGATGGCGCGCTACCGGAAGCGCGTACGGCGCTCTACCGCCTGCTGGAAGAATATCCTGCATCGCATGACGGGCTTGGCCGCATTGAGCGCTATGCGCTGCTCGCGATCCGCGATGGCGCGATCGCGCCCACGCTCGCGTTTCGCCACTATCAGCAAACCGAAACGCTGCCGTTCCTCGGCGATCTCGGATTCTTTCATCGCCTCGACGCGCTCGCCTTTGCGGCGCGCCCATTGATCAAGGGCATTCCCGAAGGCGGCATCGCGCAGGCAAGCAGAACGAAGCAGACGCTCGAATACGCGCACGCGCAGATCGAACTGACCGAAACCGCACATCGTATTCTCGAAGGACAAGCCGATTTCGTGAAGCTGAACGGAATTAACCGCTGGATCGGCGGCGTCCATCTCAACGACATCAACGTCTGGCGCCGCTAGTCCGGAACGCTATTTCGCTTTCGGAAACAGGAAATGCGCGCCGCCGACACCGGCTGCCGCGGTGATGACTGCCGCAGCGAGCAGCGTCGCGACGATGCCCGCGTGCGCAAGTCCCCAATAATAAAACACCGGGCCAACCGCGTGCCCGATGAAAAAGAACGACGAGTGCAGCGCGAGTGCTGAGCCGCGCGCCTTCGGCGCGATCTCGGATGCCGCAAGCTGGAAGCAGTTGTGCATCATGTAGAAACCGATGCCCATCACGAAGAAGGCCGCGAACTCGACCGGCCACGATAGCCTGAGTGTCGAGAAGCAAAGCATCGACGCCGCGATCAGCCCGCCCCAGATCATCAGCCCGCGCGTGCCGAAAATCCGCAGCATCGGCGACACCACCAGTCCGAAGACAGCCCCGCCGACCGCAAATCCCGCGATCACGAAACCTGCGATGGTCGCGCGATATTCGCCGCTTTCGTGCAGGAGGATCGCGACGAACGGAAAGAGCCCGAAGATCGCGACACCTTCCATCAAAACGCCGAGATAGGTCCACTTTGCGCGCGGATTGGCGAAGATCGTCTTGTAGCTGTTGACCGCAAAGGCGAGATCG
>CAZFPR010000232.1:0-1748 GCA_964521045.1 uncultured Hyphomicrobiales bacterium
GGAGCGAATGAGATCAGTACTGCGCATCTCTCGCCTTGTCGGCTGCGACGCAACCCTTTGCGATCGCCGCGCGTATCTGTCCCGTGAACCGACCAAAATCTCACGATTGGTGCAGTTTGCGCATTTGTGGCGGATGTTGCGGAAGCCATGGTAGGAAGGATAAATCGTCCAAATGAGAAGGGTCGACTGGTACCGAGTTGAATAGCCGCTCAGCGGAAACTGGGTTCGAGAATCGAGTAGAAGAAATCAAGAACAACCGATTGCTTCCGGATAGCCCGCTGCCCGCCGTCGTCGTCCTTTCGATAGGGCGATCTTCCATCTGACAGAGTCGACCGGAAATTGCGCAGAGTGGGTGTGGGGTGCCTGGGTCGCCTCCTAGTTGTATTTATCGAGCTGCAAGAACCTCTAGTAAAATTATCGTTTTATAGAGAAAATCGGCAAGATAGACTTGATTTACTGAACGCGTGATCTAAAAGAAGACCAGACGTGAGTCGGCGAACCGGCCGGCCTTTGCGTCGAGTGGCATGCGACCTTTACGAAAGTAAAGGTTCGGCCGAAAGTTTAATTGGGGCCAGAAACAAATGAATCTCGCAGATACACCGACAAAAAACAGCGAAATGCTGATCGAGCTGACAGCAGACGTCGTGGCGGCTTATGTCAGCAACAACCCCGTTCCGGTCGGGGAACTTCCGAATCTCATCGCCGACGTACATGCGGCACTTGGTCGCGTTGGCGGCGCGGTCGAGCAACCGATGGTTGAGAAGCAGAAGCCCGCCGTCAATCCGAAGAAATCGGTTCATGATGACTTCATCATCTGCCTCGAGGACGGGAAGAAGTTCAAGTCCCTGAAGCGGCACCTCATGACCCATTACGGATTGTCTCCTGATCAGTACCGCGAGAAGTGGGGCCTCGATGCGAGCTATCCGATGGTCGCTCCGAATTACGCCCAGGCCCGTTCGCAACTCGCGAAGAAGATGGGTCTCGGCCGCAAGCGCAAGACCCGCTAGTAGAGATCAGTAATTCCCGGCGCGATGCGTGGTTTGCGCGTCGCGCCGGCAAACATGATGCCGTGGGCAGTTCGCTCTTAGTCACGCCCGCTTTACCGACCGATGGCGTTGCGCGTACGTGGCCAGTTTCGCCGCGGGTTCGCAGCGTTTCCAGCGCGTGGTTCCAACTGCTTCTTGGAGAGGCGGTCCAAGGCCTGTTTCAGCGCTATGTGCCGGTTGAGGTCGTAGCTCCAGTGCCGGCGCAAGCCTCTTTGGCGTTCGCGCTCCAATGCACGTTTCAATCGTGCCGTCATCCGGTCCCGCTCGCGGTCCGGCACTCCAAGCAAATCGTCCAGATCAATCCCGGCGAGAAGTTGAAGTGCCGCCCTTTGGCGGCTTTCCGCGTTTTCCGTCTCCTTGCGCCGGAGGAAGGCTTCGCGCGACGCTTCGTCCATTGATATCCTCCACCGGTGGCTCGATGGCTGCCAGTGTCCCGCGGATTGCACGCAGGGGGATAAAATCGACCGTTCTGACGCGTGGACCTCGGTAGAAATGTTAGGAAAAACAGTCAGTTCGCATATTTCCGCAATCGCGGAGACAGGCATTTTATTCACACTGTCCCAGAAGCTCGGTATAAGGAAGATATTCCTATCTAGCAGAAGGACTGGCCCTGTGCACGCAGTTTCCCCGACAAACGAAGATCAGGAGCCGGGTGGCCAGATGCGGCTTCGCGATGCGCCGCATTTTCATTCCCTGGCGATC
>CAZFPR010000233.1:0-576 GCA_964521045.1 uncultured Hyphomicrobiales bacterium
GGCTTCGGCGCCGAGATCGGCATCGCGACGGGCAAGATGCACGCGCGCGGCCCCGTCGGCGTCGAGCAGCTGACGAGCTTCAAGTATATCGTGCGCGGCACCGGCCAGATCCGGCCGGGGTGAATCGCTCTCGCGATTGCAGCGTTCGGGGTCAAGGTTTCGGGGTCAGGCACCGGGCCGCGCCGTCAGCCCAATTTCACGGCCCAAGGGCCCATTGCCTGACCCAGTCTCGTCGACGCGCCATCCGGCCGGCTCCGCGGAGTGGATTGCAGGCCAACAAAGAAATGGCGCCCCGCGCGTCACGCGCAGCTGTCGTGTCCTACTTCAGCGGGGCTTCCATCGGAGTGAGTTCGACAGCGATCTTCGTTGATTTCTCTTGGTCTTCCTTCGGCATCGAGATCAGGCCCTTACCCACGAGGTAGCCGTCTTCACCAACTGCCTTTGGCGAGACGAACTCGGCAAGAAACTCCTTCATCCCCGGGATCACGCCGACATGGGCCTTCTTCACGTAGATGAAGAGCGCGCGCGAAGCGGGATATGTGCCGCTCGCGATGTTCTCATAGGTGGGTTCGACGC
>CAZFPR010000233.1:586-1698 GCA_964521045.1 uncultured Hyphomicrobiales bacterium
GGGCTTGATCTTGTCCATGTTCTCTTCGAGGAACGAGTAGCCGAAGATGCCGATAACGTTCGGGTTAGCGTCGATCTTCTGCACGATCACGTTGTCGTTCTCGCCGGCTTCGACGAAGGCGCCATCTTGGCGGATAGTCTTCCAGACCTTTTCGTAATTCTTGGTGCCGTCCTTCTCGTCCGCGTCCTTCATTTCTCTGAGCGCCCCGAACCCCTTGGCGCCTTTTTCCATGATCAGTTCGAGAAACGCGTCGCGCGTGCCGGAGGTCGGCGGGGGACCGAGAACCTCGATCTTTGTCTCGGGAAGCAGAGGGTCGACGTCTTTCCAGTTCTTGTGAGGGTTCGGGATAAACTTCAGGTTCTCGTCATGGATTTCCTTGGCGAGGCCCAGGAAAATCTCTTCCTGTTGCAAGCTCAGGTCCGGCGCTTTCTTGGACTGAGCGAGCACGATGCCGTCAAGACCGACCTTGATCTCGACGATGTCCTTGACGCCGTTGGCCTGGCAGAGTTCGAATTCGGCCTTCTTCATCGGACGCGAGGCGTTCGCAATGTCGGGATGTCCCTCACCGACACCGGCGCAGAACAACTTCATGCCGCCGCCCGTGCCGGTCGATTCCACGACCGGTGTTTTGCCGCCGCCCAACTTACCGAACTGCTCGGCGACCGCGGACGTGAAGGGATAGACTGTAGATGAGCCGACGATGCGGATCTCGTCGCGCGCGAAAGCCGCGGTTGAGAGAGCGGATGTGGCCGCGATTGCGATCGCAGCAAAGGTCAAACCATTCTTGAAGTTCGGTGTCATGGGGCCTCGGAGGCTTCAACGGGTTGTGGCCGGCGAGCGCCTGTTTACGACCAATTTGAGCGCTCATTGGCGCTTCTAGCCATCCCAAACTAAACTTTTAAGACGTATTAGCGTCTTGATCGGGCCCGGCGTGCTCTGAAGGCAAATTCATCCACCGAAGGAGTCGAGAAACATCCAGCTTTCTGGGCCCTTGGCGCAATTTTAGAATCGCTCCCGTCCCGCGGCAAAAAAGACCGCCCTACTCGAAAATGCGATCTTGGGGACCGCGACGGCAACCGGTCCTTTGACTTTGTTACGATCCTGTACTCCAC
>CAZFPR010000234.1:0-1612 GCA_964521045.1 uncultured Hyphomicrobiales bacterium
GCAAGCCCGCGCCGGGCCTTGCCGAAATCACGTTGAAGAACATCACCGAAGTTTCGCCGACCAGCTATTTCAATGTGCCCGCCGGCTATTCCGCGATCCTGCCACATCTCGAGCGCGACGAGCAGCTTGCGAAGAAGTTCTTTGCAAAGCTCCAGATGATTTTCTACGCCGGCGCGTCGCTGCCGAAAGATCTCTGGGAGCGCCTCGAAAATCTAGCGATCAAGGCGACCGGCTCGCGCGTGCCGATGACCACCGCCTGGGGCACGACCGAGACCTCGCCGCTCTCCCTGATGCAGCACTTCTATGCCGACGGTCCCGGCGTGATCGGCGTGCCGTGCCTCGGCGTCGAGACGAAACTCGTTCCTTCCGGCAACAAGCTTGAGATCCGCGTGCGCGGACCCAACGTCACGCGCCACGGCTACTGGAAGCGCGAAGACCAGACGAAAGCGAATTTCGACGAAGAAGGCTTCTACAAATCCGGCGACGCCGTGCGCTTCGCCGATCCCTCGGATGCCGGCAAGGGCCTGATCTTCGACGGCCGTCTCGCCGAAGATTTCAAGCTCACCAGCGGCACCTGGGTGCAGGTCGGGACTTTGCGTGTGGCGCTGATCGCGGCCTGTTCGCCCGCCGTGCAGGACATGGTGATCTGCGGCGAAGGCCGTGAGCATATCGGCGTGCTCGCCTGGCTCAATGCGGCGGGCGCCGCGAAAGTCGCAGGTGCAGAGCCTTCGACACCACTTTCGGAGCTTTCGAAGCACCCGAAAGTGCTGGATCACGTCGGGCAAGCGCTCAAAAAATGGAACACCGGGCAGACCGGCCTCTCGACCAAAGTCGCGCGCGCGATCCTTCTTCCCGATGCGCCCTCGATCGACGCCAACGAGATCACCGACAAGGGCTACATCAACCAGCGCGCGGCACTGGAACGCCGCGCCGCCGAAATCGAGCGGCTGTTTGCGAAGAATGCCGACAGCGCAGTGATCGTTGCTTTGTAGCGCACAACTTCCTTACCTCTCCCCGTTGGGGAGAGGTCGATTGCGAAGCAATCGGGTGAGGGGGCACTGAATCAAAATGGGGCACCGAGCCCCCTCACCCCAACCCTCTCCCCGATGGGGAGAGGGTGTTTTCAATCTTCTGTTTCGGAACCGCACAAAGCTTAGGCGCACTGCTCAACCCCTAAGCGCTGCCGCCTTTTGCGCCAGACCGATTTGGCTGGCATGATTGTATGCAGAATACCGGAGCCGGAATTGTCCTCGCGTACACCCAGTTTTTTCGACGAGATGCGTGCGCCGGACGGCTCGATCCGGCCCGCTTATCAGCAGCTTGCGCACTGGCTCGACAACGTTCCGAAAGACGTCCTCGACTATCGCCGCAAGGAAGCGGAGTTCATCTTCCGCCGGATCGGCATCACCTTCGCGGTCTATGGCGAGGCGGCGTCCACCGAACGGCTTATCCCCTTCGACATCATCCCGCGCATTCTGAACCGCGGCGAATGGCAGAAACTCTCGAAGGGTCTCGAACAGCGCGTGAAAGCGCTGAACATGTATCTGCACGACGCCTACAACAAGCGCGAGATTCTCCGCGCAGGGCTCATTCCTGAAGAACTGATCTTCGG
>CAZFPR010000235.1:0-559 GCA_964521045.1 uncultured Hyphomicrobiales bacterium
TCGCTATGCAGAAGCGCGCGGAAATGTTCGAACGACATTTCGTGCTCGCCGCGCAACCACCGCTTCACCGTGCTTTCGGAAGCGCCAGTGATTGCAACGAGTTCGGCAACGCATTGCGTCGGAAAAATCATCCGCGCGGCACGCATGACTGCAAGAGTTTGGGTCCGGTTCTGAACCTTTCGCGGGTCAGAAGTGACCCCCGCCAAATTCGCGCTTGTCGCCGCGCTCGCGTAGCTTCGCGTCATGGAAAAACAACTCCCTTACTCGACTGAAGAACTTCTGATGCGCATGCGCGCGTTTCTCGATGTGCCGACGTTTCACGGGAAACCGTCTTCGCCATCATCCCGCCGCCTGTGCTTCCTGATTTGCGTGCAGCGGAACGTGCTCCGGCGCGGTCCAGATATGCGGGCAGAATTTGTTGCCCGGCACTTTGCCTTGGGTTGCGCGGTGAATGTCGATCGCGAGCTCGGGCGTGACTGAGCCGCGCTGCCTCGCCTTCCAGAGCGCGTGCTGGCTACGGCCACACGCTTCGGCAAGCGCGTTCTCGTTTCCGTCGAAA
>CAZFPR010000235.1:572-1604 GCA_964521045.1 uncultured Hyphomicrobiales bacterium
GCGCCCGAAGGCCGAAGGTCATGAACATTCATGACCACGGACAATACACCGAAAGGTGTTTCGGTCAACCACTCGGTGTTGAAATCGGTGTTAGTAACCGTACACCTACGGGTGTAAGAAATTTCGGCATGGCGAACGCAGGGCAGAAAATCCGCGCCAAGCGCAAGGAACTCGGGCTCGAGCAGTCAGTGCTTGCCGCCGATGTCGGCACGCACCAGCAGACCATCGACAAGATCGAGCGCGGCATCATCAAGAAATCCAGCTACCTGCCCCGCATCGCCAAACGCTTAGGCATGGATCTGAAGGAATTGGACCCCGATCTGGAGCGCGTCGTTAACCAAGACTCGTCATACGCCCTAGACGCGGAACGGGTTCCCCAGAACAATTTGTCGCGGATGGATGCCGACCTGCCGGTCTATGCGGCGGCAGAAGGCGGGGAGGGCACGGTCATCGTTACCGTCGAGCCGATCGACTGGAGGCACCGCGGGACACCGCTGGCATCGGTTCGTGGAGGCTATGGCCTGATCGTCACCGGCGAGTCGATGGTGCCGACCTATCGCCCAGGCCAGATTGTGCTCGTAAACCCGCACCTTTCGCCCCGCCCCGAGGATGGCGTCATCCTGTACGGCGGCGAGGTCGTCGGCGAGGTCCGTGCCACGATCAAGGAATACGTCGGGCAGACCGCGACGGAATGGGTCCTGCGCCGCTACCAGCCCGAGGCGAAGACGTTCCGGCTGAAGAAGACCGAGTGGCCGATCGTGCACGTCGTCGTCGGCACCTATTCCCGGTAGGCCGCGATGGTGCTTATCGGGGCCCTGCTCGCTGCCCTGCTCGACCCGTTCTTTATCGTGCCCGCCGGCGCGTCCGCGTGGCTCCTGCGCGACCCCAAGGCCGCTTATGTGGTAGTTGGGCTTATTGCGGCCGTCTCGACCATGCTCTTGGCCTCGCTCTCGGCAACCGCCCCCGATTGGCTCATCGCCCTCGCCTTCCTGACGCGATTCGCCATCGGGCTCGCGCTGGTCTGGGTTATCC
>CAZFPR010000236.1:0-1537 GCA_964521045.1 uncultured Hyphomicrobiales bacterium
CTGTTCGCCGATCACGCCGATCTTGAAGTTACCCTGGAGCCAGCGCTTACGGATGCGCGCGTTGATCACAGGAGCTTCTTTCCGCGGGTTCGCGCCGATAATCATCAAGCCGTCGGCCTGATCGATGCCGGCAATCGTCGCGTTGAAGAGATAGCTCGCGCGGCCATATTGCGGATGCAGCACCGAGCCGTCCTGACGGCAATCGATGTTCGGCGAACCGATCCTGTCCATCAGCGCTTTGAGCGCGAACGACTCTTCCGTGGTCGCCAGATCGCCGATGATCGCGCCAACTTTCTTTGCGGCTGCCGTCTTCATCTTCCCTGCGATCGCGGCGAAAGCTTCGCTCCAGCTTGCCTGTACGAGCTTGCCCTTCACCCGCACATAAGGCTTGTCGAGCCGTTGCGTGCGCAGGCCGTCCCAGACGAAGCGCGTCTTGTCGGAGATCCACTCTTCGTTCACGTCTTCATGAAGCCGCGGCAGGATGCGAAGCACCTCGCGCCCGCGTACGTCGACGCGGATGTTCGAGCCCGCGGCATCCATCGCGTCGATGCTCTCGGTCTTCGTCAATTCCCACGGCCGCGCCTGGAAGGCATACGGCTTCGAGGTCAGCGCCCCGACCGGGCAAAGGTCGATGACGTTGCCCTGCAATTCGGACGACATCGCGTTTTCGAGATAGGTCGTGATTTCCATGTCCTCGCCGCGGCCGATCGCGCCGAGTTCGGAAACGCCTGCGACTTCGGTCGTGAAGCGGACGCAGCGCGTGCAGTGAATGCAACGCGTCATGATCGTCTTCACGAGCGGGCCGATGTATTTGTCTTCGACCGCGCGCTTGTTCGCGGCATAGCGCGACTTGTCGACGCCATAGGCCATCGCCTGATCCTGCAAATCGCACTCGCCGCCCTGATCGCAGATCGGGCAATCGAGCGGATGGTTGATGAGCAGGAATTCCATCACGCCTTCGCGCGCTTTCTTGACGAGCGGCGTCTTCGTGTTGACGACCGGCGGCTCGCCGTTCGGGCCCGGACGGCAATCGCGCACGGCCCAGGCGCAAGAGGCGACCGGCTTCGGCGAACCTTTCAGCTCGACCAGACACATGCGGCAGTTGCCGGCGATCGAAAGCCGCTCGTGGAAACAGAAGCGCGGGATTTCCGCGCCTGCCGCCTCGCAGGCTTGCAGCAGCGTGAACTCCGCGGGTACTTCGATTTCTTTGCCGTCGACGATGAGTTTCGCCATCGCGCTCACTCCGCCGCCTGAAGCACAGAGTCGCTATGCGGGTTTGCCGCATAGTCGTCGATGCGCTTTTCGATTTCGTGCCGGAAGTGGCGGATGAGGCCCTGCACCGGCCACGCCGCGGCGTCGCCGAGCGCGCAGATGGTGTGGCCTTCAACCTGCCCTGCGACGTCCAAGAGCAGATCGATCTCTTTCTTCTGCGCGCGGCCTTCGGCCATGCGCGTGAGCACGCGCCACATCCAGCCGGTTCCTTCGCGGCACGGCGTGCACTGGCCGCAGCTCTCGTGCTTGTAGAAATAGGAGATGC
>CAZFPR010000237.1:0-394 GCA_964521045.1 uncultured Hyphomicrobiales bacterium
CCGAAGACCGTGCGGCTTGACGTGTTGCCCGATGCCGCCTTGCTCGCTCTGCAAGGTCCGAAGGCGGCCGAGGTCTTGGCGGCCCTCTGGCCCCGTGCGGCGGACCTCGGCTTCATGCAGGCGGGAGAGGCCGTCATCGCCGGGTGCGCGTGCTTCGTCAGCCGATCCGGATATACGGGCGAAGACGGCTATGAAATTTCGTCGATTCCAGCGACGTCGCGAGACTCTGGCAGGTGCTGCTGGGCTCTGAATCTGTCCGCGCCTGCGGATTAGGCGCCCGCGACTCGCTCAGGCTCGAAGCCGGGCTGTGCCTCTACGGACACGAGCTTGATGATACGACCTCGCCCATCGAAGCGGGCCTCGTGTGGTCGATCCGGAAGCGCCGCAGGCGGTC
>CAZFPR010000237.1:404-1517 GCA_964521045.1 uncultured Hyphomicrobiales bacterium
GAGGCTTTCCGGGAGCCGAGCGCATAGAGCGCGAATTGCGCGAGGGGCCGTCGCGGTTGCGCGCCGGAATTCTGCCGGTCGGAAGGGCGCCGGCGCGCGATGGCACGGAGGTTCTCTCCCATGACGGAACACCAATCGGGCACATTACGTCAGGCGGCTATTCGCCATCGCTGAAACGCCCCATCGCCATGGGCTACGTGCAATCAAAGCACGCAACGCCTGGCACGCCGGTCAAGCTCGTTGTTCGCGGCGCGCCGCTCGATGCGGAAATCGTGGCGCTGCCGTTCGTCCCGCACGCTTACCACCGCCGCACGTGACGCGTGCATCCCGTCATCACACCAGGAGATTTCCATGCTGAAATTCACCGAAGAGCATGAGTGGCTGAAACTCGAGGGTGATATCGCCACCGTCGGAATCACGCCCTACGCCTCGCAACTGCTTGGAGACCTCGTGTTCGTCGAGCTTCCGAAAGTGGGCGCAAAACTGAAAAAGGGTGCACCCGCCGCGGTCGTCGAATCGGTCAAGACCGCGTCGGATGTGTTCGCTCCGCTCGACGGGGAGGTGGTCGAAGTCAATCAATCGGCGGTGCAAGATCCGGCGATTGTGACCGCCGATCCGACCGCTGGCGGCTGGCTTTACAAAATGCGGCTCGCCAACGTCGCCGATCTTGAGACCTTACTCGACGCAGAAGCCTATGCAAAACTCACCGGTTGAGGAGCGGCACAATGGCTGCTGAGAAATACGATCCGTACGACTTCGCCAACCGGCATATCGGACCTTCGGCAAAGGAGATTGCCGACATGCTCGCCGTGCTGGGCGTGCCGGATCTTCATGCTCTGATTGACGCAACCGTTCCCCAATCGATCCGGCAGTCTGAACGCATCGACTTCGGTAAGTCGCTTTCTGAACGACGGTCTCTCGACAAGCTGCGCCAGACCGCTAACAAGAACCGCGTTCTGACCTCGCTCATAGGGCAGGGCTATCACGGCACGACCATGCCGCCCGCCATTCAACGCAACATCTTCGAGAACCCCGCCTGGTACACGGCCTATTCGCCGTATCAGCCGGAAATCAGCCAGGGCCGCCTGGAAGCGCTCTTGAACTTCCAGACGC
>CAZFPR010000238.1:0-1169 GCA_964521045.1 uncultured Hyphomicrobiales bacterium
TCGTTCATCGTGTGGAAGAATTCTTCCTGGGTCGATTCCTTGCCGGCGATGAATTGGACGTCGTCGATCATCAGCAGATCGGCGGCGCGCAGCTGCTGCTTGAACTGGATCGTCTCGTTGGCGCGGAGCGCCGCGACGAACTCGACCATGAACTTCTCGGCCGACATGTAGATGATCCGCGCCTGCGGCTGAAGCCGGAGGAATTCGTGGCCGATGGCGTGAAGCAAATGGGTCTTGCCGCGGCCGGTGCCGCCGTGGATGAACAAGGGGTTGAACGCGACCTTGTCGGCGCTCGCGAGAGTGCGGGCAGCGTTGAACGCCACCTCATTGGCCTTGCCGATGACGAAATTCTCGAACCGGTAGCGCTGCTCGAGCGCGACCGAATAGAGACCGGGCGCGGGTTGGATAGGCTCCGGCTCGGGTGCGGGAATCTCGACCAGTGCGGCGGTGCGTGCCGCCCCTGGGCCCACTCCGATGCGAATCTGCCGGATTTCCGGGAGCGCGGCGCGCAAGGCCAGCGACAGCCGCTCGGCGAAATGGGTCTGCACCCAATCGGCCATGAATTGCGACGGCAGCTGCAGGCGCAACGCGCCCGAATCGGGATCGAAGCCGCCAAGCGAGATCGGCCGCAGCCAGCCGTCGAACGTGCGCGCGCCGCAATCGCGGCGCAGATTCGCGCGAATCGCCTCCCAGGCGACCGCGAGCGGCTCGGCTCCGACTTCCGAATTCAAAGCTGCTTCCTTCGCCGGTGTCTGCACCGCGCACCCACCCCTCTAACCGCGCCGCCGCTTCGAGGCGGGGCTTTTCTCAAGGCGCAAAACTCTCCCGCGCGGCAAAGCACTCAAGGCACGCCGCTGCTCGATGTCATTTTGCTGTATGCCGGCGAAAGATACGTCCCGCCGGAGGATCGTTTTGGAACTCGAATCGAGTCTGATCAAGCTGAAAAAAATGTGTCACGAAAATTAATTCGGTTGACACCAAGAAACCGCAGAACTGCGTCGTCTTGTCTGTAATTGCGTGGAAACACAGCCGCTTAGCTAACTTCGTCCGAATCGGTGCAACCGCGAATCGCGACGAATCAGTGACTTCTCCGAAGCAGGTGCGACGGGCATGAAAAAGCCCGCCGGCCAAGGACGCCGGGCGCTTTCGAATGGAGTTGAAACGCTTAG
>CAZFPR010000238.1:1179-1515 GCA_964521045.1 uncultured Hyphomicrobiales bacterium
CGAGCGCGACGAGACGCCGGGTCAGACGCGACAATTTCCGCGAAGCGGTGTTCTTGTGAAGCACGCCGCGGGCGACCCCGCGCGACAGCTCCGGCTGGACCCGGGCGAGCGCGACCTTGGCCTGATCCTTGTCCCCGGCCTCGAGCGCCGCTTCCACTTGTTTGACGAAGGTGCGGATGCGGCTGACGCGGGTCCGGTTCACTTCCGTGCGGCTGGCTTTGCGACGGATGCGCTTCTTTGCTTGCGGCGTGTTCGCCATCTTCGACTGCCTCGTGACTGTAGAAATGAAAAGGGCGCGGCCTCGCACCGCACCCGCTTATGGCCGGCCCTCTACGT